>NZ_QGAJ01000005.1:0-416323 GCF_005233615.1 Pseudomonas sp. CFBP13528
GCTTGTCGGTTTTGGCGAAGGCATGACGCGCAGGGAGTCTATCTGATGTGCACAAATCCAATGTGGGAGGGGGCTTGCTCCCGATGGCAGGCTGTCAGTCGATGCAGTTGCAACTGACCCACCGCCATCGGGAGCAAGCCCCCTCCCACAGTTGGATCGAGTCAGGCTCAGGCTGTTTCTTTTTGTCGCGCTTGTCGGGTTTGGCGAAGGCATGACGCGCAGGGAGCCTATCTGATGTGCACAAATCCACTGTGGGAGGGGGCTTGCTCCCGATGGCAGGCTGTCAGTCGATGCAGCTGCAACTGACGCACCGCCATCGGGAGCAAGCCCCCTCCCACAGTTGGATCGAGTCAGGCTCAGGCTGTTTCTTTTTGTCGTGCTTGTCGGGTTTGGCGAAGGCATGGCACGCGCAGGGAGTCTATCTGATGTGCACAAATCCAATGTGGGAGGGGGCTTGCTCCCGATGGCAGGCTGTCAGTCGATGCAGCTGCAGCTGACCCACCGCCATCGGGGGCAAGCCCCTCCCACATTGGACCGGGTTCGATCCAGGCTTTTTCTATTTCTTTTTCTTCTTGTCGTGCTTGTCGGACTTCTCGAATGCGTCTTCCAATGCCCGGTTGATCGTGCGCAATACCTTGACCCGCGCCCAGCGCTTGTCGTTGGCTTCCACCAGCGTCCAGGGCGCCACCTCGGTGCTGGTGCGATCAACCATGTCGCCTACCGCCGCACGGTAGTCGTCCCACTTGTCGCGGTTGCGCCAGTCGTCTTCGGTAATCTTGAAGCGCTTGAACGGAATCTCTTCGCGGGCCTTGAAGCGTTCCAATTGAGTCTCCTTGTCGATCGCCAGCCAGAACTTGACCACGATCACACCGGCATCGCGCAGCTGCTCTTCGAAATCATTGATCTCGCCATAGGCGCGCATCCAGTCCGTCGGGGTGCAGAAGCCTTCGATGCGCTCCACCAGCACGCGGCCGTACCAGGAGCGATCGAACACGGTGAACATGCCCCGCGCCGGGATCTTCTGCCAGAACCGCCACAGGTACGGCTGGGCGCGCTCGTCTTCGCTGGGCGCGGCAATCGGCACGATGTGGTACTGGCGCGGGTCCAGCGCGGCCGCGACACGGCGGATCGCTCCGCCCTTGCCGGCCGCGTCGTTGCCTTCAAAGACGGTGACCAGCGCGTGCTTGCGCATGCGTTTGTCGCGCATCAGGCCGGAAAAGCGCGCCTGTTCGGTAATCAGCTGTTCTTCGTAATCGTCCTTGTCCAGCCGCAGGCTCATGTCGAGGCTGTTGAGCAGGCTCATCTGGTCCACCGACGACGGCAGCGGCGCCGGGTTCATGCCACTGGCCTTGACCCTGGCCTGCTTCAACGCGCTCTGCAGGCCTTCGAGCAGGATCTTGCCCACGGTCAGCCCACGGTAATGCGGGTCGACCCCCTCGATCACGTGCCACGGTGCGTAGTCGCGACTGGTGCGGCGCAGAACGCGCTCGCCGAAATGCACGAACTTGTCGTAAGTCTTGGACTGCTGCCAGTCCAGCGGGCTGATGCGCCAGCTGTGCAGCGGGTCATCGGCCAGGGCCTTGAGCCGCGCCTTCATCTGTTTCTTGGACAGGTGGAACCAGAACTTGAAGATCAGCGCGCCTTCATCGCACAGCATCTTTTCCAGGCGCTCGGCACCGGCGATGGCCTGATCGAGCCGCGCATCCTTGATCTGTCCATGCACCCGGCCCTGCAGCATCTGGCTGTACCAGTTGCCGAAGAAAATCCCCATGCGGCCTTTGGCGGGCAACTGCCGCCAGTAGCGCCAGGCCGGCGGGCGCGCCAGTTCTTCGTCGGTCTGCTGGTCGAAAGTGCGCACTTCGATCAGGCGCGGGTCCATCCACTCATTGAGCAGCTTGACGGTTTCGCCCTTGCCCGCGCCTTCGATGCCGTTGATCAGGATGATCACCGGAAAGCGCTTCTGCTGTTGCAGCTCGTACTGCACTTCCAGCAAGGCTTCACGCAGGGCCGGCACTTCGGCGTCATAGGTGTCTTTGTCGATGGCGTGACCGATTTCGGCGGATTCGAACATGGGCAGCTCCGTTTCAAGATGGCTCAAGACTAGCGGATTGGGCAACGACACGCGGGAGGAAATTCAACCGCCGCTTGCCGTGGATCAATTCAAGACCGGTTGATCGGCTAGAATGGCCGCCTTGTCTTTACCTGCCGTTATTCATATGAGCCACCCATGAACCCGATCACCCACGCCCAGGTCGACTGGGACGACCAAGGCCGCCCGCACTCGCGGGTGTTCGATGACGTGTATTTCTCCGACCAGTCGGGCCTGGAAGAAACCCGTTATGTGTTCCTTGAACAGAACCGCTTGCAGGCGCGTTTTGCGGCCTTGCCGGCCGGTGGGCGCCTGGTGATCGGTGAAACCGGATTCGGTACGGGCTTGAATTTCCTGTGTGCCTGGCAGTTATTCGACCAGCAGGCGGTGGCCGGGGCACGCCTGCATTTTGTCAGTGTGGAGAAATACCCGCTCAGCCATACCGACCTGCAACGCGCCCTCGCCCTCTGGCCCGAACTGCAACCTTACGCCGAGCAGTTGCTGGGCCAGTACATCGCCATCCATCAAGGCTTCCAGCGCCTGGTGCTGGACAACGGTCGCGTCACCCTGACCCTGCTGATCGGCGACGCCCTGGAGCAACTGCCGCAACTGGACGCGCAAATAGATGCGTGGTTTCTCGACGGCTTTGCCCCGGCGAAAAACCCTGACATGTGGACCGCCGAGCTATTCGCCGAACTGGCCCGCCTGGCCGCACCGGGTTCGACCATCAGCACCTTCACCAGCACCGGCTGGGTACGCCGGCTGATCAATGCCGCCGGGTTCAAGATGAAACGCACGCCTGGCATTGGCCATAAGTGGGAGATCCTGCGCGGGGAGTTTCTGGGGTGGCCCGAGGACCGTCCGGCGCCCGCCCGCGCCAGGCCCTGGTTTGCACGGCCGGCGCCAGTCACCGGTGACCGCCACGCCATGGTCATCGGCGGTGGCCTGGCCGGTTGCGCCACCGCCGCCAGCCTGGCGGCGCGGGGTTGGCGGGTCAGTCTGCTGGAACGGCATGCCGGCCTGGCTGCAGAGGCTTCCGGCAATCCCCAGGGCGTGCTGTACCTGAAACTGTCAGCGCACGGGACTGCACTGTCCCAACTGATACTCAGCGGCTTCGGGCATACCCGACGCCTGCTTGAACAGTTGCACCGTGGCGTCGACTGGGACGACTGCGGCGTGTTGCAACTGGCGTTCGACGCCAGGGAGGGCGAGCGCCAGGCCCAACTGGCCGCAGCCTTTCCCCCGGAACTGCTGCACCTGGTCGATCGCGATCAGGCCCGGCAATGCGCCGGGATCGACGTGGCCCAGGGCGGTCTGTTTTTCCCCGAAGGCGGCTGGGTGCATCCACCGTCGCTCTGCCAGTGGCAGGCAACGCACCCCTTGATTAACGTGCTCACCCACCGCGAGGTGCTTGAACTCGACCGAGTGGATGATCAGTGGTGCGCGCGCGACGGTGAGCGGGTACTGGCCAGCGCCAGCGTGGTGGTGCTCGCCGGCGCTGCCGAGATCAAGCGGTTCGCACCCAGCGCCGACTTGCCGCTCAAGCGCATACGGGGGCAAATCACCTGCCTGGCGCAGACGCCGGCGAGTCAGGCGCTGGCCACCGTGGTCTGCGCTGAAGGTTATGTCGCACCGGCCCGCCTGGGCGAGCACACCCTGGGTGCCAGTTTTGATTTCAATAACCAGGACCTCGCCCCCACGCGCGCCGAACATGCCGGCAATCTGCAGAGGCTGCGCGAGATTTCCGAGGACCTGCTGCAACGCCTGGACGCCGACACAGTGGCACCGGAACACGTGCAGGGCCGTGCGGCCTTTCGTTGCACCAGCCCCGACTACCTGCCGATCGTTGGCCCGTTGGCCGACCGTGAGGCCTTTGCACAGGTGTACGCCGCACTGGGCAAAGACGCCCGGCAAGTTCCACACACACCCTGCCCGTGGCTGCCGGGCTTGTACATCAACAGCGGCCACGGCTCACGCGGTCTGGTCACCGCGCCACTGTGCGGCGAACTGCTCGCAGCCTGGCTCTGTGACGAACCGCTGCCCTTGCCGAGCGCGGTGGCCGAGGCCTGTCATCCCAATCGATTTGCCCTGCGCGCCCTGGTTCGCGGCAAATCACAGGCCTCCAAAGTGCAGGCCTGATGACCTCATGGCAGTTTGCTTTATAACTTATTGATCTAAAACTCCGCGCATAGCACTGGGTCAGTTTCTGGGTACGCGCCCTTTAAGGCGTATTGAGTATTGACCCTCCCCAACGGAAAAACCGGTAAGGAACTTATGTGTGGATTAGCTGGCGAGTTACGCTTTGATCATCAACCTGCCGACCTGGCAGCCGTGGAACGCATCACGCATCACCTCGCCCCCCGTGGCCCCGACGCCTGGGGCTTTCATGCCCAAGGGCCGATTGCCCTGGGCCATCGCCGCCTGAAAATCATGGACCTGTCGGACGGCTCCGCCCAACCGATGGTCGACGCCCAACTGGGGCTGTCCCTGGCCTTCAATGGCGCAATCTACAATTTCCCGGAACTGCGCCAAGAGCTGGAAGCCCTCGGCTACGCCTTCTATTCCGGCGGTGACACCGAAGTGCTGCTCAAGGGCTATCACGCCTGGGGCGAAGCGCTCCTGCCCAAGCTCAACGGCATGTTCGCGTTCGCCATCTGGGAGCGCGATGCGCAGCGTCTGTTCATCGCCCGTGACCGTCTCGGCGTCAAACCACTGTACCTGTCGCGCACCGGCCAGCGCCTGCGCTTTGCCTCGGCCTTGCCGGCGCTGCTCAAGGGCGGCGATATCAACCCGATCCTCGACCCGGTGGCCCTCAATCACTACCTGAACTTCCATGCCGTGGTGCCTGCACCGCGCACGCTGCTGGCGGGCATTGAAAAACTGCCACCGGCGAGCTGGATGCGCATCGACGCCAGCGGCAAGACTGAACAGCAAACCTGGTGGACCCTGCCCTACGGCCCCCACGAAGATGAAAAACACCTGACCCTGGAAGACTGGACCGATCGCGTACTCGACAGCACCCGCGAAGCCGTCGCGATCCGCCAACGTGCAGCTGTGGATGTCGGCGTGCTGCTCTCCGGTGGCGTCGACTCGAGCATGCTCGTCGGCCTGCTGCGCGAAGTGGGCGTAGAGGATTTGTCGACCTTCTCCATCGGCTTTGAAGATGCCGGCGGCGAGCGCGGCGACGAGTTCCAGTATTCTGACCTGATCGCCAAGCATTACGGTACCCGTCACCATCAGTTGCGCATCGCCGAAAGCGAGATCATCGAGCAACTGCCGGCAGCATTCCGCGCCATGAGCGAGCCGATGGTCAGCCATGACTGCATCGCCTTCTACCTGCTGTCGCGGGAAGTGGCCAAGCATTGCAAGGTGGTGCAGAGCGGCCAGGGCGCCGACGAGCTGTTCGCCGGTTACCACTGGTACCCGCAGGTGGACGGCGCCAGCGATCCGTATGCGGCTTATCGCGACGCGTTTTTCGACCGCAGCTACGACGACTACGCCGCCACCGTCGCGCCGAAATGGCTGACCGCCAACGACGCCGCCGGGGACTTCGTGCGCGAACATTTCGCGATGCCGGGGGCTGATGCCGCCGTCGACAAGGCCCTGCGCCTGGACAGCACCGTGATGCTGGTGGACGACCCGGTCAAACGCGTCGACAACATGACCATGGCCTGGGGTCTGGAAGCACGCACGCCATTCCTCGACTACCGCCTGGTGGAACTGTCGGCCCGCGTGCCGGGCAAGTTCAAGCTGCCCGACGGTGGCAAGCAGGTGCTCAAGGAAGCTGCGCGCCGGGTAATCCCCAGCGAAGTGATCGACCGCAAGAAAGGCTACTTCCCGGTGCCGGGCCTCAAGCACTTGCAAGGCGACACCCTGAACTGGGTGCGCGAGCTGCTGCTGGACCCGAGCCAGGACCGTGGCCTGTTCAACCCCGCCATGCTCGACCGCCTGCTGACGGACCCACAAGGCCAATTGACCCCGTTGCGCGGCTCCAAGCTGTGGCAACTGGCGGCGCTGAACCTGTGGCTCAGCGAACAAGGAATCTGATCAATGAAACCTAACGCCGCGGCGTACAGCCAACGCTTGCTCAAGGGCCAGGCGCCGACCTACGAGCGTCTGCAGGCGCGGCTTGCCGAAGACGGCAGCGCGCAAGGCCCCGAACCGATTGCCGTGCATTGCGGTTGGGGGCGTTTGTTGATCGGGCACACCTTCCCCGACCCCGCCAGCCTTGCCCTGGAACTGCTCAACGAACAGGCCGGCGAGCGCGATATTGCGCTGTATGTGGCCGCGCCCCAGCAGATCCTCGGCATCGATCCACAGCAGTTGTTCCTCGACCCGTCCGACACCCTGCGCCTGTGGTTCAGTGACTACCGTCCCGCTACCCGTGTGTTCCGCGGTTTTCGGATCCGTCGCGTGCAGAGCGAAGCCGACTGGCAGGCGGTGAACCTGCTCTATCAGGGCCGCGGCATGCTGCCTATTGACGCCGAACGCCTGACGCCGCGCCATCAAGGCGGCCCGGTGTACTGGCTGGCGGAAGATGAGGACAGCGGCGCGGTCATCGGCAGCGTCATGGGCCTGAACCATCAGAAAGCGTTCCATGACCCGGAAAACGGTTGCAGCCTGTGGTGCCTGGCGGTAGACCCGCAATGCACACGGCCCGGCGTGGGTGAAGTGCTGGTGCGCCATCTGGTGGAGCACTTCATGAGCCGTGGCTTGAGCTATCTGGACCTGTCGGTGTTGCACGATAACCGCCAGGCCAAGAGCCTCTACGCCAAGCTGGGCTTTCGTGCGCTGACCACGTTCGCCATCAAGCACAAGAACGGCATCAACCAGCCGCTGTTTCTCGGCCCTGGGCCGCAGGCGGGGTTCAATCCTTATGCACGGATCATTGTCGAAGAAGCCCATCGACGCGGCATCGACGTGCAGGTGGATGATGCCGATGCCGGCCTGTTCACCCTCAGCCACGGCGGGCGCCGCGTGCGCTGCCGCGAGTCGCTGAGCGACTTGACCAGCGCCATCAGCATGACCCTGTGCCAGGACAAAAGCCTGACCCACAAGGTGCTCAAGGCCGCCGGTTTGAAGTTGCCGGCGCAGCAACTGGCGGGCAGCGCCGACGACAACCTGGAGTTCCTCGACGAACATCAACGCATCGTGGTCAAGCCGCTCGATGGCGAGCAGGGCCAGGGCGTGGCGGTGGATCTGCAGACTTTCGAGGAGGTGCAGCAAGCCATCGAAGCGGCGCGCCAGTTCGACAGCCGCGTGTTGCTCGAGAGCTTCCACGAGGGTCTGGACCTGCGCATTCTGGTGATTGGCTTCGAAGTGGTCGCCGCGGCGATTCGCCGCCCTGCCGAAGTGATGGGTGACGGTCAGCATTCGATTCGTGCATTGATCGAAGCGCAAAGCCGCCGTCGTCAGGCTGCCACCGATGGCGAAAGCAAGATCCCCCTGGACGCGGAAACCGAGCGCACCCTCAAGGCCGCCGGCTACGACTACGACAGCGTCCTGCCCCGTGGCGAGCAACTGGCCGTGCGCCGCACCGCCAACCTGCACACCGGCGGGTGCCTGGAAGATGTCACGGCCATTTTGCATCCGACCCTGGTGGATGCGGCTGTGCGTGCAGCCCGCGCCCTGGATATCCCCATGGTTGGCCTGGACCTGATGGTCCCTGCCGCCGACCAGCCGGAGTACGTGTTTATCGAAGCCAATGAGCGCGCCGGGCTGGCCAACCATGAACCGCAACCGACCGCTGAGAAGTTTGTGGATTTGTTGTTTCCACACAGTCAGCCGGCCGCTTGAGGAATGTGTTGAATGTGAAACCGCTATCGGGGGCAAGCCCCCCTCCCACATCTGACGGTGTTCACCTATCAAAGGTGGGAGGGGGTTTGCCCCCGATGAGGCCGGTGAAGGCAACGACATTCCCCCTTACCTCATCGAAACCATCGATGCCCTCAACTCATCAGGAGTTTCCATGACCCGAACCATTCCCGAACCCGACCTGGCCTACCTGCAGAAAGTGCTGCTGGAAATGCTCGCCATTCCCAGCCCCACCGGCTTCACCGACACCATCGTGCGCTACGTCGCCGAACGCCTGGAAGAGCTTGGCATCCCGTTTGAAATGACCCGGCGCGGCACGATTCGCGCGACCCTCAAGGGCCAGAAAAACAGCCCTGACCGCGCCGTCTCCGCGCACCTGGACACCATCGGCGCCGCCGTGCGCGCCATCAAGGACAACGGTCGCCTGACCCTGGCGCCGGTCGGCTGCTGGTCAAGCCGCTTTGCCGAAGGCAGCCGCGTCAGCCTGTTCACCGACAACGGCGTGATTCGCGGCAGCGTGCTGCCACTGATGGCCTCCGGGCACGCGTTCAACACCGCCGTGGATGAAATGCCGGTGAGCTGGGACCATGTGGAACTGCGCCTGGACGCCTACTGTGCGACCCGTGCCGATTGCGATTCCCTGGGGATCAGCGTCGGTGACTACGTGGCATTCGACCCACTGCCGGAGTTCACCGAAAGCGGCCACATCAGCGCACGTCACCTGGACGACAAGGCCGGCGTCGCCGCCCTGCTCGCTGCGCTCAAGGCCATCATCGACAGCGGCGAACCGCTGCTCATCGACTGCCACCCGCTGTTCACCATCACCGAGGAAACCGGCAGCGGTGCCGCCGCCGCCCTGCCCTGGGATGTGAGTGAGTTTGTCGGCATCGACATCGCCCCGGTCGCTCCGGGCCAGCATTCCAGCGAGCACGCGGTGAGCGTGGCGATGCAGGATTCCGGCGGGCCGTATGACTATCACCTGTCACGGCATTTGCTGCGCCTGGCGGCCGATAACGACCTGCCGGTGCGGCGCGATCTGTTCCGCTATTACTTCAGCGACGCGCATTCGGCGGTCACCGCCGGGCATGACATTCGCACCGCCCTGCTGGCGTTCGGTTGCGATGCCACCCACGGTTACGAGCGCACTCACATCGACAGCCTGGCGGCGCTGAGTCGGCTGCTCGGCGCGTATATCCTCAGCCCGCCGGTATTCGCCAGCGACGCGCAACCGGCACAAGGCTCCCTGGACCGCTTCAGCCATCAGATCGAACATGAGACGCAGATGGAGAGCGATACCCGGGTGCCGTCGGTGGACAGCCTGGTCGGGAACAAGGCCGACGCCGGCAACAGCTGATACTGGAAACGCCCGACACTGGAAACAAAAGTCCCGGCACAGTAGCATCGCCGGGACTTGACCCCTGAGGCTTATATGCTGATCCCCTACGACGCGCTTGAAGTCGACACCCTGACCCGCCTCATCGAAGACTTCGTCACCCGCGATGGCACCGACAATGGCGACGACACACCGCTGGAAACCCGGGTACTGCGCGTGCGTCAGGCATTGACCAAGGGCCAGGCGCTGATTGTGTTCGACCCGGAAAGCGAGCAATGCCAACTGATGCTCAAGCACGACGTGCCCAAGCACCTGTTTGATTGACGGGGACGCTACGGGTTGGGCACCGGCACCGCGCGAGCGGCCCTGGCCTGGCGTTCGAGGATTTTGCGGTACACCTCGGCGCGATGCACGCTGACGCCTGCCGGCGCTGCGATACCGAACTTCACGTGGTTGGCACTGACTTCAAGAATGTGCAAAGCGATATCATCGCCGATGGAAATGCTTTCGCCTAAAACGCGGCTCAAGACCAGCATGGCGGTTGTCCTTTTTCGAATATCAGGACCCTGACCTTGAGTGTTTGTAGCGCAACCAGCAATGGCTCGCGGCCAAATCAGGCATCACCTACAGGCATAGGTAATTTGCCTGACAGACCGCACCCCTATCAGCCCTTTAAGGCCTGCGCCTTGGCGCGCATCTTGTCCGCCATCAGCGTCATCTCGTCATACAGCAACTGAGGGTTTTTCTGCTTGAGTGTCCACGCCATTCGCCCCTGTTCGTGGGGCAGAATCATGAACTCGCCCTCACTCACGCGCTGATAAATATAGTCGGCGATATCCGTCGCCGAGATCGGCGAACTCTCGAGCAACTTGCCCACCTGCGCCTTCATCGCCGGGGTCGGCCCACGAAATGAATCCAGCAGATTGGTCTGGAAAAACGACGGGCAGACCACATGCACGCCGATTTCCTGCTGTTTGAGTTCTACCAGCAAGCTTTCCGACAGCGCCACCACGCCGGCCTTGGCCACGTTGTAGTTACTCATGGCCGGCCCCTGCATCAGCGCGGCCATCGAGGCGATGTTGATGATGCGGCCCTTGCTCTGTTCCAGCAGCGGCAGGAACGCTTTGCAGCCCTTGACCACACCCATCAGGTTGATTGCGATCTGCCAGTCCCAATCCTCGAGCGACAGCTCGGCAAAGAACCCACCGGACGCCACACCGGCGTTATTGACGATCACATCGATGCCGCCAAGCTTCACTTCGCACGCCTGCGCCAGCGCCGTGAGCTGGCTGTAGTCACGCACATCGCAGCGCTGGATGAAACCGTCGCCACCGGCCTGGCGCACCAACCTCAGGGTTTCCTGCAAGCCGGGCTCGCTGACATCCGACAAGGCCAGCTGCCACCCCTCACGGGCCCAGCGCAGTGCGATTTCACGACCCAGACCGGACCCGGCGCCCGTGATCATCATGCGGTTTTGCATAGGAAGTAGCCTTGTGGTTCACGATGGAAGTGACCGGCAGTGTAGCGAAGGTTCCCGCCTCGCCCATGTACCATCAGAGTGATGAATGCCCCAGGCAAACCGCGGGCCCGGTCGGATACTTGCATATAGCCTAAGTTCAATCTTTTTCAACTAACTTGGCGCATTTGCGCAGGTGTTAAAAGAAATAAGCGAGCGACCGAAATGCTTTAAAAAAATAAGGAATCTTTTATCAGGTGACAGAGTCGGAGTTGATAAGCCGTCCATTATCAGATGGACGAGACTCCCGCTGAATAACCGGTCTTTACAGAAGGCCTATAAGGAATAAAACCATGAGCCTGATTCTGATCATTATCCTGATCCTCCTGTTGGTCGGTGGCCTGCCGGTCTTCCCGCACTCGCGTAACTGGGGTTATGGCCCGTCGGGTATCCTGGGTGTGGTGCTCGTCGTTCTGGTGGTGCTGTTGTTGCTCGGCAAGATATAAGCCCCCTTCCAAGGGTAAAAAAAAAGAGGCCTCAATGAGGCCTCTTTTTTATTGCCGATCCGTTAGTCCGGCTTACCGTCCACGACACCTGCGGTGTTATCCAACAGGCTCTTGGTGGCGGTTTGCAGGAACGACTCGAGTTTCTGCTTGAGTGCCGCTTCGTCCGGCGATTCAGCGATGACCTTGCCGGTCGGGTTGGCGCCCAGTTCGTATTGCCACAACTTCGGTGGCATTTCCTTGGGCAGGACCAGTACGCGGTCAGCCGTCAGCAAGGCGACGGTCTGGTCGCTGCCCGACGGCTTGATCACGCCGAAGCCCTTGTCGCCTTCCGGCAGGTTCAGCAGGTCACGGCCCCAGCACTGGTGCAGCGTGTCACCGCCGAGGCGGCCCATGATGGTCGGCACGATATCGATCTGGGTGCCCACGGTGTGGTCACGCTCACCGAACTTTTCCTGCATGCCCGGTGCGATCATCAGCATCGGCACGTTGAAACGGCCCAGGTCCATTTCGGTGATCTGCTGCTCGTTGCCGAAGCCGTGGTCGCCCACCACCACGAACAGGGTTTCCTTGAAGTACGGCTCCTTGCGGGCCTTCTCGAAGAATTGGCCCAACGCCCAGTCGGAGTAACGCATGGCCGT
Source organism: Pseudomonas sp. CFBP13528 (assembly GCF_005233615.1). NCBI lineage: Bacteria > Pseudomonadati > Pseudomonadota > Gammaproteobacteria > Pseudomonadales > Pseudomonadaceae > Pseudomonas > Pseudomonas sp. CFBP13528. The sequence goes on from NZ_QGAJ01000005.1 coordinate 11,837, forward strand.
CAAATGCTCGTTGAGGCTGCCACGGTCGGTGACCTGCTCAACCGGCAATGGCGTCGGCAACGCGTACGGTGTGTGGTTGGACAGGGTCTGCAGCAGTGCGTAGAACGGCTTGCCGCCTTCGCGGGCCTTCAGTTCCTCCAGGCCACGGTTGAACATGTCCTGGTCGGACACGCCCCAGGTCGGGTCGGAAAACACCGGATCGACGAAGTCGTTGCGGCCAATGAAGTTGGTCATGCCCTGGTTGCTGAAGAAGCCCGACTGGTTGTCCCAGGCGAAGTCGCCGTTGTAGACGTACACGTCGTCGAAATCACGCGCACTCAGCAACTGCGGCAGGCCCGACAGCTTGTGGCTGCCTTCGGGGGTCTGCATCAGGTATTCGAACCCCGGCAGGTTGGGGAAACACGCCATGGTGGCGAACATACCCTGGTGGGTGTGGGTGCCGTTGGAGAAGAAGCGATCAAACAGCAGGCCTTCCTTGGACAACTTGTCGAAGTACGGCGTGATATTGCCTGGACGGCCCAGCGCGCCAACCGAGTGGCCGGCGAAGCTCTCCATCAGGATCACGACCACGTTCTTGATCGGCAGGGTCTTCTCGGCCGGCGGCGTGAAATCACGGCGCACGGCAGCGGTGTCGGTATCCACCAGTTTCTCGCTCGGCAGTACCAGCATGTCACGCACGGTCTGGGTGGCCAGCGGTTGTTCCAGGGTCGCTTTCCAGACGTTGTCGCGATGCGCGGAGAAACGCGCCTTGGCCGCGCCGATCAACGACAGCGTCCCGTTAAGGCCCAACTGGTTGGCGAAGTTCGAGTCGGTGGTGTACACGTCACCCCAACGCAACGGCGGGCCCTGGCGCAGGGTGCCACGGATGGCGACCACGGCGACCAGCAGGCACACCACGAATACCGCAATGCGGCTGTACCACGGCGCCACCTGGCGCGTACCGATGCTGCCGCCACTGAACGGGCCGCGCGGGCGCGTTGCGCGGTCGGCGCCCTTGAAGGCCATGCTCAGGATCAGCGTGCCCACGGCCCAGGCCAGCAGGTAGCGCACCACCGGGAAGCCGTACCAGAGCATGCTCACCACGGTTTTCGGGTCTTCCTTCACATACTGGAAGACCAGGCCGTTGAGGCGCTGGTGGAACTCGCGATAGAAGTCCATCTCCATCAGGCCCAGGAACAGCGCGATGCTGGACGCAACGGTCAGCCACAACCGGAAAAACCCGCGAGCCGCCATGGCCCGGACGCTGAACAACGCCAACAGCAGCGGGACCAGCAGGTACATCACCAGGCGGATATCCAGGCGCAGGCCGTTGGCGAACGCTTCCAGGAAGGTGGAGGCCGGTGTGTCGAGGATCATCTCGCGGTTGTAAACCAGCAACGCCAGGCGCAGCAGGGAGAACATCACCATCATGACCAGTGCGCAGAGCAGCGTGTACGCCAGATGGGATTTGACGGTCGGTTGCAGCAGGCGATTTGAAGCTCGCTGCTGATTCAGGGCGTCCGGGTTTGCCATGTCGTTTTAGGACCCATTGGAAGTTGAAGTTGCGAAATAAATGCAGTGGCGTCCGCCCTCGCCCAGGCTGGCCGGGGTGGGTGGTTAACGCGGCGGGGCAAATGGTGCCCGATCAAGGCCGGCAAGGCTATTAATTACTGAACGTGCGAGCTTGCCACCGCTTTAAATGCCCCAGGGATTGGGGCCCTGGCAGAGGCACAAAGCGGGCGAATTGTCTTGGACGGGATGTGAAAATTTCGTGCAGCGAATACTTTCGACACACAAATTCGGCGGCGGTAATCAAAACCAATGTGGGAGGGGGCTTGCCCCCGATTAGCGGTGGGTCAGCACTGTATCCGTTGCTGACCGCGCTCGGGAGCAAGCCCCCTCCCACATTGACAGAGTGCGGCGTTAGATTCGCACGTTACCGCGTGGCCCGGCGATCGCCCAGATGATCAGGCCCAGTACCGGCAGCAGCAGGATCAACAGAATCCACAACACCTTGGCGCCCGTGCTCGCGCCGCTTTTGAAAACGTTGATGATCGCCCAGATATCCAGCGCGAGGATGATCAGGCCAATCAGGCCATTGAAAGTCGAACCCATGGTGTCGCTCCTAAGTGTGGGGGCATGCCCTTGTAGGATAGTCAGCCCTGGCGGGGGTTCCGTATTATTTAAACGTGAACGGCAATCTTCAGGGCTTCCAGCGACGGCTCAGCCTTGATGCCGACCTCGGCGCACAATTCCAGCACCCGCGGCAGGTCGTTGCCGAACACCAGGACGGCCTGGATTTCGTCATCGAGCAGTTGGCTGAAGTTGAGCAGCACGTAGCCACCGTCTTCCGGGCTCAGGGCGCTCATCTGGATCTGGATGCGATTGAGCGCCGTCAGGTCTTCGGTCTTGGCCAATTGCTTGGGCTTGAGGTTGAACGCCACGCCCGGGCCGAACGAGGCAACGATCTGGGCAAACAGATCGGCGTAGGTATCGGCCTGGAACAGCACAGTGTCCGGCAAGCTGCCGACCACCACCCACTCCCCCAGGGGAATCGGAAAGCTGTCGTCGTAGTTGATATCCGGATTGGCCGCCAGAAAAGCCGCAGGATCTGCGTAGGCCTGAGCCGCCTCATCGGCGATACGCGCCACCTCGTCCGCCCCCATGACGCCGCTGCTGATTTTGCTGATGAGTTCGACGAGAACGGTTTTCATGGGCGGGTCCTGTGGGGGGCGGGTTTTCGAGGGCGCGTAGCCTACACCAGTTTTTGCAACAGCGCCCCGGTATCCACGGCCCCCATGGTCTGCGCCGCCGCCAGCGCCGTCGCGCCCTGGGCATCGGTCGCCTTGGGATTGGCACCCTGGCCGAGCAGGTATTCGAGCATTTCGACACGGTTGAACATGGCTGCCATCATCAACGCCGTGCGCCCATCCGAAGACGCCGCCTCAACCGGGGTGCCGCCTTCGATCAGTGCCTTGACCACAGCCAGGTGGCCCTTGAATGCCGCACCGGCAATCGGCAGTTGGTTCTTGTCGTTGGCAATCAGGGGATCGGCCTTGAACTCCAGCAGCACTTTTACCGCCTCGGCATGACCGTGATAGGCGGCGAGCATCAACAGCGTGTCGCCATTGTGGTTACGAAAGTTGGCCGGCAAGCCTTTGGCCAACAGCGCTGCGAGCATGGCGGCGTCGCCTTTGCGGGCGACGTCGAAGACTTGCTCGGCAAATTCGGCGGCTTCGTCTTCGGTCATCTGTTTGGGCTGGGTCGACATGTAAGGCTCCTTCTTCTGATGCTTTATATGGCGCCCAGTGTCGCGATGGAGTTCCCCGCTGTCATGGCTTTTTTGTCGAAAGCGCCCATAGCCAGAATCAATAGTGGCAGTCCGCTCACCGGTATCTCGGACACCGCCAGCAGCCGGAATGGAATTTATCCGGGAATGATGCGGTCTGAATCGTCAGGAAAAGAGGACCTGCGCGTAAGAATTAACCGCCTGGATAACGCAAAATGCAGGATGCACGATGGCCTTTCATGCAAATTGCACGAAAATGAAAATCTGAAGAATTTATAACTCACTGATTTATAAAGACTTTTTATAAGACTCAATACTGGCACAATCGCTGCACCCATCACTCCATGCTTGCCAACTTGAGCCAATGGAGCTGATAGACATGAGCCTGATCCAAGATAAATTCGCTTCGGTATTTTCCAACTACGACGTCACTACCCAACCACGTCCGGACGGCGGCATTCTGTTGACCCTGCGTAACAGCGAAGGCAAACAAGTCAAGCGCTCGATCTCGTATCAGCAGCTGCACACCGCCGACCAACTGACCTGGGTGATCAGCGCCATCCGCCGCGACCTGGCAGAACAGGCCAGTGAGCTGCCGCAAATTTCGATGCTGCAAAGCCAGAACCGCTTTGCTCTGCCGACTTACCATTCGGCATAAGCTGCACCTTTAAAAAAAGGGCCGCGACGCCGTTGAGCGTCGCGGCCCTTTTTTTATGCCGTCAGCACAGCCCCTGACGCGTCGCCTCATTCATCGCCTGCACCCGGTTATTCACGTCGAGCTTGCCGTAGATATTGCGCAGATGGAATTTGACCGTGGCCTCCGAGGTGCAGCGAATCCTGCTCATCTCCCAAATGGTCTTGCCCTCGGAGGCCCATCGCAGAATCTCCAGCTCCGTCCGGGTGAGGGGCTTGCCGAGCAGACTCAAGCGTCTTCTGATGGCCGTCGGCACGATTTCCAACGGGTGAGATATCTCCTCTGGGCGACTCATTGCTCTCTCCTTTTTATATGCCGATGCGCTGCCACCCTTCGGATTCCTCCTATTGACAGGCGCTATGAACATTGAACAAAGCGAGAGTTACACAACCTGAGCAATGAGGGGCCAAGGCTGAGGATAAACAGCCAAGCCCTACGCGTTATGAGGCTTCTTCCCACAGCAAATTCCAACTTGCCCGGGTTGAACATTTAAAAGATTTGTTTTAGTCATCCAACCTCGCAGAGCGCCGGGCGATGTCACTGCCGGTCAACTTCGGCACCGAGCCCTCGACGGTGTTGAACATATGCAGCACGACACCATAAGGATGCTCACCCATGTCGAACCAATGGGGCATGTCGGCGGGCACGATCAGCAGATCGTTCTTCTCACACCGCACGCCGTAGACATACTCGCCAATGCGCATCGAGCACAGCCCCTGGCCGGCGATGAAGAATCGCGCCTGGTCTTCAGCGCAGGTGTGTTCATCCAGGCGCTCGGCCGGCAGCGCTTCTTTGGAGTCAGCACCGTTCACGCGGATCACCTCGGCACGCGCGTAACCAAGCGCGTCAATCTGCGTCTGATACGCCGCAATCAGTTGCGCCTCGTCGGCATCCTTTTCGAGTGTGCCGGGCTGCCAGCGCTCAAAGCGCACGCCGTGTTCGGCCAGGGTCGACTGAATGTCGTCGAAGTGGGTCAGCACCTTGTCAGGGGTGGCCGGTGTAGTGAGGTCATAGACAGCGACATAGCTCATTGCACGGTTCCTTGGTTTGGCTCTTGCAATCGAAAGCCAATGATAACGGCGGCAGCCAGGGCCGCGATGCTCGCAATACTGAACGTCAGCGTGGGCCCCAGCAGGTTCCAGCTGTAACCGGCATAGAGCGCACCCAGCGCACCGCCGGTGCCGGCCAATGCGGCGTAAAGCGCCTGGCCCTGGCCTTGCTGACGATCACCGAAACTGCGCTGCACGAAAGCGATGGCCGCCGCATGGAAACTGCCGAACGTGGCGGCATGCAGCACTTGCGCCAGCAGCAACACCCAGAAAAATTCGGCAAATGCGCCGAGCAGCAGCCAGCGCAGCGCCGCCAGCAGGAAACTGGCCAGCAGCACCCGTCGCACCGAAAAGCGCGCCAGGAGGCGACTCATGGCCAGGAACATCAAGACCTCCGCCACCACCCCGAGGGCCCACAGCAAGCCGATCACGCCACGGCTGTAGCCCAGGTGTTCAAGGTGCAGCGTGAGAAAGGTGTAATACGGGCCATGGCTCATCTGCATCAGCGCCACACAGGCATAGAACGCCAGCACGCCGGGGTTGCGTAACTGCCGCAGAAATCCGTCGCCGGCCAGGCGCTGGCCCTGGCTGGCGGGCTGCGCATTCGGCACCCATAGGCTGGCACCGATGATACCGGCCATGATCACCACGACCACCACCGGGTAGATGTCCACGCTCAGCCAGTCGAACAGGCGGCCCATGATCACGACGGTGAGGATAAAGCCGATGGAGCCCCACAGGCGGATCTGGCTGTAGCGCGATGTCTGTCGTTGCAGATGAGCCAGGGTGATCACTTCGAACTGCGGCAGTACAGCGTGCCAGAAGAACGCATGCAGGGCCATGACCAGGGCCAGCCAGGCGTAGGTCTTGCTGACGAAAATCAACGAGAAACTCAACAGCGTGCACACCGCGCCGAACCGCACGATGGCCAGGCGGCGACCGGTGTAGTCGCCCAGCCAGCCCCACAGGTTGGGCGCCACGCAACGCATCAGCATGGGAATGGCCACCAGCTCGCCGATACGCGCGCTGGAGAAGCCCAGGTGATCGAAGTACAACGCCAGGAACGGTGCCGTTGCCCCGAGCAGGGCGAAGTAGAACAGGTAGAAGCTGGAGAGGCGCCAATAAGGGAGGGCTGTCACTGTCAGCCCGTCACAGCTGGCCCAGCACCGGCGTACTCACCTGCACATCGGCATTTTGTCCACGGTTGCGCAGCAGATGGTCCATCAACACGATAGCCATCATCGCCTCGGCAATCGGTGTGGCGCGGATGCCGACGCACGGATCGTGACGGCCCTTGGTGATCACGTCGACCGGGTTGCCATGTACATCGATCGAGCGGCCCGGCGTGGTGATGCTCGATGTGGCCTTGAGCGCCAGGTGCGCAACAATCGGCTGGCCCGAGGAGATGCCCCCGAGGATGCCACCGGCATTGTTGCTGAGGAACCCCTGCGGGGTCATCTCGTCGCGATGCTCGGTGCCGCGCTGGGCCACACAGGCGAAACCGGCGCCGATTTCCACGCCCTTGACCGCGTTGATGCTCATCAGCGCGTGGGCCAGTTCGGCGTCGAGACGGTCGAAGATCGGCTCGCCCAGGCCCGGCTTCACGCCCTCGGCCACGACGGTGATCTTCGCACCGACCGAATCCTGGTCGCGGCGCAACTGGTCCATGTAGGCTTCCAGTTCCGGCACCTTGTCCGGGTCGGGGCAGAAGAAGGCATTGTCTTCGACGCTGTCCCAGGTTTTGAACGGGATTTCAATCGGGCCGAGCTGGCTCATGTAGCCACGAACGACGATGCCCTGGGTCGCCAGGTATTTTTTGGCAATGGCGCCGGCCGCCACGCGCATCGCGGTTTCACGGGCCGAACTGCGGCCGCCGCCGCGGTAGTCGCGTTCGCCGTATTTGTGATGGTAGGTGTAGTCGGCGTGGGCCGGGCGGAACAGCTCCTTGATCGCCGAGTAGTCCTTGGACTTCTGGTCGGTATTACGGATCAGCAGGCCGATGGCGCAACCGGTGGTGCGGCCTTCGAACACTCCGGAGAGAATCTCGACTTCATCGGGTTCCTGGCGCTGGGTGGTATGACGGCTGGTGCCGGGCTTGCGGCGATCCAGATCACGCTGCAGGTCTTGCACCGCCAGCTCGAGGCCGGGCGGGCAGCCGTCGACAATGGCGACCAACGCCGGGCCATGGCTTTCGCCCGCGGTGGTGACAGTGAACAGCTTGCCGAAGGTGTTGCCGGACATGCGGAGCGCTCCGTGAAATCAGTTGAATCAAGTCAACCGTAATAACTTAAGGCGGCCAGTATACGCAGGCTAACCGACTAGTTCATCCTCGAAACCTTACCGGTAGACGTTGGTCCAACCGGCACCTCTCCAATGATGGCGCGATGATGCTGCGAGTTCTGCTGTTCACCCTCACCTTGTTTACCGCCGCGGTCCAGGCCGCCTCCCCTGTCGTGCTGCAACGGCCCATCAGCCTGGACACCGGCAGCGGCGAGCTGTTTGGCTCGCTGCTGTTGCCGCAGTCCGACCAGCCCGTGCCGGTGGTGCTGATCATCGCCGGTTCAGGCCCCACCGACCGCAACGGCAACAGCGCCGACGGCGCGCGCAACGACAGCCTCAAGCGCCTGGCCTGGGTGCTGGCCCGACACAATATCGCCAGCGTGCGCTATGACAAACGCGGCGTGGCCGCCAGCCTTGCCGCGACCCCGGATGAGCGCAACCTGACCCTCGACGCCTACGTGGCCGACGCCGTGGCCTGGGGCAAGTTGCTCAAGGCCGACAAGCGCATGGGCCCGTTGATTGTGCTGGGCCACAGCGAAGGCGCGCTGGTCGCCGCCCTCGCCTCGCCGCAGTTGAACCCGGCCGGGGTGATTTCGTTGTCCGGCAGCGCCCGCCCGGTCGACCAGGTGATTCGCCAGCAACTGGCCGATCACCTGCCACCGGCCCTGTTGCTGCGCAGCAACGAAATTCTCGACCACCTCAAGGCCGGCCAGGTGGATGACGATGTGCCACCCCCGCTGGAAGGTATTTTCCGACCCAGCGTGCAGCCCTATCTGATCAGCCTGTTCCGCGCCGACCCCTCGGCAGCCTTTGCCCGCTTGAGCATGCCGGCATTGATCATCCAGGGCACCAACGACATACAGGTCGGCGTAGGCGATGCCCGGCAGCTGAAACAAGCCAAGCCCGACGCACAGTTGACCGTGATCGAAGGCATGAACCACGTGATGCGCATCGTGCCCAACAACGTCAAGCAACAACTGGCGTCCTACAACGACCCGAAATTGCCCCTCGCCGCCGAGCTGGGCGAGCGGGCAGTGCGCTTTATCAACGAACTTGCACCCCGTTAAGCGGCAATTGGCCTCCAGTCCTGGGGAAAACGGCCGATAAGCCCAGGGTCGACAGTAAAAAGACTGTCGGCTCGCAGGGCTTGGACAGGATCGCGCCGCATGACAACCACTGAAGCAACACCAGAATCCAACGCCGATATTCCGGCTGAAACCGAGGCCGCCGCCGCAGCAGCGCTGCCATGGGCGGACGTACACGCCGAACATTTCAAGATGCTGCGCCTCGCCCCGTTGGCCATCGACCGTGCGACCGGCGCGCGGCCCTTGCGGTTTGTGCAGTTCGGTTACGCCGAGCGCCATGATTCGCATCACAGTCTGTTGCGCCTGGTGATCCAGTTGCCCGGCCAGCGCGTACGGCGTGAGCAGAACCAGCTGGATATCTGGGTGGATCACGATAAACATCGCGTGCACTTCGGCCCGGGCAACAGCCTGGAAATCGAACCGGCCAACCGCGGTCTCGGCCGCTTCCTGGTGGCCCAGGCCGCCGCATGGGCCAAAAAGAAGTGGTCACACTACCGCGTCGATGGCGTGGACCTGGCCAACAAGGACGCGCTCAACGAAGCCACGCGCCTGCGCCGCGATCACTTCCTGCGCGTCCAGGGTTTTGACGTGGCCTATGCCGACGTGCAACACCTCAAGGGCAACGTACAGCCGGGCAAAGTCAGCGATGTGCTGGACAGCTGGAACACCGAGAAGGTGCAATTCGTGGAAATCCTCGAAGCTGCGCAGATGCTGCAACAGGCCGAGCACAACCTGGCCGAGCAGGAGGTGAAGCTGCGCAAGGAAGAGGAAAAGGTCCTCAAGTTCAAACGCGAGGACAGCGGGCTGCGCTTTACCATCACCTGTCTGGTGGCGTTTACCGTGTTTCAGGCGGGGCTGTTGATCTGGATTGCCACGCACCGGTAACAGACTGGAATGCAATCAAATGTGGGAGGGGGCTTGCCCCCGATAGCGGTGTGTCAGTCAACAATGCATTTACTGACACTGCCTCATCGGGGGCAAGCCCCCTCCCACATTGACCGAGTTAAACGCGCGCGGCAAAGACGGCCTGATGCTGGCGGCACTGCTCAGCAGTGAGCATGAACACCCCATGCCCACCCCGCTGGAAGTCCAGCCAGGCGAAATCCACTTCCGGGTACAGCGCTTCAACATGCACCTGGCTGTTGCCCACTTCGACAATCAGCAAACCCTTCTCGGTCAGGTGGTCCGCCGCTTCAGCCAGCATCCGCCGTACCAGATTCAAGCCGTCGTCACCGCACGCCAGACCCAGTTCCGGTTCGTGCTGGTATTCATCCGGCATATCGGCAAAGTCTTCGGCGTCCACATACGGCGGATTGGACACAATCAGATCGAAGCGCTGAGCCGGCAGCCCGTCAAAGCCGTCGCCCTGCACGGTATAGACGCGCTCATCGACGCCATGGCGCTCAATGTTCTGGTTGGCCACCTCGAGGGCTTCGAAGGACAAGTCGCCCAGCACCACTTCAGCCTCGGGGAATTCGTAGGCACAGGCGATGCCGATGCAACCGGAGCCGGTGCACAAGTCGAGAATGCGCGCCGGCGGCTGGGCCAGCCAGGGTTCGAAGCGGTTTTCAATCAGTTCGCCAATCGGTGAGCGCGGAATCAGCACGCGCTCGTCGACAATAAACGACATGCCGCAGAACCACGCCTCCTTGAGCAAGTAGGCCGTGGGCACGCGCTCATGGATGCGCCGATGCAGCAAACGCTGCACGTGGGAGATTTCCTCTTCTTCCAGATTGCAGTCCAGGTAGCTGTCGGCAATTTCCCACGGCAGATGCAGGGCGCCGAGCACCAGTTGCCGGGCTTCGTCCCAGGCATTGTCGGTGCCGTGGCCAAAAAACAGGTTTTCCCCATGGAAACGGCTGACAGCCCAACGGATATGGTCGCGCAAGGTGCGCAGGCGGGAAGTGATCACGGGGCAGACTCCTGGAAAAAACGACTGGCGATTCTAACAGCGTTCATCTGTACCGACGATGTACGAAACACCTCTGCCGTATGTCGGATTTCATCCAAATCACCCCTAATGACTTAAACAAGCCACCCTCTTGACATGGCTGCACGCCAGCAACGGCGTACCTTACGATGGTAGCGATTCACAGAACCGCTCAGCCAGTGGACAATGTCGCAAAAGCCCCCCTCACAGGAGCCCCAGAATGTCCGTTCCAAAGACGATGTTTCAACTCAGCGGTCGTGGTTACGCAGCTGCCAACCTTGCCCATGCGACCCTCGTGATCATCGACGCCCAGAAGGAATACCTCAGCGGCCCACTCGCCCTCTCGGGCATGGACGCGGCGGTCGGCAACATCAAGCAACTGGTGACCGCTGCGCGCAACGCCGGACGGCCGATTGTGCATGTGCGCCACCTGGGCACCGTCGGCGGCCTGTTCGATCCGCAAGGCGAGCGCGGCGAATTCATCCCCGGCCTCGAGCCTGAAGGCGACGAAACCATTATCGGCAAGCTGCTGCCCAGCGCCTTTCACGGCACCGGCCTGGAAAAACACTTGCAGGACCTGGGTTCGCTGGACCTGATCGTCTGCGGATTCATGAGTCATTCAAGCGTCAGCACCACGGTACGTGCCGCCAAGAACCTCGGCTTTCGCTGCACCCTGGTGGAAGATGCCTGCGCTACACGCGACTTGCCCTACACAGGTGGCGTGCTCAGTGCCGAACATGTGCAGCAAACTGAAATGGCCATCATGGCCGACAACTTTGCGACCCTGGCATTGACCAAAGATCTGATCTGATCGTCTCTCTGATGAGCGGTGTGCCCCTGTTCATTGCCCCGCTCATCCGCAAAGCCTGCTCATTTCGCGCATTTGCCTCGGGCACAGGAACAACCTGTGTATCTTCCGGTCGAAGGGCCGATACCCTGGAGGAAAGGTCGGAATGAAGATATCCGATGGTTTTGATGCTCGTCGCTTGCGCCCCAAGGGCCCGAGCAATTGGCGTCTGCGCCTGGTGGCGGGCATTGCCGCGCTGCTGGCGATCGTAGGTCTGCTGTTGGCTGGCGCTGGTGGCGCCGGTCTGTTTGGGCATTCGCCGGCACTTGGGGAACTGAATGCCAGCCCTGGCGGTTCAGCGATCCTGCTGGGGATCGGCCTGTTGGTGCTGTGGTTGGGTGTATGGCTATGGCGCAGCAGCCGTCGGAGAATGCGCCAGCCGTTGTCGTTGAATATCGCCTCGCACCTGATGAAAAAGCACGACTAATGGCGCTTGGATAGTATTTGCCACGCCGCAGCCGCCGCGATTTAGGTAAACTGCCCGCCCTGCGCGGAGGCTGCCATGCAAGACGACGATTTTTCCCTGTTCAAGAACGAGTTGCGCGGCGTCAAGCCGATCAAGCACGACCGCGCCGACACCGGCAAACCCAAGGCTGATCGGGCGCAAATCGCCAAGCTGCGCCAGGCCGCGACCGTGCGCACCGATGCCACCACCGTGGATGGTTTGTCGGATCAGTTCGTGATCGATGTCGGCCCCGAAGATGAGTTGATGTGGGCCCGCGACGGGGTGCAGGAAAGCCAGATGCGCAAGCTCAAGGCCGGCCAGATCCCGTTCGAGGGCAGCCTCGACCTGCACGGCATGACCGTGGAGAAGGCCCGGGAAACCCTGTGGGCCTTCCTCGCCGAAGCCACCAGGTTCGAAATCCGCTGCGTGCGCGTCACCCACGGCAAGGCCGTGCGGCTGGACGGCAAGCGGCCGATGATCAAGAGCCACGTCAACACCTGGCTGCGCCAGCACACCCAGGTGCTCGGCTTTACCTCCTGCCAGGCCCGCCACGGCGGGGCCGGCGCGGTGTATGTGATGCTCAAGCGCACCATGATGGAGGGGCGCGACGAGTAACAGACAAAAAGCCCAGCACTCTGGCTGGGCTTTCAATCAGAAAATCCGGGCTTTATTCGCCGGCGAACTCTTTAGCCTTCTTCTCTCTTGCCAGTGAAATCACGGCTTTTTGCATCGTGATTGCAGTATTGGCTGCGCTTCGATAGACCGCACGCTTTTCCTCCACCGAACAGCTTCGGAAAAAGTCGGACATGGTTGTAGAAGGGTATTTTTCCAGTGTTTCCGTAATTTCGCCTTTCATGGGGCTACTCCGGCCAACATTTGCTCAAGTTGTTCAGGATGGTAGGGCTGCCTGACCAGTTCGTCAATTTCGTCGGTTGACAGGTCAATACCAACCTCTGCATCGGTCCCGTCAGTATCCTTGAGAATCACATCGACCTGGATGTTCCCCAGAAGCTCGCGCTTCAATTGGCACACCGTCGCCTTGGATGCATAGAACTGGCGAACAAATTCCACGCAAGGGATATTTCTGCCTTCAATGGCCTCCCGTGCAAGCACGAATTCCCATGCCAGTTCCGGCTTTTGATACACATACATGATTTGAACTGACCGGTTTTTCTTGCCGAGCCCACGCTGGATGTTTTTTCGCGCAACGTCGAGATTCGCGAGAGTCCCATCCAGAAGAAATGACTGTCGCTGCTGATAAACGAGGTCGATGGCCCGCTCCACCATGACGGTTACGCCGCGCTGAAACAGGCTCGAATTCGCACCGTTATACTCAGGAAAATAATCCCTGAAGTCGTCAGGGTCGATACGAAGCGTTTTGGCCCCATGCGCCTCCATCAAATTGACAAAGGACTTCGAGACCTCAGTCTTACCGGCGCCAGGAGAACCCGCCATAAAAACCGAGACGGGATATTCTTCACCGGGATAGCGAGTCAAGCAGGCCAAATCCATGGCAATTCGTGTCCGATTCGCCTTGGCGAAGCCAACGGCACGCTCAGCAATACTTCGTTCCCGTGGCGTCATCACATACTCCTCACTGGAGGCCGACTTTAACATCGGCTTCGTCCGGGAATACACCTGTCGCCATACCTACGCTACTATGTGCGCCAATCACCAGCGCACACTGCGATATCGGCGCGGTAACAACGCTTCATATTGGTACAGGCATACACCGTACCGCTCTGAAACCCATACGGAAACAGTCCTGTGACATTGGAACAAAACTACACCGCGATTCTCGGCCAACTCGGCGAGGACGTCTCCCGCGAGGGTCTGCTCGACACGCCAAAGCGTGCCGCCAAGGCAATGCAGTACCTCTGCCGCGGTTATGAACAGACGCTCGAAGAAGTCACCAATGGCGCCTTGTTCAGCTCCGACAACAGCGAAATGGTGCTGGTCAAGGACATCGAGTTGTACTCGCTGTGCGAGCACCACCTGCTGCCGTTTATCGGCAAGGCTCACGTGGCGTACATCCCGAGCGGCAAAGTGCTGGGCCTGTCGAAGGTCGCGCGGATTGTCGACATGTATGCGCGTCGCCTGCAGATCCAGGAAAACCTCAGCCGCCAGATCGCTGATGCGGTGCTGGAAGTGACCGGCGCCCTCGGCGTGGCGGTGGTAATCGAGGCCAAACACATGTGCATGATGATGCGCGGTGTGGAAAAACAGAATTCGTCGATGATCACGTCGGTGATGCTCGGTGAGTTCCGCGACAACGCGGCCACCCGCAGCGAATTTCTCAGCCTGATCAAGTAAGTGGCTGTGTAGGAAAAACCGGCGTTCATCGCCGGTTTTTTTTCGCCCGCAAAATTCAGGTAAGCTGCGACCCCTTCTCCATGGGCAAGAGGCTTTCAGCCATGTTCGTCAAAGCACTTCGAGTCGGCCTCGGCCAGATCATCATCGCCGGCGACTTCCTGACCCGCCCGCGCAAAAAGCAGCGCCCCGCTGAACAACAGGCGCAGGTGAACGCAGCGGCCAAAGACCTGACCTTGTATCAGTTCCATGCCTGCCCGTTCTGTGTGAAGACCCGGCGCACCCTGCATCGCCTGAATGTGCCGGTCGCGCTCAAGGATGCGAAAAACAACGCGCAGGATCGCCAGACCCTGCTGGAGCAAGGCGGCAAGATCAAGGTGCCGTGCCTGCGCATCGAAGAAAACGGCCAGACCACCTGGATGTATGACTCCAAGGTGATCATTGATTACCTGGACAAGCGCTTCGCCGCGATCTGACAGACCCGCGAAGATCCATTGTGGGAGGGGGCTTGCCCCCTCCCACATTCAGTTCGGTGTTGGCAACTCCAGGTCCAGCAACGCCGACCCAAGACATTTGCCATGGGCATCCAGCGCCGTTGAGCGGGTCACGCCGCCGCGCAGGATGCCCGGCAACACAAAATTCAGCGCCTGTACATTGGGCAACTCGTAACGCCGGACCGGCGCAGCGCCTGGTTCCAGCAAATCGGCGAAGAACTCGGTAACACGCGCCACCGTAAGCTGCTGGCACAGCCACGGATAGTCTTCGGCGCGATAGGCAATGATCGAGATGTTCGACGTGTCGCCCTTGTCCCCGGTGCGGGAATGGGCCAGCGTGTGCAGTTTCATCCTTCAATCCTCGGTTTGACGTCGCCTCGGGGCAGCAGCAACGACGCCACCGCCACCACCTGGCGCACGCTCTTGCTCGCTCCACCACCGCCGGCCGGGCCGTTGGTGTAGAGGGTTTCCACTTCATTGCCGACGCGCACGGCGTCGCCGCGATCCGCACAACGAGCAGCGACGCGCAGGCGCACCTCCCAGGGCTCGACAGTGCTGCGCGGACCATGCAATGAGTCCATGCCGATCAACTCGGCGCGCACGTCCTGCATCTTCACGCCGGTCAGGTCCAGACGCTTGAGCACCACCTTCCGCGCCAATTGCGCCCGCGCGACAGCGCCTGGACCGCCGTAGGACATCTGTCCTTCGCCAATCCAGCCATCCAGATAACCGACGCTGACCTTCAGCTGCTCAGGCCGGGCACGACCGTCGGCCCCCTGGGCACGCACCCGGTCAATGCCCTCCTCGACAAAGCCCACCCGTGAAAAATCGGCCGTGACATCCGGGGTCAAATAGGCCGCCGGGTCGTGCACTTCGTAGATCAATTGTTCGCTGCAGGTGGCGCGGCTGACCTGCCCCCCGGAGCCCGCCACTTTGGTAATCAAGGCATTGCCGTCGGCGTCGACCTCGGCCAACGGAAAGCCCAGGCGTGCCAGGTCATCCACGTCCTTGCAGCCTGGGTCGGCGAAATAACCACCGCTGACCTGCCCCGCACACTCGAGCAAATGCCCGACCAGAGTGCCCCGGCCCAGGCGCAGCCAATCATCGGCGGCCCAGCCGAATTCAAACATCTGCGGCGCGAGAAACAGTGACGGGTCGGCCACACGCCCCGTAATCACTACATCGGCGTCAGCGCGCAAGGCCTCAAGGATGCCCTCCACGCCCAGGTAGGCATTCGCCGAAACCAGCCGTTCACCCAGTGCGCCCAGGGTCTGGCCGTTGTCCAGCAACTGCTCGGGCCGCAACGCCTGCAACACGTCGTCGCCCACCACGGCCACCACCTTGAGGTTCACGCCCAACTCATTGGCGATACGCCGCACTTCGGCGGCGGCCGACACCGGGTTGGCCGCGCCCATATTGGTGATCACGCGCAGACGCCGACGACCTGGGTGACGCCCGACAAAGGGCAGCACCCGGTGCATGCGCTCACTCAACAAGGGGTCGTAGCCGCCTGCCGGATCGCTGATACGCGCCTGTTGCGCCAGGGCAATCGTGCGTTCGGCCAGGCATTCGAACACCAGGTAATCCAGGTCGCCCTGTTCGGCCAGTTCCACGGCGGGTTCGATACGGTCACCGGAGTAGCCGGCGCCGGCGCCGATGCGCAAGGTTTTCATCTCAGATAACTCCTCTTAGATAACGCCCAAAAGCAGCGCGGTCAGGGTCATCAGCACCGACGCGGCAAACAGAAAAGGAATGCTGAAGCGCTGGTGATCGGCCAGTTCGATCTTGCACAGGCCCACCAGCAGGAAGGTCGCGGGGGTCAGCGGGCTGACCGGGAAGCCGGTGGTGTGCACGCCCAGCAACGAGGCCTGTGCCACTTGCAGCGGGTCGACGCCCAGCGCCTTGCCGACTTCGGCGATTACCGGCATCACGCCGAAATAGTAGGAATCGGGATCGAACAACATGCTCAATGGCATGGAAATAAAGCCCACCACAGCCGGAATCAGCTTGCCGTGGCCGGCCGGAATCTGCGCCACCGCCACTTCGGCAATCGCCTTGAGCATGCCGGTGCCTTGCATGATCCCGGTAAACACCCCAGCGGCGAGCAGGATACTGGCCATGGTCAGGGCCGTTTTCGCATGGGCGTCGATACGCGCGCGCTGGGCCTCGACATTGGGGTAGTTGATGCACAGCGCGACGACGGTGCCGAGCATGAACATCACCACCGGGTCGACCCAGCCGGCGATCATCACCACCATCACCAGCACGGTGAGCACCAGGTTGACCCAGAACAGCCGTGGACGGCGCAGCTTGATATCGTCGTCACTGAGCACCCGTTGCGGCAACGCGTCCACGCGGGAACCGACGCCCAGGCCCAGGCGTTTTTCTTCCCGATGGCCCAGCCACCAGGCGCAGGCGAACACGAAGATCAGCCCGACAATCTGCACCGGGATCAGTGGCTGGAACAGGTCGGCCACCGGCACATGCAAGGCCGCGGACGAGCGCAGCACCGGCCCGGTCCACGGCAGGAAGTTGACCCCGGCGGCCATCGCACAGACGCAGGCCAGGATGCGCTTGTCGATGCCCAGCCGGGTGTACAACGGCAACATCGCCGGCACCGTTACCAGAAAGGTTACCGCGCCGGAACCGTCCAGGTGCACCAGCAGCGCCAGGGTCGCGGTGCCGACGACAATCCGTGTAGGACGCGTGCCGACCGTGCGCAGGATGCGATCGATGATCGGGTCGAGCATGCCGGCGTCGGTCATGATCCCGAAGAACAGGATCGCAAACACAAACATGCCCACTACCGGGGCGACGTTTTTGATGCCAGTGATGATGAACCCACTGGTTTGCAGGCCGAACCCACCGATCAGCGCGGCGATGATCGGCAAGGCAATCAGGGCCACCAGGGGCGAGAGGCGCTTGCTCATGACGGCGGCAAGCAGGCAGAGGATGGTTATGACACCCAGGGTTGCGAGCATGGGGTACTCCAGAGCGGCCTTGGTGGCCGGTTATTGTTTTCCCTGGAGTATTGGAAGCGGGTCAGTCTTTGTAAATTGGAATATTCGGCATGGTATGTTCGGAAAAACAAAACGAAGCGGCCCTTATGAAAAACAGCATTCAGCATATCCAGGCCTTCCTCGCCGTTGCGCGCACCGGCAGTTTCACCAAGGCCGCCAACGAGCTGCACCTGTCTCCCTCAGCCCTCACCGTGCAAGTCCAGCAGCTGGAAGACTGGCTCGGCGTCGCGCTGCTCGACCGCAGCCCGCGCCATGTGAGCATCACCGCCGCCGGCCAGGCGGCGCGTGGTCCCATGGAAAAATTGCTGCTGGACCTGGACAACATCGTCACCGGCTCGCGCGACCTGGCCGCCCTGCGCCGGGGTGTGGTCACCATCGCCGCCCTGCCCTCGGTGTGCGCCGGCAGCCTGCCGCCGGTGTTGCGCCTGTTTCGCGAGCGCTTCGCCGGGATTGAAGTGCGCCTGCATGACCTCGTGGCCCATCGCATACATGCCCAGGTGCGTTCCGGCGACGTGGATTTCGGCATCGGCGTGCGCGCGCGCCTGAGTCATGGCCTGGACTTCGTGCCGGTGTTGAACGATCGGTTGTGCGCGTTTGTGCCGCTGAACCATGGGCTGACGCGCTATCGATCACTGACCCTGGAGCAACTGGCGGACCAACCGATCATCCTCACCGGACGCGACAGCAGCGTGCGCGAGCAAGTGGACGCGCTGTTTGACCAGACACGGCTCACACTGAACGCGGGCATGGAAGCCAACTATATGTCGACAGTATTGGCATTGGTGCGCCAAGGGTTGGGCATCAGTGTGCTGCCGGAATCGGCGGCGGACAGCCTGGAGGGGTTGAAGCGGATCAACATCGATCATCCCGGCGTGAACCGGGAGATCGGGTTGATCAGTCGCAGTGGGATGGCATTGAGCCCGGCAGCGCAGCGCTGCTTTGACCTGCTGAATAAAAAATTAGCTGACTCACCATTGAGCTAAAGGTCGGAGAGGGCTTGGCGAACACCACCCTCTGTAGGAGCGAGCTTGCTCGCGAAAAACGTCAACGATAACGCGTGCTTCCTGAATGAACGCGGTGCCTGTGAGTTTTTCGCGAGCAAGCTCGCTCCTACATCAGGGCTTGCCCGCGCCTTTTAATTGCATGATCAGTCCAGCATCGGGACATGCCGAGGATGGCTGGCCACCCGCTTCAACCACGCCTGCACCGCCGGATACTGCGCCAGGTCAAACCCGCCTTCATGGGCCACATGGGTATAGGCATACAACGCGATATCGGCAATCGAATAGTGCTCGCCCACCAGATACGGCGTGGCTTGCAGCTGGCGCTCCATCACTCGCAACGCCTTGTAGCCGCCCTTGTGGGTCGTCTTGTATTCCTCAAGACGATCCGGCGGCATGTTCAGGTAGAACTGAATGAACCGCGCCACGGCAATATACGGCTCGTGGCTGTATTGCTCGAAGAACTGCCACTGCAACACTTGTGTGCGCAAACGCGGTTCGCTCGGCAAGAAGTCGCTGCCATCGGCGAGGAAGTTGAGAATCGCGTTGGACTCCCACAGGCAGGTGCCGTCTTCCAGCTCCAGCACCGGGATCTTGCCGTTGGGGTTCTTGGCCAGAAACTCAGGGGTCTGGGTGTCGCCCTTGAGAATATCGATATCGATCCATTGATACGCAATACCCAACAGGTTGAGCATCAATTTGATCTTGTAGCAGTTGCCCGATTTGTAATCGCCATAAACCTTGTACATGGGCTCCCCTTATGCCGCTTGACGCGCCCTGAACGAACGCTTGCGCCCACAAAGTGCGGGTATCGACGGTTTGTTTCAAGACATCGCACAGAATAAATCCGCTCGCCCGCTGTGAAGATGGCCTTTCATCCCTTTCCGCGTCAATAATCGAAAACATTATTTGCTTTATTTGTATACAAAAGCATAATTCGCTTCGTGCGAGTTCCTGACCTATCAGTCAACAAAACCCGCCAGCACCTCAAAGCGCTGTCGCCCACTCATGTGATCGGCGCTGGAAATAACAATAAAACGATTGAGGAGTACTCGCTGTGGATAGCCGCAAAACCGAAGCCCCAACCCTGGATCTCAGCCCGCCGCAGCACGGCTGGCTCGAACGCCTGTTCAAACTGCGCTTGCATGGCACCACAGTGAAGACCGAGCTGATCGCCGGCCTTACCACCTTCATCACCATGGCCTACATCATCTTCGTCAACCCCAACATCATGGCCGATGCGGGCATCGACCACGGTGCGGCGTTCGTCGCCACCTGCATCGCCGCCGCGCTGGGCTGCCTGTTGATGGGCCTGTACGCCAACTGGCCGGTGGGCCTGGCGCCGGGCATGGGCCTGAACGCGTTTTTCACCTACACCGTGGTGGGCACCATGGGCTACAACTGGGAGACCGCCCTCGGCGCGGTATTTATCTCCGGCGTGCTGTTCATGATCCTGACCCTGTCGCGCATCCGCGAATGGCTGCTCAACAGTATTCCCGTGAGCCTGCGCCACGCCATGGGCGCCGGGGTAGGCCTGTTCCTCGGCGTGATTGGTCTGAAAACCGCCGGGATCATCGTCGACAGCCCGGCGACCCTGATCAAGCTTGGCTCCCTGCACGAACCCGCGCCGTTGCTGGCGGCGGTGTGTTTCCTGCTGATCGCCATTCTCAGCTATCACCGCGTGTTCGGCGCGATCCTCATCAGCATCATCGCCGTGACGCTGGCCGGCTGGGGCCTGGGCCTGGTGCAGTACAACGGCATTCTCTCCACCCCACCGAGCCTGGCGCCGACCTGGATGGCGATGGACGTGATGGGTGTGTTCAATGTGAGCATGATCAGCGTGGTATTCGCTTTTCTTTTTGTACACATGTTCGACACGGCGGGTACACTGATGGGCGTTGCGCAACGTGCAGGCCTGGTGAACGCCGACGGCAAGATCGACAACCTGTCCCGCGCGCTGAAGGCCGACAGTGCTTCCAGTGTATTCGGTGCCATGGTCGGCGTGCCGCCAGTGACCAGCTACGTGGAAAGTGCCGCCGGCGTTGCAGCCGGTGGCCGTACCGGGCTGACCGCTGTAACGGTAGGCGTGCTGTTTGTGGCGGCGATGTTCTTCGCGCCGCTGGCCGGCATGATTCCCGCCTACGCCACCGCCGGGGCGTTGATCTACGTGGCAATGTTGATGATGGCGAGCATGGCGCATATCAACTGGGATGAAGCCACCGACAGCATTCCGGCGATCGTCACCGCGATCATGATGCCGCTGACGTTTTCGGTCGCGGACGGTATTGCCCTGGGCTTCATCACCTACGTGGCGCTCAAGGCCGGCACCGGCAAGTACCGCGAGATTTCCGTGAGCCTGTGGGTGCTGTGCGCGATCTTTATTGCCAAGTTTGTGTTTTTGTAAAAGCAGCGGCAAGTTTTCAGCGGCAAGCTGCAAGCTACAAGCTACAAGCTACAAGCTACAAGCTATAACTTGCAGCTTGAAGCTTGAAGCTTGAAGCTTGCGGCTTGCGGCTTGCCACTTGCCGCCGACAACTGGAGCTCACAACATGACGATCGAAACCTGGCTGCTGTTCAGCGGCGCCGCGCTGGTGGTGATCCTGATCCCGGGCCCGCTGTCCCTGCTGATGATCAGCAACAGCCTCAACTACGGCCTGCGCCGCTCGTACCCGGCATTCCTGGGCGGGGTGTTCGCCTCGATCTGCCTGCTGAGCGCTTCGGCCCTGGGCCTGGGCGCACTGCTGCTGGCGTCCGAGCAAGTGTTCAGCGCATTGAAGATCGTAGGTGCGCTGTACCTGTTCTACCTCGCCTGGCAGAGCTGGCAGCAATCGCGCCTGCCGGCCCAGGGTGCACACGTGCCGCAGACGCCTGCCGTGCCGCGCCTTCGCGCCTTGTTTGGGCGTGCCTTTGTACTGGGTGCGAGCAACCCCAAGGACATCCTGTTTTTCGCCGCCTTCCTGCCGCAATTTCTCAGCAGCCAGCAACCGTTCCTGCCGCAATTGCTGACCATGATTGCCACGTGGACGGTGCTCGACCTGCTGTGCAAACTGGCCTATGGCGCGGGCGCCCATGGCGCCGCACGGTATTTGCGCAGCGGTTCGGGACAGAGCTGGTTCAACCGCATCAGCGCCGCGCTGTTCGGCGGTGCCGGGATTGCATCATTGATCAAAGCTCCGCTGGCCTGATGAAGTAGATCGTGGGCGTTTTAACGTTTTGCACGCCCGCGATCAGCTTGACCAACCTCCCCTCGTTCAAGGCCTCGCTGAACTGTCGATAGAGCGCCGGGTACACCCGGCTTTTATTCAGGAACCAGTCATCGGAAAGCAGTCGCCTGGCGCCCACTTTCATCGCCATGCTTTTTCCGTCCAGCCATTTGGGCACGATGTAATAGAGCTTGTTGGAGGCTGGATGTGTCGCTAAAAGATGGGGATAACGAGGCGCATAGACAAGTTTCAAACGTTCTACAACAAACCCTTGTTGCTGCAGTATCCGGGTCACCTCGTCGAGGCTGGCGGTCACCCGTCTGTGGGTTACCTCCTTCTGGCCTTTGGCTTTGACGAACAGGGAACGGTCAAACGTCGACGGCAGGGTGAAATCCATGCGCTCAAAACTGCCAACCTGCCCGTCTACCCCCACATACAGACTGAACTGCATGCGCGGCCGCATAGGCTGCAACATGCTCATCAAGTCATCGGTTCGAGCCATTTGCCCCGGTACTTGGGGCGTCCACTCGTCCAGGGCTGCGCGGATGCTTAACAACCGGGTGCTCGTCAGTGCGGGTTGACCAGGATCAGCCAATTCAACCAGCCTGCGCGCCGCATACCTGGCGCTGGCCGGCGTCAGGTCCGGAAACCGCGCGCTGATCGAGGCAGCCAACGGCCGGTTGAACAGCGACTGCCTGGCGGTCCAGCGCAGGTCCTCGCCATAGGTGAACAGCACGGGTTGCGGCGCGGTAGCGTCCCCAAGCCGCATACTGATGCTGTCAATACTGTCGATCAGCGATCCTGGCGGCTTGAGAAAAACCACGTCGGCATGGACCTGGGACCCACTGGGCAGGATTTCATAATACCGCTCGCCCACCTTGAGGCTCGGCTGGCTGACCTCCTCGATCGTAAACACTTTGCGGTACGGCGCAATTTCCACGGCCTTGCGCGAACCCTGCGGTTGCCCCCAGTCTCGCCAGGCGCTTGTCAGATTATGCGGGCGCCTACCCAATTGCTCCGTCGACGCAACGGGCGGCGGCGCCCAGCTGACCGGAACCTTCGAGGGGGGCAGTGTGTGCTGCCATAATGGCGTGGCTATCGAGCTGGGCCCCGGTTGCGGCTCGGGTGCGTCGGCCCCCAACAGCCACTGGCGCGGCTCCTCGATGTTCAGAATCAGTTCGTTGTCCCCGGGTGTTCGCGTGTTCTTGAAGCGCAGTTGCCGTTCGCCATCGCGCTGATACACGCCATAACGTTCCCCCTCGGCATCGATGACGAATTGTTCGCCGTTTTTAACGCGCGAGCCTCTGCTGACCGGTCCTTTCAATTCAATCGCATCACTGGCCAGCCCCGAGAGTTTGTAGGGTTCCAGGCCCTTGAAGGTCATGGGGGAGGAAGGTGGCCGCAACGACAGCGGGCTATAAATATGCTGGCGTCGATGCAACTGAGTGAGGGCCAATCTAATCGGCCTTACGGTGACCGGCTTCAGCGGTTTAGCGGCGGGGCCGATCTTGAACGGTGCGAATGTCAGGGCCACATCCAGCACAAGCTGATGAATCGCAATCGCCAGGTCAACGCCGTCGCCTGCGCCGTGATAAAGGCGTCGCGCGGCCAACAGGACTTCATGCAGCAGCACGCCTATGGACACGAAGGGGATCATGGACAGCAGCCCCTTGATCGTTCGAGCCTTTTGCTCACCCAGTCGCCAGAGACGATAAACCTCCAGCGAAGCCTGGGAATTGGATTCGGCGCGCCCCTGGCGCTGCACCTTCAGCACCTGGGCATGGGCCAGCGCTGCGAGCATGTCGCGTGCGTCGGTTTCGGTGATACCCAACCATCGCGCAGGCATCACCTCCTGCTGTTCACGGATCTCCAGCTCGATCTCACTGAGTGAGGTGGCCGGAAACACTCGCTTGCTTTTAAACCAGCGATACAGATGCCGGGCAATGAATAACTCCTTGGGCTCGGTAACCCCCAGGACAAACATTCGCAGTTGCTCCAACATACTGCGCCAGAGCGTTGCGGGGGTTGTCACGGGTGTGATTACGCCCGGATAACCGGCGAGCGCTTGCGTCTCCGAGCCGGGGGCAACGTATTTCGCAAGCTCGGCCATGTTTTCCTGCGCCTGCCAATGCTTCATCAGCACCTCACGCAGAGCATCGAGGCTGTCGTGCTCCGAGAGCGCCGGGAAACTCGTTGCAGCGGGCCAGTAAAAAAGACAGCGCTGCACCTGGGGATCCTGGATCACCACCATCCCGGCAATATGACGTGCCCAGGGCACCGTCAACGCCTCGATCCTGAGAAAATACAGGCGCAGTGGTGAGGGTGCGCCCGTCTGTATCGCTGTTGCGCGCTTGAACAGCTGTTGCCCTTGCTCGCTCAGCGTGCGCTGTTGGGCATCGATCAGGTCTATTTTCGTCTGGCGTCGTACCGGCCGGCGCAGCAATTCATGGCGAAGCGGCGCGTGCGTCGCGGCATCCGCGATATCGTCCTCGCCGTAGCAAACGCTGAGGATTTTTTGATCGTACTGACCACCAATATCCAGGCTGGCAATGGTCTTGATCAAATAGTCCACGCCCAAACGCTCCTTCCAGGCCGGGACCAGATACCGCATGCTTTTCAGGCGCCAGGCGGTCCAGGGCGCTTCGGGGTCGAGGTTAGTCAGCGCGAGCTGCAAAAAGCTGTAGGTCGTGCGCTCTTTGCTGACCACGGCTTTGGGCCCCGCCTCACCGGGACGACGCTCCGGATGGCCGACCCATACGCTGCTCACATCATCGGGAATGTCGAACAACGGCTGATCGATATCCAATGCAGGATAGAGCCCATCCAGGGTCAACTGCTGGATCAGCAATGGACGGGCGAATTGCTCCACGCTCCCCAGGGCACCCACCAGCTCGCGCTGCAGGTTCAGCGCACTGCGTTGCTGGCGATTGACCAACCGCGCGTGCCGCCTGCTGCTCGACACCGGCGCCTGGCTGTACCAGGCCGGCATTCTGGTTGCCAGCGCGGCCCCGGCCATGACCATTTGCAGGTTGTTCAGGGCTACCTCCCTGGCATCGTGAGCCGGTATCTGCAGGCTTTGGGCAACCTCGGCCGCCAAGAGCGTCTTTGCCAACGTGGCGTCGCCGACCTCGGTAAACACCCGCTCGCCCGCCACGATTTTCTGGCGTGCGTCAGCGAAGCCCTTGACTTGCTCCCTTAAACCGGCCAACAGCACATCGCCATCGATATCCGCGAAGCACAGGGTGACCGCCTCGCTCGCTGGCAGGTTGCGCACCCACCTGCGCGCAGCATTGCGCTCGGCACGCCCGATGCACAGCCACAGCGGGTTCGGTTCGCGCGCCATGAAACTGGCCTGCAAGCGCTGCGTCAGCACCGCCAGGGATTTGAAGCGTTGCAACCCACCCTCCAGCCCCGGCATGTACAACAACACCGCACGATTGGCATGGCCCGAAGCACCCGCCACCACGCACACGCCCAGCAATCGGAAGGCTGGCTGCGCTCCCCCGCCCAGGGTCACAGACATCACTCTACCCACACCGAGGCCGCGCGCTTGCAACGGTGTCTCGACCACCGCCCTGACCCGCACCAGCCAGTGTTCGTCAATGAACCCAAGCCGGTGCATCAACTGCGCCTCGTGGATCAAGGCCGCACCGCGCGCCGCCAGCAGACGCTCCTGCCGGCTCGGCACGCCGCTGGCAGGGCCCACCCAAAACGACTCGTCATCCAAGCGATGCTCATGGCCATCGAGCAAGCTCGAGCAATGCTGACGTTGCTCCAGCCATTGCTTGTGCAAGGCAGCGACCGCTTTATAGTCCGCTGTTTCCTCGCTCGGCTTATCGTCATCGAGCAAACGTGTCAGTGCCCGTTCATACTGCTGCTGTTTCTGCTCCCGAATCCGCAATGGCAGACTGTGGGACAGGCTGGCAAAGCTGATTTGCAAAGAACGCTCGTGCTGGTCGCGGCTCAGCAATTGCGCCAGCGCCGAGTTCAAACCCGCCGGCATGCTCAACAGCCTGCGCCCCTGTTCCACCTGCAGTAGACGCTCGAGCGGTTGCATGTAGGCGCCCTTGATCGCATCGCCAGGAAACAGATAAGCACTGTTGATATCCAGCAAGGTTGCCATCTCGTTGTCCCACTGCACGTGCAAGAGCGCCCTGGCGCTATGCTCCAGCGCATGGCTTTCGATCAGCGGGCCCAACTGCCCTTGCGCCATGGGCAACGCTGTGGATGCGGTGAAATCGGGTAACTCATGGCGCCTGCGCACTGCCAGCAACGGCCATAATGCATGTGTCTGCGCCGCCACCCGCTCAGGGAAACCGCTCTGCCAGGCCTGGTGCGTTTCGAACTCATGAAACAACGGCTCCAGGCCCGGCAGGAACAGCACCTGTCGGGGGTGATCAGGATCCGCTTCGTAGTACAGATGCAGCGCGCCACAGAAGGGAATGGTGGCGCCCGACTTGCCCGGGCACACCACCTGCGCCACCCGCAGGTCGGCGCGCAGGCCGCCCGCACGCGCGCGGTGCTCGGCGGCAGGCGCCTCGACCATCGTCATGACCATCGCTAATCCATCCTCGGATAACTGGTTGAGGCCATGAGCCAGCAGCGCTTGATCGCCGATCAACCCGTGGTACGACTCACACCAGTACGCCTCGCGCGTCGCCAATCGATCTTCCGCCAGCACTTGCCAGAACGCCGGCGCCGCAGACTCGATGCGTGCCAACAGGTCCACCTTCAGCACCCGACTCAAGGCCGCGTCGGCCAGTTGCCCGGACTGACACGCCTGCTCACTCAGCTTGCCCTCGCGGACACACGCGCGCTCGGCCAGCAAGCGCATTACCGTGTCGGTCAGGCTGCGACGCCAGTGCGTCTCGTCAGGGGTCAAGGGCACATTGAGCAACAAGGAGTCGGGGTCCATCTCAAAGGTGTCGCGCAAGGTCTGGCGGATCAGGCGACTGATACGTGGCGCGCGCACCTGCATTTGTTGCAGCAAATGCGTCTGGTGTGCACACCGTGCATGAGCCAGATAAAGCTCGTTGAGCTGGCGGCTGGATTTGACGCTAGCGTCGAGGTGTTCGAGCAGAAGGGTGCTGTGTGGCTGAGCGTCAGCCGCCACCAAGGGTTCGGATCCCATGTCTACGTCCATTTTTCTGAAAAAAAAAGACTAGGCAGTTGGAGCGAACCGCTGGGGTTACATAGTTGACGGTCGAAAAAAAGCCCGCAGTGTGCGCGGGCGAAACCAACGAAGAGCATTGGGGGGTGAAGCGAGGTGACGGCTCAGCTACCGCGATAAGTGGAGTAGCTGTAAGGCGAAATCAACAGGGGTACATGGTAATGCTCTTGCTCGGCGCTGATGCCGAAGCGTAATACCACCACATCCAGAAACGCCGGTTCGGGCAGCTGCACACCGCGGGCGCGGTAATAATCACCGGCATTGAATTGCAACTGGTAGATACCGCTGCGGTAGTCGTCGCCTTGCAACAGGGGCGCATCGCAGCGGCCGTCGCCGTTGGTCAACGCGGTGGCGACGAGTTCAAGCTGCGCGCCTTCGACGCGGTAAAGCTCGATCTTGATCGCGCTGCCGGGGCAGCCGTGCGCGGCGTCCAAAACGTGTGTGGTCAAACGTCCCATGGCGTCATGCGCCTCCCGAAGTCAGTAGAAAGACAACCCGCACTCTTTCAGGGCAGCGAAAAAGCCGGCGATGGCTGATTAAGACACTTTTCATTGAAATTGTACACAATAAATTCGACGAGATTCTCATCTACTGTAGGAGCGAGCTGGCTCGCGAAAAACTTCAACGATAACGCGGGCTTTCGAGATGAAAATGGCGCCCTCAGGTTTTTCGCGAGCAAGCTCGCTCCTGCAGTGGAGTTTTTCGCCTTTAGCTGACCACTCAGGCAAGTTTCTTGCAAGGACGGACATGGAGACCCGTCAGAAAAAATGCAGAAATGCAGGCTTACAAAGTTTGCGATAAGTTGTATACAATCACTCATCGCTGTGACGCCACCCAGTCTTTCCACTGCCCGGCCGCCACACACATCTGCTACCACGCACAAGAAGGAAGACTGCAGTGAGCGCTGACTACCCACGCGACCTGATCGGTTACGGCAGTAACCCTCCTCACCCCCATTGGCCGGGCAAGGCACGCATCGCGCTGTCGTTCGTACTCAATTACGAAGAAGGCGGCGAGCGCAATATCCTGCACGGCGACAAAGAGTCCGAAGCGTTTCTCTCGGAAATGGTCTCGGCCCAGCCGCTGCAAGGCGCGCGCAACATGAGCATGGAGTCGCTGTACGAATACGGCAGCCGTGCCGGGGTGTGGCGCATCCTCAAGCTGTTCAAGGAATTCGATATTCCGCTGACCATCTTCGCCGTGGCCATGGCCGCCCAGCGCCATCCGGATGTGATCCGCGCCATGGTTGCCGCCGGCCACGAGATCTGCAGCCACGGCTACCGCTGGATCGACTACCAGTACATGGACGAGGCCCAGGAGCGCGAGCACATGCTCGAAGCGATCCGCATCCTCACCGAACTGACCGGCGAGCGCCCGCTGGGCTGGTACACCGGGCGCACCGGCCCCAACACCCGGCGCCTGGTGATGGAGGAAGGCGGCTTCCTGTACGACTGCGACACCTACGACGACGACCTGCCCTACTGGGAACCCAACACCCCCACGGGCAAGCCGCACCTGGTCATCCCTTATACCCTGGACACCAACGATATGCGCTTCACCCAGGTGCAGGGTTTCAACAAGGGCGATGACTTTTTCGAATACCTCAAGGATGCCTTCGACGTGCTGTACGCCGAAGGCGCCGAGGCGCCGAAGATGTTGTCCATCGGCCTGCATTGCCGCCTGATCGGTCGCCCGGCGCGCCTGGCTTCGCTCAAGCGCTTTATCGAGTACGCCAAGAGCCATGAACAGGTGTGGTTCACTCGCCGCGTCGACATCGCCCGTCACTGGCACGAAACCCACCCCTGCACGGGAGCGGCGAAATGACTGCGTTCAACACCGTCAAACCCTCGACCTTGAGCCGCGATGCGTTTGTCGCCGCCTTCGCCGATATCTACGAACACTCGCCATGGGTAGCCGAACAGGCTTACGACCTGGGCCAGGACGCGTCGATCGACCAGATCGAAACCCTGCACCAGCGCATGAGCGATATCCTGTTGAGCGCTGATCACACCCGCCAGTTGGCGCTGATCAACGCTCACCCGGACCTGGCCGGCCGTGCGGCCGTCCAGGGCCAACTGACCCAAGCCAGCACCGATGAACAGGCTGGCGCGGGGATTCACCAATGCACGGCCGAAGAGTTCTCGCGCTTCACCGAGCTGAACGAGGCCTACAAGGCCAAGTTCAAGTTTCCCTTCATCATGGCGGTAAAAGGCAGCAACCGGCACCAGATCCTCGCCGCGTTCGAAACGCGCATTCACAACTCTGCAGACGCTGAGTTCAAGTGCGCACTGGACGAGATCAACAAGATCGCGTTGTTCCGTTTATTGACCCTCTAAACGACCATCCCCAGCCACTCTATCCAAGGCAGACAAGAAGAATGAAAGCGCAACCCGTACCTTTCGAGAAGTTCGTCAACCTCGCCGACGCCCGCCTGGGCACCAAAATCATCTCGGTGACCGATGACTGGTTCGCCGACGCCAACCGCCTGTTCCAGCCGACCCCGGCTGTGTGGAAGGAGGGCGTTTTCGATGACAACGGCAAGTGGATGGACGGCTGGGAGTCGCGCCGCAAGCGCTTCGAAGGCTACGACAGCGCGGTGATCCGCCTGGGCGTGCCGGGTTCGATCAAAGGCGTGGACATCGACACTTCATTCTTCACCGGCAACTATCCGCCGTCGGCTTCCCTGGAAGCCTGCTTCCTGGCCTCGGGCGAGCCTGACGCCAATACCCAGTGGGTGGACGTGCTGTCGGCCGTCGAGCTGCAAGGCAACAGCCATCACTACCACGAGATCAATAACGACCAGGCCTTCAGCCACCTGCGCTTCAACATCTACCCGGATGGCGGCGTGGCGCGTCTGCGTGTGTACGGCGTGCCGTTCCGTGACTGGTCCGCGGTGGGCGACAACGAACAGGTCGACCTGGCCGCCGCGCTCAATGGTGGTCGTGCCCTGGCCTGCTCCGATGAACACTTCGGCCGCATGAGCAACATCCTCAACCCGGGCCGCGGCATCAACATGGGCGACGGCTGGGAAACCGCGCGTCGGCGTACGCCAGGCAATGACTGGGTGATCGTCGCGCTGGGCCATCCGGGCGAGATCGAACAGATCATCGTCGACACCCTGCACTTCAAGGGCAACTACCCGGACACTTGCTCGATCCAGGGCGCTTTCGTCAAAGGCGGCACCGACAGCCAGATCGAGACCCAATCGCTGTTCTGGCGCGAACTGCTGCCGGCGCAGAAGCTGGAAATGCACGCTGAACACACGTTTGCCGAGCAGATCAAGGCGCTGGGGCCGATTACCCATATCCGCCTGAACGTGTTCCCGGATGGCGGTGTGAGCCGCCTGCGAGTATTGGGCAAAGTAGCCAGATAAGCGGTGACCCCATCGCAGGCAAGCCAGCTCCCACACTTGAATGTATTCACACATCAACTGTGGGAGGGGCTTGCCCCCGATAGCAATAAACCCGACAACACAGCATCCGGATAAGAAGACAGCCATGCGCACACTGATGATCGAACCCCTGACCAAAGAAGCCTTCGCCCCCTTCGGAGACGTTATCGAAACCGATGGCAGCGATCACTTCATGATCAACAATGGGTCGACCATGCGCTTTCACAAACTGGCCACGGTCGAAACGGCACAGCCCGAAGACCACGCCATCATCAGCATCTTCCGCGCCGACGCGCAGGACATGCCGCTGACCGTGTGCATGCTGGAACGACACCCGCTGGGCAGCCAGGCCTTCATTCCGCTGCTCGGCAACCCCTTTCTGATCGTGGTCGCGCCCCTTGGCGATGCACCTGTATCAGGCTTGGTCCGGGCCTTCGTCACCAACGGCAGGCAGGGCATCAATTACCATCGCGGCGTCTGGCACCATCCGGTGCTGACGATCGAAAAGCGGGATGACTTCCTGGTGGTTGATCGCAGTGGCACAGGCAATAACTGCGATGAGCATTTTTTCCCAGAGGATGAGCGTTTGATCCTCGCCCCCCACCAATAAGAGAAGGCCGGATCACCCGACAACAAGGGTGACAGGCGAGAGGTAAAGACTGTGGAAGCACATCTGTTGGAATGGCTGAACCTGAGCGTGCGCTGGGTTCACATGATCACTGGCGTCGCCTGGATCGGCGCTTCGTTCTACTTCGTCTGGCTGGAAAACAACCTCAATCGCGTCAACCCCAAAAGCGGCCTGGCCGGCGACTTGTGGGCAATCCACGGTGGCGGTATCTACCACCTGGAAAAGTACAAACTGGCCCCGCCGACCATGCCGGACAACCTGCACTGGTTCAAATGGGAAGCCTATTCCACCTGGATGTCGGGCGTCGCGCTGCTGTGCGTGGTGTTCTACTGGAACCCGACCTTGTACCTGCTGGCCCCCGGCAGCAGCCTCAGCGGCACCGAAGGCGTATTGCTGGGCATCGGCTCACTGTTCGCCGGCTGGTTCATCTATTCCTTTCTCTGCGACTCGGCCCTGGGCAAGCGCCCTGCCCTGCTCGGCCTGATCCTGTTCGTGCTGCTGATCGCGGCGGCCTATGGCTTCAGCAAGGTGTTCAGCGGCCGTGGCGCCTACCTGCATGTGGGTGCGGTGATCGGTACGATCATGGTCGGCAACGTGTTCCGCATCATCATGCCCGCCCAGCGCGCACTGGTGGCGGCCATTGCCGAGAACCGCACGCCCGACCCGGCACTGCCGGCCAAAGGCTTGCTGCGCTCACGGCACAACAACTACTTCACCTTGCCGGTGCTGTTCATCATGATCAGCAACCACTTCCCGAGCACCTACGGCAGCCAGTACAACTGGCTGATCCTGGCCGGGATCGCCGTGGCGGCGGTGTTGGTGCGGCACTACTTCAACACCCGGCATAACAGCCAGAAGTATGCCTGGACCTTGCCGGTGGGCGCGCTGGCGATGATCAGCCTGGCCTATGTGACCGGACCCAAGCCGGCGCCGGAAGTGGCCAAGGCACCTGCGGCGATCGAGTACCAGCCGTTGCCGGAAACCGCCCTGGGCGGTGGCTTGAAACCGGCTGCGCCCGCCGCACCGGCCGCTGAACCGGCACCGGCCCAGGCCGGCACCGACTTCGGCCAGGTGCACCACGTGATCGAACAACGCTGCACGGTGTGCCACTCGGCCAAACCCACCAGCCCGTTGTTCAGCACGGCACCGGCTGGGGTGATGTTCGACACACCGGCACAGATCCAGCAGCAGGCGGCGCGGATTCAAGCGCAGGCCGTGGCCAGCCAGATCATGCCGTTGGGCAACATTACTCAGATGACCCAGCAGGAGCGGGATCTGATCGGCACCTGGATCAATCAAGGAGCCCGCACCAACTGACTGATTCACAGAGATCCAATGTGGGAGGGGGCTTGCCCCGATAGCAGTGTGCCAGGCAGCACACCTGTAACTGATCAACCGCCATCGGGGGCAAGCCCCCTCCCACATTTGGTACTGCAGTGTTTTGAATATTGCGCTCCACACAACACAACAATAAAAAGATCCGAGGTGTTGCATGTCCCAGTTAGAAACGCAGACTCCTGCCGCGCCCGCCATGGTGCAGCTCCCCCTCTTGCAACTGATTCTGGTAGGCCTGCAACACGTCTTGCTGATGTACGGCGGCGCTGTCGCCGTCCCCTTGATCATCGGCCAGGCTGCGGGCCTGAGCCGTGAAGAAATCGCCTTCCTGATCAACGCCGACCTGTTGGTCGCCGGCATCGCCACCGTCGTGCAATCGGTCGGCATCGGCCCGGTGGGTATTCGCATGCCGGTGATGATGGGCGCCAGTTTCGCCGCCGTCGGCAGCATGGTCGCCATGGCCGGCATGCCCGGTATCGGGTTGCAGGGCATCTTCGGCGCGACCATCGCCGCCGGGTTCTTCGGCATGCTCATCGCCCCCTTCATGTCCAAGGTGGTGCGCTTTTTCCCGCCGCTGGTGACCGGTACGGTGATTACCGCCATCGGTTTGTCGCTGTTTCCGGTGGCCGTGAACTGGGCCGGTGGCGGCAGCGCGGCCGCTACGTTCGGCTCGCCGGTGTACCTGGCGGTGGCCGCGCTGGTGCTGGCCACTATCCTGCTGATCAACCGTTTCATGCGCGGCTTCTGGGTGAACATCTCGGTGCTGATCGGCATGGGCCTGGGTTATGCATTGTGCGGCGTTATCGGCATGGTCGACCTCAGCGGCCTAGCCCAGGCGCCGTGGGTGCAGGTGGTGACGCCGCTGCACTTCGGCATGCCCAGGTTCGAGCTGGCGCCCATTTTGTCGATGTGCCTGGTGGTGGTGATCATCTTTGTCGAATCCACCGGCATGTTCCTCGCCCTGGGCAAGATCACCGGCCAGGAGGTCACGCCAAGGATGCTGCGTCGCGGCCTGCTGTGTGATGCCGGCGCGTCATTCTTCGCCGGGTTCTTCAACACCTTCACCCACTCCTCGTTCGCGCAGAATATCGGCCTGGTGCAGATGACCGGCGTGCGCTGCCGCTCGGTGACAATCATGGCCGGAGTGTTTTTGATTGTGCTGAGCCTGTTGCCCAAGGCCGCCTACCTGGTTGCCTCGATTCCGCCGGCGGTACTGGGCGGCGCGGCCATTGCCATGTTCGGCATGGTGGCGGCGACCGGTATCAAGATCCTGCAGGAAGCCGACATCGCCGACCGGCGCAACCAGTTGCTGGTGGCGGTAAGCATCG
Organism: Pseudomonas sp. CFBP13528; assembly: GCF_005233615.1. Taxonomy (NCBI): domain Bacteria; kingdom Pseudomonadati; phylum Pseudomonadota; class Gammaproteobacteria; order Pseudomonadales; family Pseudomonadaceae; genus Pseudomonas; species Pseudomonas sp. CFBP13528. The sequence goes on from NZ_QGAJ01000005.1 coordinate 45,315, forward strand.
GCATGGGCCTGATCCCGGTGGTGCGCCCGGAATTCTTCGCGCAATTGCCGGTGTGGATGAGCCCGATCACCCACAGTGGCATCGCCATGGCCACGCTCAGCGCGTTGTCGCTGAATATCCTGTTCAACATTCTCGGCGGTGCCGAGCGCCCTGCCGTTGAGCACGCTCACACCTGACGCATGCCCCATTGTCGCCCTGTGCGCGCTGTAACGGCGCACTTGAGCCCCGACGTGGGAGCCAGTATTCTCCGCGCCCGCTTGAATCGACGGTTTCTTACCGCCTTGGCGCGGCTTTTGCTGTAGCCATAAAGCTGACCAATCAGACGAGTTTTTCAGCAAATCCAAAGGCGCCGCCTCAGAGCGCCACATTAGAAAAAACATAAAACTTTAACTCGGGAGCACCGAATGAAACCTATGTTCAAAGGCCTGATGCTGGCGGGATCCCTGCTGGCCGGTGGTCAAGCCGTGGCCGGTGATGTGTTGCAGTGGCAAAACAACAGCCTGACGTATCTGTGGGGCAAGAGCTTTACCGTCAACCCGCAGATCCAGCAAACCGTCACCTTCGAGCATGCGGACGCGTGGACGTACGGCGACAACTTCTTCTTCCTCGACCGCATCTTCTACAACGGCAAGGAAGACGGCAACGTCGGCCCGAATACCTACTACGGCGAGTTCAGCCCGCGTTTGTCGTTCGGCAAAATCCTCGACAAGGACCTGTCATTCGGCCCGATCAAAGATGTCTTGCTGGCCTTCACTTACGAGTTCGGCGAAGGCGATAACGAGTCGTACCTGCTGGGCCCGGCGTTTGACTTGAATATTCCGGGTTTCGACTACTTCCAGTTGAACTTCTACCAGCGCCAGACCGAGGGCAACCGCCCGGGTGACGGCGTGTGGCAGATCACTCCGGTGTGGTCGTACACCATTCCCGTGGGCAGCTCCGATGTGTTGATCGACGGGTTCATGGACTGGGTGGTGGACAACGACAAGAACGCCCGTGGCACCTATCACGCCAACCTGCACTTCAACCCGCAGGTCAAATACGACCTGGGCAAGGCGCTGCATTGGGGCGACAAACAGCTGTATGTGGGTTTTGAATACGACTATTGGAAGAACAAGTACGGGATCGAGGACTCGGGGGCGTTCAAGACGACCCAGGACACGGCAAGCTTCCTGGTCAAGTACCACTTCTGATCAAGCACCGCAGTTCAAATGTGGGAGGGGGCTTGCCCCCGATGGCGGCGATTCAGTCACAGATACTGTGAATGACACACCGCTATCGGGGGCAAGCCCCCTCCCACATTCAGCTCTGCACATTCAGTTCTGCGTCAGCCCGAGGAATCGGATGATTTCCTCACGCTTGGCCAGTGCATCCTTACGCCCCAATTCGATCAGTTCGCTGCAATACCCCGCCTCGAACAGCAAGTAACTCAACACCCCCGCCCCACTGGTTTTGGTCGCCCCAGGCCCACGCAGGAACACGCGCAACGCCGCCGGCAATTCCTGGCGATGGCGTGCCGCGATTTCGTCGATCGGCTGGCTGGGCGCAATCACCAGCACTTCCACGGCCGCCAGACCGGGCGAGACATCGCTGAATTGATTCAAGCGCTCCAGCAATTCGATATCGCTTTCCAGGCTGTCAATGAACGTGCTGTTGAGCATGTGCCCGCCGATCTGCGCCAGGGTCGGCTCCTGGCCGGTATAGGTGCGCGGCATCGAGGGTTCATTGCCGCGCGGGTTACCGCTGACGCCTACCACCAGCACGCGGCTGGCGCCCAGGTGCAGCGCCGGGCTGATCGGGGCCGACTGACGCACGGCGCCATCACCGAAGTATTCCTGGTCAAGTTTGACCGGGGCGAACAGCAGGGGAATCGCCGAGCTGGCCAGCAAATGTTCCACCGTGAGTTGCGTCGGCACGCCGATGCGCCGATGGCGCAGCCAGGCGTCGATGGTCGCGCCGCTTTGATAGAAGGTCACCGCTTGCCCGGATTCATAGCCGAATGCGGTGACCGCCACGGCGTGCAGATGGTTGCGCCGGATGGCTTCGTCGATGCCCGCCAGATGCAGTTTGTCCTGCAGCAAATCGCGCAGCGGTGCACTGTCGAGCAACGCCACCGGAAACCGCCTGCCCAGGCCCAGCAGGCTATGAAAGAGAAAGCGACTGGCCTGGCGAATCACGCCCGGCCAGTCGCTGCGCAGTACCAGATGGCTGCGAAAAGCCTGCCAGAACGCGGTGAGGCGTTGGACAGCGGCGGTGAAGTCAGTCGCGCCACTGGCCAGGGTGACCGCATTGATCGCCCCGGCCGACGTGCCGACGATCACCGGAAAGGGATTGGGCGCCCCCGGCGGCAGCAACTCGGCAATCGCCGCCAACACCCCTACCTGATACGCCGCACGCGCCCCGCCGCCGGAAAGAATCAAGCCTGTGACCGGTTCAGCTGGGCGCATTGCGTCACTCCATGTGGGAAAGGTATGCCTTACCGACGGCGTTTTTCGTACAGCTTGGGTTCGCCCGGTGGCCGGCTCTTGAAGCGGCGATGGGTCCACAGGTATTGCTCGGGGCAGTCGCGCACCGAGGCTTCGACCCACTGGTTGATGCGCAGGCAATCGATTTCGTCGGTTTCCCCTGGGAAGTCGGTCAACGGCGCATGAATCACCAGACGGTAGCCGCTGCCATCGGCCAGGCGCTCCTGGGTGAACGGCACCACCAAGGCCTTGCCCAGACGCGCAAACTTGCTGGTGGCCGTGACAGTGGCGGCCTGGATGCCGAACAGCGGCACGAAGATACTTTGCTTGGCGCCGTAGTCCTGGTCCGGCGCGTACCAGATCGCACGGCCGGCGCGCAGCAGCTTGAGCATGCCGCGCACATCGTCGCGCTCCACTGCCAGGGAATCGAGGTTGTGGCGCTCGCGACCACGGCGCTGGATAAAGTCGAACAGCGGGTTGCCGTGCTCGCGGTACATGCCATCGATGGTGTGCTTCTGCCCGAGCAGGGCAGCGCCGATTTCAAGCGTGGTGAAATGCAGGGCCATCAGAATCACGCCCTTGCCCTCCAGATGCGCCTGCCTCAGATGCTCCAGACCCTCGACATGGGCCAGGCGTGCCAGACGCGGCTTGGGCCACCACCAGCTCATCGCCATCTCGAAAAAGGCGATACCGGTGGAGGCAAAATTTTCCTTGAGCAGGCGTTTGCGCGCTTGGGCGGACTTTTCCGGAAAGCACAGCTCAAGGTTGCGTGCCGCAATACGGCGACGCTCACCGGCCACGCGGTACATGCCCGCGCCCAGCAGGCGACCAATGGTCAGCAGCACGCGGTACGGCAGTTGGGTGACCAGCCACAACAGGCCCAGCCCCAGCCATAACGGCCAAAAACGCGGGTGAAGAAATACAGCTCGAAAACGCGGGCGATCCATTACAGATTCCGGTAAAGACAAGGGCCGCGCATTCTACAACGGTTCGACTCGGCTTGCGGCGGGTGAGTGTTCTCGTTATAAGTCTCGACACTTTTCGTGACAAGCCGCTTTCGCCGACCATGAGCCAAACCGAACCGCTAGACCAAGATCCCGTGTTCCAGCTGAAAGGCAGCATGCTCGCCATTACCGTGCTGGAACTGGCCCGCAATGACCTCGATGCCCTCGACCGCCAACTGGCCGCCAAGGTCGCCCTGGCGCCGAATTTTTTCAACAATGCCCCGCTGGTGCTGGCCCTGGACAAACTGCCAGCAGGCCAAGGCGCGATCGACCTGCCCGGGCTGATGCGCGTGTGCCGCTCCCACGGCCTGCGTACCCTGGCGATTCGCGCCAGCCGTATCGAAGACATCGCCGCCGCCATCGCCATTGAACTGCCAGTACTGCCGCCGTCCGGTGCACGCGAGCGTCCGCTCGAACCATCGGTCGGTGAAGAGAAGAAAAAACCGGAAAAACCACCTGAACCCTTGATCAGGCCAACAAAGATCATCACCTCGCCCGTACGCGGCGGGCAGCAGATTTACGCCCAGGGCGGCGACCTGGTGGTGGTCTCCTCGGTCAGCCCTGGCGCGGAACTTCTCGCCGATGGCAACATCCATGTATACGGCCCGATGCGCGGCCGTGCCCTGGCCGGCATCAAGGGTGATACCAAGGCGCGTATTTTCTGCCAGCAGTTGACCGCTGAGCTGGTTTCCATCGCGGGTCAGTACAAGGTTTCCGAAGATCTGCGTCGTGATCCGCTGTGGGGCGCTTCGGTACAGGTCAACCTGTCGGGCGATGTGTTGAACATCATCCGTCTTTAACGGATACTGCCGCATTTTCCAAGCATCTCTAGACTCTGATAGCAAAGCGAAACTGGCAATACTTGCGTAGGACTATTTGGAAGTTGGCGTTTCCCCTGGGCAAACCCTGGCTTTTTCCCTACAAAGGCTGTCCGCCTGCAGCGAGTTTCAAGAGATGTTTTTCAGGGACTGAACGTCCTTTTTCCTTAGGGGTGAAACACCTTGGCCAAGATTCTCGTGGTTACATCCGGCAAGGGTGGTGTGGGTAAGACCACCACCAGCGCCGCTATCGGTACCGGCCTCGCTTTGCGCGGCCACAAGACAGTCATCGTCGACTTCGACGTCGGTTTGCGTAACCTCGACCTGATCATGGGCTGCGAACGCCGCGTGGTGTACGACTTCGTCAACGTGGTGAACGGCGAAGCCAACCTGCAGCAGGCCCTGATCAAGGACAAGCGCCTTGAGAACCTGTACGTGCTGGCCGCCAGCCAGACCCGTGACAAAGACGCGCTGACCAAGGAAGGCGTAGGCAAAGTCCTCGCCGAGCTGAAAGAAACCTTCGAATACGTGGTGTGCGATTCCCCCGCCGGTATCGAAACCGGCGCTCACCTGGCGATGTACTTCGCCGATGAAGCCATCGTGGTGACCAACCCGGAAGTGTCCTCGGTACGTGACTCCGACCGCATGCTCGGCCTCCTGGCCAGCAAGTCCAAGCGCGCCGAAGAAGGCCAGGACCCGATCAAGGAACACCTGCTGCTGACCCGCTACAACCCTGAGCGTGTCAGCAATGGCGAAATGCTCGGCGTTGAAGACGTCAAGGACATCCTCGCCGTGACCCTGCTGGGTGTGATCCCGGAATCCCAGGCCGTCCTGAAGGCTTCCAACCAGGGCGTGCCAGTGATTCTCGACGACCAGAGCGACGCCGGCCAGGCGTACAGCGATGCCGTTGATCGTTTGCTGGGCAAGACCGTGGAACACCGCTTCCTCGATGTGAAGAAGAAGGGATTCTTCGAGCGTATCTTTGGAGGCAACTAAACAATGAAATTTCTCGACTTCTTTCGCGCCAACAAAAAACCCAGTACCGCATCGGTCGCGAAAGAGCGTCTACAGATCATCGTGGCGCACGAACGCGGCCAACGCAGTACCCCGGACTACCTGCCAGCCTTGCAGAAGGAACTGGTCGAGGTGATCCGCAAGTACGTCAATATCGGTAACGATGACGTGCATGTCGCCCTGGAAAATGACGGCAGCTGCTCGATTCTGGAACTCAATATCACCCTGCCTGATCGTTGATCGAACAGGCGGCCGCCACGGCGGCTCGGTCACCTTGATCCCTTGCCGGGAACCGGGTGGGCGAGCCGCCGTTGGCGTTTGTTACGAGGCTGTTTAATGCCGCTGTCCAACATCCATATCCTGCATCAGGACGACGCTGTCCTGGTGGTGAACAAGCCGACCCTGCTGCTCTCGGTGCCGGGCCGCGCCGACGACAACAAGGACTGCCTGATCACCCGCCTGCAGGAAAACGGCTACCCCGAAGCCCGCATCGTCCATCGGCTCGACTGGGAAACGTCCGGCATTATCCTGCTGGCCCGGGACGCGAATAGCCACCGCGAACTGTCCCGCCAGTTTCACGACCGCGAAACAGAAAAGGCCTACACCGCCTTGGCGTGGGGCCAGCCGGAACTGGACAGCGGCAGCATCGACTTGCCCTTGCGCTATGACCCACCGACCAAGCCGCGCCATGTGGTGGATCACGAATTCGGCAAACATGCGCTGACCTTCTGGAAAGTGCTGGAGCGTTGTGGCGACTGGTGCCGCGTCGAACTGACGCCGATCACCGGGCGCTCGCACCAGTTGCGCGTGCACATGCTGTCCATCGGGCATCCGTTGCTCGGTGATGGCCTGTATGCCCACGAACAGGCCCTGGCTGCCTGGCCGCGCCTGTGTCTGCACGCGAGCATGCTCGGCTTCACTCATCCGCAAAGCGGCGAACGCCTGCGCTTCGAGTGCCCAGCACCCTTTTAAGTTGTGAATGCAGTCAAATGTGGGAGGGGGCTTGCCCCCGATAGCAGTGGGTCAGTCACCAGATGCAGTGACTGGCACTCCGCCATCGGGGCAAGCCCCCTCCCACATTTTGTTCTGTGTCAGTTCTCGACACCGAGTCAAATCAATACGGTAAACTCCGCGCATTGCTGTCTGGAGCTATTTATGCGCGAAGCGTTGAATCAAGGCCTGATCGACTTCCTCAAGGCCTCCCCTACTCCTTTTCATGCCACAGCCGCCCTCGCCCAGCGCCTGGAAGCGGCCGGTTACCAGCGTCTCGACGAGCGCGACACCTGGACCACCGAGGCCAACGGTCGCTATTACGTGACCCGTAACGACTCCTCGATCATCGCCTTCAAACTGGGCCGCCACTCGCCGCTGCAAGACGGTATTCGCATGGTCGGCGCCCACACCGACAGCCCATGCCTGCGGGTCAAGCCGCAGCCCGAGCTGCAGCGCCAGGGTTTCTGGCAGTTGGGCGTGGAAGTCTATGGCGGCGCCTTGCTGGCCCCGTGGTTCGACCGCGACCTGTCCCTGGCCGGCCGTGTGACGTTCCGGCGCGATGGCAAGGTCGAAAGCCAACTGATCGACTTCAAGCTGCCGATCGCGATCATTCCCAACCTGGCCATTCACCTGAACCGTGAGGCCAACCAGGGGTGGGCGATCAATGCACAGACCGAACTGCCGCCGATCCTCGCGCAATTTGCCGGTGACGAGCGCGTGGACTTTCGTGCCGTGCTTACCGAGCAACTGGCGCGCGAGCATGGGCTCAATGCCGACGTGGTGCTCGACTACGAGCTGAGCTTCTACGACACCCAAAGCGCAGCCGTGATTGGCCTGAACGGCGACTTCATCGCCGGCGCACGCCTGGACAACCTGCTGTCGTGCTATGCCGGGCTGCAGGCGCTGCTCACCAGCGACACCGAAGAAACCTGCGTGCTGGTGTGCAACGATCACGAAGAAGTCGGCTCCTGCTCGGCGTGCGGCGCCGATGGCCCGATGCTGGAACAGACCCTGCGCCGCCTGCTGCCGGAAGGTGAGGAATTCGTACGCACCATTCAGAAATCCCTGTTGGTGTCTGCCGACAACGCCCACGGCGTGCACCCGAACTACGCCGAGAAACACGACGCCAACCACGGCCCCAAGCTCAACGCCGGCCCGGTGATCAAGGTCAACAGCAACCAGCGCTACGCCACCAACAGCGAAACCGCCGGGTTCTTCCGCCACCTGTGCATGGCCCAGGAAGTACCGGTGCAGAGCTTTGTAGTGCGCAGCGATATGGGCTGCGGCTCGACGATAGGCCCCATCACCGCCAGCCACCTGGGCGTACGTACGGTGGACATCGGCCTGCCGACGTTTGCCATGCACTCCATTCGGGAGCTGTGCGGCAGTCATGACCTGGCGCATCTGGTGAAGGTATTGGGTGCGTTTTATGCCAGTCGCGACCTGCCCTGATCTGCCAGGCTAACTCGGTCAAATGTGGGAGGGGGCTTGCCCCCGATGCGGTGGATCAGTCAATAGATGTACTGACTGACACACTGCTATCGGGGGCAAGCCCCCTCCCACATTAGGTTTGGCGTACACCTGATCTGCGTCACCGACACTTTTAATAATCCGACCTAGACTTGTCAGAACTTCCACTCCGACAAGGCCGTCGCCTGATGATCTCCATGTCCTCTTTCCACGCCATGCTTATCCCCATCCTGATCGGCATGATCATGCTCGCCGCCGGCTTCAACTTTCGTGACAACCCCCTTGGCGTGTTCGGCATGTGGATCGGTATGCTGCTGATTCTCGGCACCGTGGTGTACAAGATCCTCGCCAAATTGGCGCAATGACACTCGCATCTGGCATAGCGGCCTCGTACACTCGGTCAATTCATCGCTTTCAAGGTTGACCGCCTCGTGCTTTCCCGTCTGTTTGCCCTGCCCCGCTACCTGCTGATCACCCTGCTCATGCTCCTGCCGCTGACGTCCGCCCAGGCTGTCGGCTTGCCCGGGATGCTGGGCGGCTCCAACAAGGCCCAACCCCAGGCCGAGGTGCCCCTGGGGCAGTCGCTGGACGAGGTGATCAAGACCCTGGAGAACGACCAGCAGCGCACCCAACTGCTGAGCGACTTGAAAAAGCTGCGCGCCGCCACGCAAAAAGCCCAACCGGCGGCCGAACTCGGTGTGCTCGGACTGATTGGCAGCACGTTGTCGGGCTTTGAACAGCAGTTCTCCGGCGCCGACAGCCCGCTGGGCCGCTGGGCCAATGAAGTCGACCTGGCCAGGGATGAACTCGGCGCGCTGATGCTGCCCGCCAACGAATGGTTGCCGATCATCTTTGGTTTTGCGGTGATCCTGGCGGTGTGGAGCCTGCTGGCTGCCGCGCTGATCTGGCTCAGCCACCGCGTGCGCGAGCGCTTCGGCCTGCCCGAGGAACTGCCGCAACACCCGCGCACCTGGGACATGCTGCGCTTTGCCCTGCGCAAGTTGGGCCCGTGGCTCATCGCCTTGGTGATCACGGTCTACCTGAGCTACGCCCTGCCTTCGTCCCTGGGCAAGTCCCTGGCGATGGTGCTGGCTTACGCGCTGGTGGTCGGCACCTGTTTCTCGGCGATCTGCGTGATTGCCTTCTCCGTGCTCGACGGCCCGCACCGCCACCGCGCCCTGTATATCCTGCGCCACCAGGCCTTCCGCCCGCTGTGGTGGATCGGCAGTTTTGCCGCCTTTGGCGAAGCCTTGAGCGACCCGCGGCTGGTCGCGGCGCTCGGCCAGCACCTGGCCCACACCGCCGCGACCGTCGCCAATGTCATGGCCGCGCTGTCCACCGGCGTCTTCATCCTGCGGTTTCGCCGGCCGATTGCGCACCTGATCCGCAACCAGCCGCTGTCGCGCCGTTTGACGCGTCGCGCCCTCACCGACACCCTCTCGATCATCGGCACCTTCTGGTACTTGCCGGCGTTGTTGCTGGTGGGCATTTCGCTGTTCGCTACCTTCCTCTCCGCCGGCGACAGCAGCACCGCCCTGCGCCAGTCGCTGCTGTGCACGGTGCTGCTGGTGTTGTGCATGGTGATCAACGGGCTGGTGCGACGCCACGCCCTCAGACCGCAACGCGGACACAAGCGCCATGCGCTGTACTCCGACCGCCTGAAAAACTTCGTTTACACCCTGGTGCATCTAGTGGTGTGGCTGGTGTTTATCGAGTTGGGGCTGCGGGTCTGGGGCCTGTCGATGATTCGCTTTACCGAAGGCGATGGCCATGAAGTCAGCGTCAAGCTGTTCGGCCTGGGCGGGACCCTGCTGTTCGCCTGGCTGATCTGGATCCTCAGCGACACCGCGATTCACCATGCCCTGACCCGCTCACGCAAAGGCCTGGCCAATGCGCGGGCGCAGACCATGATGCCGCTGATCCGCAACGTGCTGTTCGTGACCATCTTTATCATTGCCGCCATCGTCGCCCTGGCGAACATGGGCATGAACGTCACACCGCTGCTGGCCGGTGCGGGTGTCATCGGTATCGCCATCGGTTTTGGTGCGCAGTCACTGGTGGCGGACTTGATCACGGGCCTGTTCATCATTATCGAAGACTCCCTGGCCATCGATGACTACGTGGACGTCGGCGGCCACTTGGGCACTGTCGAAGGCCTGACCATTCGTACCGTGCGCCTGCGCGATATCGACGGCATCGTGCACACCATTCCGTTCAGCGAAATCAAGAGCATCAAGAACTATTCCCGCGAGTTCGGCTACGCGATATTCCGCGTGGCGATCCCCTACAACATGGAGATCGACGACGCGATCAAGCTGATGCGCGATGTCGGCCAGGCCATGCGTAATGACCCGCTGCAACGCCGCAATATCTGGTCGCCGCTGGAGATCCAGGGTGTGGAGAGTTTTGAATCAGGCAGCGCCATCCTGCGCGCGCGGTTCAAGACTGCGCCGATCAAGCAATGGGAAGTGTCGCGGGCGTTCAACCTGTCGCTCAAGCGGCACCTGGATGAAGCCGGGCTTGACCTGGCGACACCGCGCTTGAGCGTGCAGGTGGTGACGGGGGGACAGGAGAAAGAAAGGCCTGAAGTCAACGCGAATTAATTGTGGGAGGGGGCTTGCCCCCTCCCACATTCTGATCGGCGGTGTTCAGGCGAGTGCAGCGCCATCCATCTTTTGACGCAAGCTCAGCGGACGCATATCCGTCCAGTTCTCTTCGATATAGGCCAGGCACTCTTTCTTCATGCCGCTCTTGCCCACGGTGCGCCAGCCCTCAGGCACGGCCTTGTAGTCGGGCCAGATCGAATATTGCTCTTCGTGGTTGACCACTACCTGAAACAGGATGTCGTCGCGGTCAAATACTGAGGTCATTGCTGTTCTCCGTCGCTCAAAGGCCGGCCGCGCACCATGCGCAGCACTGATATCTGTAGAAACGTATCAAGGGCCAGGAAAATTAGACGCTGGCGACCGCTGCCGCCAGGGCGCGCCCGAAGATCTCGGCGACGCGGTCGATCTCGGCGGCGGTGATCACCAGCGGCGGCAGGAAGCGCACCACACTGCCATGCCGCCCACCCAGCTCGAGGATCAGGCCGCGCTTGAGGCACTCACGTTGCAGCACAGGCGCGAGCTGGCGATGCACCGGCGGATGGCCCTGGATGTCGCGTGGGCCATTGGGGTCCACCAGTTCCACGCCGAGCATCAGCCCACGTCCGCGAATATCCCCCAGGTGCGCAAAGTCGCGCTGCAGGATATGCAGATGTTCGCCCAGGCGCTCGCCCATCGCCGCCGCGTGCGCGGCCACGTCGTGCTCCTTGAGGTAGCGCATCACCGCGGAACCGGCCGCCATCGCCATCTGGTTGCCACGGAAGGTCCCGGCATGCGCACCCGGCAGCCAAGTGTCGAGCCAGTCGCGGTACACCACCACCGCCAGCGGCAAGCTGCCACCAATGGCTTTGGACATCACCACCACGTCCGGGATGATCCCCGCGTGCTCGAAGGCAAACATTTTGCCGGTGCGGCCAAAGCCACTCTGGATCTCATCGACAATCAGCGCTACCCCTGCCTGTTCGGTAATGCGCCGCAAGCCGCGCAGCCAGTCGAGATCCGCCGGCACCACACCGCCCTCGCCCTGCACCACTTCGACAATCACCGCCGCTGGCGGCAACACGCCGGCTTCGGGATCGTTGAGCAGGTTTTCCAGATAATGCAGGTTGACCCGCACCCCCTCCGCGCCTCCCAGACCGAACGGGCAGCGGTAGTCGTAAGGGTATGGCAGAAATTGCACACCATTGGCGAGCAACGCACCCAGGGGTTTCTTCGGCCCGAGGCTGCCCATCAGGCTCAACGCGCCCTGGCTCATGCCGTGATACCCCCCCTGGAACGACAACACCGTACTGCGCCCGGTGGCGGTGCGTACCAGCTTCAAGGCCGCTTCCACCGCATCGGTGCCGGTGGGGCCGCAGAACTGGATCTTCGCTTCCCGCGCCAGCTCCGGCGGTAACAAGCCGAACAGGTCCTGCACGAACTGATCCTTGACTGGCGTGGTCAGGTCCAGGGTGTGCAACGGCAACTCGTCGCTCAATACCTGTTGAATCGCCTGGATCACCACCGGGTGGTTATGTCCAAGGGCCAACGTGCCGGCGCCGGCCAGGCAATCAATGAAACTGCGGCCCTCCACGTCTTCCACGTAGATACCCTTGGCACGCTTGAGCGCCAGAGGGATGCGCCGCGGGTAGCTGCGGGCGTTGGATTCCTGCTGGCGCTGACGGGCCAGCAGCGGGGTTTCGTCGAACTGATAGAGCGTCTCGCTGGCGTGCACAGGCGCGGCTTCAATGGGGCTGGTAGCGACTGACATCTCTCGATCCCTCAATACACGGGTGATGGTGGTCATCCGTGGGGGTGGAAATGCGCACGGACTTCATGTTCTGAAGACGCATCAGCGAGAAGAGGATTTAGGGGTCGGGGGTGGCTAACTGATGAATGAAGATCCAAATGTGGGAGGGGGCAAGCCCCCTCCCACAGTTAAATTGCGCTCGGCTTCAGAGTCCCCGGTACTTTTCATTCAGCGCATACAGGATCGCGCAGGTCTCGGCATCCAGAAACCCGGCATACTCGCGCGCCCGAAAGTGCATCTGAAACGCCCGGGTGCGCTGTTCAAAGGCCTGGCGATTCCAGGCCGGTTTGTAGCCATAGCGCTGAAACGCCCGCTCGACTTCCACTTCCGGCGGCAAGCCCATGCAAAACCGGCGTTGGTACATCGCCCGAGCGGTTTCGTCAAACCAGGCCCCTATTCCGGCCTCATGCAGGCAGCGCCAGGGCAGACGAGGGCCCGGGTCGCTCTTGCGCCAGTACGCCACATCCGAATGCCCGAGAATATCGACCGGGCCGATGTGCGGGTAACGCTCGAGAATGTCGCGCACCAACGCAATCAACACCCGCACCTGTTCCTCGCGATACGCGGGAAAAGTGAACACGCCTTTGTCGTCACGGGCCAGGTTGACGATTTCGATGCCGATCGCGCGGCTGTTGAGGTTATCCCGCCCGTCCCAATAGCTCGCCCCGGCATGCCAGGCACGCTTGTCCTCGCCCACCAGGCGAAACACGCGCAGTTCGTCATAGCCGGCAGCGCGATAGGCGGGTTCATCGGGATCGGGCAGCAGGTAGTGAGCGCTGACCCCATTCTGCGTCAGGGTGCGCAAGGACGATTTAAAGGGTGCCGCGGTGTAATGCAGGATCACCTGCCCCACGGGCTCGCCACTACGTTCGTTGAAATCCTTGGCAGGGAAACTGGTATCGATGACCAACATAAGATCCGTCCTTTTCAATACGGGCCGAATCATTCGGCCCGTTCAAGCACAAAAAAATTACCGCCATCCTGACGACTTGCAGGTCAGGCGGGCGGTAATTATTTGGCACTTGCACAAAAGCGATCAGCGTCGCAACGGCATGCCCAGGTCAACGCGCAGGCCATCGGCCTGGCTGTCGAATGTCAGCGAGCACGAGCAGCGCTGCACGATCGCCTGAACGATCGCCAGGCCCAGGCCACAGCCGTCGCTGCTGCCATTGCGCCAGAAGCGCTGGGTCAGGTATTGCAGGTCATCGCTGGAAATCTGCGTGCCATGGTCGCGCACGCGGAACACCACCTTGTCAGCGCTGGAGGACACTTTCAATTGCACCCGGGTATCGGCCGGGGTGTGGCGCAAGGCGTTGTCCAGCAGGTTGCGCAGGGCTGCCACGGCCAACCCCACGGGCATATCCACCGGAGTGTCGGCGAGGCTGTCCGCCAGGATCAGGTCGATGCGCGAATTGTCCCCGGCGTGGGCATCCTGGATCGCCAGGCGTGCGACTTCCTCGGCGCTGGACTGCAACCCATCGTCAAACGACAGGCTGCCCTCCACCCGTGCCAGCAGCAACAGTTGCTCCAGGGTGCGGTGCAGCCGGTCGGCGCCTTCCTCGGCATGAGCCAGGGACTGGTCACGCGCCGCGCCCTCGGTCATGCGCGCCACCTGCAGGTGCGTCTTGATCGCCGTCAATGGGCTGCGCAGCTCATGGGCGGCGTCACCGGTGAGGCGGCGCTCGCGCTCGATGGTCTTGGCGATGCGTTGCAACAGCTGGTTCTGGGTGTCGAGCAATGGCTTGAGTTCGCTGGGCAGCGGATGGATCTGCAACGGTTCAAGGGAGTCGGCGCTGCGGCGCATCAAGGCGTCGCGCATGCGATTGAGCGGCACCAGACTCTGGCCGATGCCCAGCCACAGCAGGCACAGGCACCCCAGCAAGGCCACGCCGACCGGCACCGAGGCCGCCAGCAGGATCGACAGGTTCAGCGCCTCACGCTCTACCTGACGGTCGGCGGTGGTGATCAGCAGGTCGCCACGGGACAGGGTGAAACTGCGCCAGCCCACGCCGTCGATCACCTGATCGCGAAAACCGCTCTTGCGCGACTCCAACCCTTCATCCGGCGTGGTATGGCTGCGCGCCAGGATTTCGCCGTGCAGGGAACTGACCTGGCAAGCCATGCCCCCCGGTACGTTGAGTTGTTCGGCGCGCAAATGCGTGCCGACGCCGACGCTGGCCAGGCCCGGCATCTGTTCGGTCAGCCCGGCCACCATGCGCGCCGAGGCGACCAGCCGCTGGTCGAGGGAAAACATCATCTGGTTGCGCAGATCGTTGAGCATCCAGGCCGCCGCCAGGGCCCAGATCACTACAAAAGCGGCGCCGAGCTTGAACGTCAGGCGCAGGCGCAGGCTCTTCACGAAGCATCCTCTCCCGCATCGGCCGGGCCCAGGCGATAGCCGAGGCCGCGTACGGTCTCGACGATGCCGTTGCCCAATTTGCGCCGCAGGTGGTGGATGTGCACGTTCAGCGCGTTGCTTTCCAGTTCATCGTTGAACCCGTAGACGCTGTCCTTGAGCTGCTCACTGGACAACACGCGCCCCTTGTTGTGCAGCAAGGCCTGCAACAGTGCTTGTTCACGGCGCGACAGGTCCACCGGCTGGCCACCCAGGAAGGTCTCGCGGCTGCTGGGGTCGTACGCCAGGCGGCCATGTTCGATCAGGTTGACACTGCGCCCCGCCACGCGGCGCAGCAGGGTTTGCAGGCGGGCGGCAAGTTCGCGCAGGTCGAAGGGCTTGAGCAGGTAGTCATCGGCCCCCGCCTGCAGGCCGTCGACGCGGTTGGTCACCGAGTCACGCGCGGTGAGGATCAACACCGGGATTTCCAGGCCCTGGCTGCGCTGTTGCTGCAGCAGTTTCAGGCCATCTTCGTCGGGCAGGCCGAGGTCGAGCACCATGATGTCGAAGGTCGCCGCCCTGAGCATCGCCCTGGCTGCCGCAACCGTGCCCACACGTTCGACCGTGAAGCCCTGCGCGGTGAGGCCGGCCACAATGCCGCTGGCGATCAGTTCGTCGTCTTCACAGACCAGTACGTGCATGCTGAACCCTTCATGAAAGATGCGGGCGATTAGAAAACGCACGGATTAAGCGCGCATTATGCCGCTAACTTCGCAACACCCGATAACTCCTACACTTTAGAATAGCGCCCGGTTAATCATCGGTTAATCAACGCCACACATTGTGTGCCTCACTTGCATCGAATTAAGGCTGGACCATGCGGTATCTATTTACTTTTCTGCTGGTGTTGCTGGCGGGGTTCGCCCAGGCCGCGCCGGGCAACCCATTCGAGACCAAACCCGATTTCCTGCCGGTGGGAAAGGCCTTCACCTTTACCTCCGAACGCCTTGAAAGTGGCGAGACCCAGCTGTATTGGCAGATTGCCGACGGTTATTACCTGTACCAGCAGCGCATGAAATTCGACGGCCTGGCCGAAAAGCCCGCGCTGCCCCAGGGTGAAGCCCATAGCGATGAGTTCTTCGGCGAACAGCAGGTGTATCGCCAGGGCCTGGAAGTGAAGCTCCCGGCCGGTACCAGCGGCCAGGTCAAGCTGGGCTGGCAGGGCTGTGCCGATGCCGGCCTGTGTTATCCGCCGCAATCGATCACCGTGGACCTGGGCGGCAACCCGGCGGTCGCCGCCACCACACAAGCCCAGGACCAAAGCCTGGCCAGTGGCCTGCAACAGCGCAGCCTGGGCTGGAGCCTGCTGATCTTTTTCGGCCTGGGCCTGTTGCTGGCGTTTGCCCCGTGTTCGTTGCCGATGCTGCCGATTCTCGCCGGGCTGGTGGTGGGCAGCGGCGCCAGCCCGCGTCGCGGCTTTGCCCTGGCCAGCAGCTACGTGGTGTGCATGGCGCTGGTGTATGCCGCGCTGGGCGTGATGGCCGCATTGCTCGGCGGCAATCTTGCCGCACTGCTGCAAACCCCGTGGATCCTCGGCAGTTTCGCCGCGTTGTTCGTGATCCTCGCCCTGCCGATGTTCGGCTTCTTTGAACTGCAACTGCCTGCGTTTCTGCGCGACCGCCTCGACACGGTCAGCCGCCGGCAGAGCGGTGGCAGCCTGGTCGGTGCCGGCATTCTCGGCGCATTGTCCGGCCTGCTGGTGGGCCCGTGCATGACCGCGCCCCTGGCCGGCGCCCTGCTGTATATCGCCCAGAGCGGCAATGCGCTGCACGGCGGGCTGATCCTGTTCGCCATGGGCATCGGCATCGGTATCCCGTTGTTGCTGCTGGTCACCGTGGGCAACCGCTTCCTGCCCAAGCCGGGCACCTGGATGAACGTGCTCAAGGGCATTTTCGGCTTCCTGTTCCTCGGCACCGCCGTACTGATGCTTCGCCCGGTGGTCGGCGAAAGCCTGTGGATCGGCCTGTGGGGCGCACTGGCGCTGGTCATGGCCTATTGCGGTTGGACGCTGGCGCGTGAATACGGCCTGGCCGCCAAGGTGTTCGGCGCGGGCTCCCTGGTGCTGGGCCTGTGGGGCGCTGTACTGGTGGTGGGCGCGGCGGGTGGCAGCGATGAGCTGTGGCAACCGCTGAAGGTCTACAGCGGCGCGCGGGTGGCTGCCACAGCCAGCGCCCACGATGCGTTCACGACCATCAACAATCCTGCCGCCCTGCAAAGCCAGCTCGACAGCGCCAAGGCCGAGGGCCAATGGGTGCTGGTGGATTACTACGCCGATTGGTGTGTGTCGTGCAAGATCATGGAAAAACAGGTGTTCGGCAAGCCAGAGGTGATGGCCGCCCTGAAGGATGTACGCCTGCTGCGCCTGGACGTCACCGCCGACAATGCCGCCAGCCGTGAACTGCTCGGCCGCTACAAAGTGCCGGGGCCCCCGAGTTTCGTGTGGATCGGCCCGGACGGTGAAGAACGCCGAGCCCAACGCATCACCGGCGAAGTGGATGCCGCCGCCTTCCTGCAACGCTGGACGCAAACCCGAGACGCGCGCTGATGCTGACCCTCACCATCGGCACCTTCGCCATCGCCCTGAATCACATTCTGCTGATCTGCGCGCTGATTCTCGCCACCCTGGTGGGCTGGCGCGTGGCCAAGCGTGGCGGGGAAAACCCCGAATCGGTGTTGTTCAGCCTGTTCCTGCTGGGCATGCTGGCCGCCCGTGTCAGCTTTGTGCTGATGTACTGGAGTGATTATCGCAACGACTGGCTGCAGATGGTCGATCTGCGCGACGGCGGGTTCCTCGCCTGGCCCGGCGTGATCGCGCTGGTGCTCGGTGCGCTGGCCTACGGCTGGCGACGCCCGGCCCTGCGCAGGCCACTGAGTGCGGGGGTGATCAGCGGCCTGGTGTTCTGGGGCATGACCAGCCTGTCCCTGAACCTTTACGACAAGGGCTCACAACTGCCGGATATCACCCTGCGCGATGCCAACGGCAATGTGGTGCAATTGGCCGACTACAAAGGCGGCCCGCTGGTAATCAACCTCTGGGCTACCTGGTGCCCACCGTGCCGCCGGGAAATGCCGGTGCTGGAACGCGCGCAACACCAGCGCCCGGATATCACCTTCCTGTTCGTCAACCAGGCCGAGAGCATGCAAAGCGTCAGCACGTACCTGGCCACCCAGGGCCTGAACCTCGACAACGTGCTGTTCGACGCCAGCGGCCGGCTCGGCCAGGCCGTCGGCTCCATGGCGTTGCCTACTACGTTGTTCTACACGGCCGACGGACGCCTGATCAACAGCCACCTGGGCGAGCTGTCCCAAGCCAGCCTGGCCCGTGCTATGGAACCCTTCGACACCGCCCCACAAAGGAAACCCACATGCCTCGCCTCCGCCACCTGCTGACCCTGCTGCCACTGACACTTGCCGCCACCCTGGTGCAGGCCGGAGACTGGCCGGCCCCGATCAAGCAAATCGAAGCCAAGGGCGCCAAAATCCTCGGTACATTCGACGCCCCCAGCGGCCTCACCGGCTACGCCGCGCAGTACCAGAACCGCGGCATGGCGCTGTACCTGACCGCCGACGGCAAGAACGTGATCGCCGGCAACCTGTACGATGCCCAAGGCAACGACCTGAGCAGCGCTCCCCTGGAAAAACTGGTGTACGCACCGATGTCCAAGGAAGTCTGGGCCAAGATGGAAAACAGCAGCTGGATCCAGGACGGCGACAAGAATGCGCCACGCATCGTCTACCTGTTCAGCGATCCCAACTGCCCCTATTGCAACATGTTCTGGGAACAGGCCCGGCCGTGGGTGAAGGCCGGCAAGGTGCAGTTGCGCCATATCATGGTGGGGATTATCCGCGAAGACAGCCCAGGCAAATCCGCCGCACTGTTGGCCGCCAAAGACCCGCAAAAAGCCCTGGAAGAACATGAAGCGGCTGGTAAGGGCAGCACGTTGCAGGCACTGGCGAAGATCCCGGCGGCTATCGAAGCCAAGCTTGATGGGAATATGAAATTGATGGAAGAACTGGAGTTGTCGGCCACGCCGGCGATTTTCTATCTGGATGACAAGGGCGCGTTGCAGCAACAGCAGGGGGCGCCGTCGCCGGATAAGTTGGTGAAGATTTTGGGACCGAAGTAACCAAGACACTCTACAAACAGCGGCCTTCCACGTGGAACGCACAACGCCACCAACAAAACGGCCTCCCTAAGGGAGGCCGTGATCCAGCTACCGCTCAAGCCTAGTCAAGTTCTCTGACTGTCAGCAATGTCACATCGAAGTCATTGCCCGGGCCGATGCCCATCTGAAGATTATCGACGCTCAACCGGTTGATGCCTGAAACCGCCGTAAACTGTTTTACAATTTTCGTCCAGGTAGCGGGCGGCAGCAATTCAGCCGAGGCTTGTCCATTGGCCACAATCACCATGCGGGGTTTGTTGCCGCCAGTGCTGTTTTCTCGCACATACGCACTGAACTCGTAGACACGCCCCGCGTCAAGCTCAGTAAAATCTTTGTACAACTTCACACGCTGCGTCGTCGGATCGCTTGTGTCGGTATAACCCCAGTCGAACAGGTAATGGCCATTCGGGTTCCCGGGTACCGAGCCCGGTTTGAGTATCAGGTCCCTGGGGTCTGCGGCGCCTGCGCCTTTCGTCCAGCCATTCCAGCCCTTATCGTCAGGGTCGAAGTCAGTGAGGTCATAAAATGCCTTGCGGAATTTAAGGTGCAGCTTGGGGAACTCGATCGCATTACTGACTTGGCCACCGATATCCGGCGTCACGTTGAACGTAATCAACAGATCGGTCTTGTCACGCAGCTTCTCCAGGTCCGAACGTTTGAGCAGCTTATTCAACCCGGCGGTCACTTCACCCTCGGTGACTCGACCGGCAGTCCCCACCGGAAAGGTCAAAGGCGCACCATCAGCGTCGGCGGTGCCTTCGCCCCACGCCCACACATTTTGCCCAGCCAGGATAAACCACCAGGGTTCCAACGTACCGTCGGCATCGCCGTTAAACGTGCGCAAATCCAGAATACCGTTCTGGGTGGCAGGAGGCGTAGCCTGTTTCACCACCGGCGTCGGCAGACGCACCGGCACGCTGATATGCAGGTTCAAATCGTCCGAGGTCTGCTGTTTACAGTCGCTGGTCACGGTGAAGTTGATCTTCACCGTTGTGCCGATGCTTTCGATCACGGCCTCTCTTGGGACAGAAAAAATCACAGGGCCGGTTGTACTACCCGGTTGCGACTCCAGCAGCCAGCAACTGCCGTCCGGCCGATACCAATTGGCTTGAATGCTGTGGTTGGGATGGTTGCCGACGTAATTCACTTCCACATGCACGCCGTTACGCCCATTCCACACGGTCAACTCGCTGCCCACCGCTTCGGTGACGGTCGGCGGTTTCAACACCAGATTTTCCTGGCTGATCGCAAATACCTGCATCGGGAATTCGATGGCGGTTTCCCGATTGCACTTGCCATCAAAGCTCGCGGCAAAATGCAGCTCAAAGCCCGTGCAATCGGCAAGCTCCTTCAATCTGTCCCGCGGGATAGACTCGTCAACACCCTTGGCCAGCCACTCTGGAGTAAGGGGCTTACCAGGCACTATGTCGAACCGGTAGTCGCTACCATCTTCACGTGTTCCACTCAACCACATCCAGCAACATTCGCCCTCTTCTGCATAATCCCAAACGGGTACCACCGCCGTGGCATCACCACTGAAGGTGTTGAGATCAACGATGCCCACTGTTGCCTCTTCGATACACGGCAAGGTCAGTTGCGGAGCAAGCACTTGCACCGTGCGATCGGGGGAGCTCTGCGGTTGATAATGGTTGAACTGAACGCTGTAGTTCAACACCATCTTCTTGTTGAACAGTGCTGCAATGATGTGCGGAGCAACATCGAATGACAGCTTGATCTGCCCCTCGCTCACGTCTTTGCAGCCGAGGGCTACCGGCCCAAAATCAGGGCCCGATGCATAGGCACAGACATGGTCATTTTCGAACATGCCTGCGTAGCTGACGATTGCATGCCCGCCGTTGACCGTGTTGACAGGGTTGAGCTGCCACTGACCGGGCGGCAATTCCACGGATTCGCGCAAATGCGGCGGGTTCAGATCCTGCGCAGGGTCGACCTGCAGCAATGAAGTGGTGCGCAGGTGGAAATCCTCGGCGTTCACAGGCAGCGGATTCTCCAGAATCGGATCGCCTGGCTCAGGGTATACCGGTTCGGTCGTGTCCCAAATCACGCCCAGGTGAGCGGTGATCGCCGAGTAATCGTCCAGCCTGGACAGCCAGCCTCGCGAAAGCTTGAAGCGGAAAACATGCTCTGGACGAGCTTCGTGCTCCTGCACCACATGATTCTTGGCCACCCAGGTGAAGCGATAGGGCGCGACGTGCTGGTTACCCGCAACAACCACAAACAGACGCTGCCCGGGTTGAATCATCGGCCAGGCGTTGATCGCGACAATTTCATCACCCGAGAACTCTTGCATGCGCAGGTACCAGGTATTCCACTCCTCCTTGGCATGCGTGAACACCGGCCTTGAAACGAAGAGGTCCTCCTCCCTGATCTGTTGGATTTCCAACTCCAGCGTCAAGGATTCCAGGGCCCGCCCTCCTGCATTGGCCGTGTACTTGATCAATACCGTGTGCCCGATGCAGTAGCTGATCCACTGTGGCGGAATGCCGACGACATTGACGCCATTTTCGACAGATACCGGTTCGAAGCTCGGCTCGTCCTGCCCCTTGACCGCCATGTAGAACATGACATCAGTGGCGTTCGCCGGCAGCGTCAGCGTGGCCGTCGTGCCATCACGGGCGTCAATGGGATACAGCACGCTGTTGTTCGCAGCGTGCTCGATAATCGCATAGGGCAGTTCCGTTTCAACGGCTGGCAGCGAATTTGCTGCCTGAATGGAACCGGTTTTTCCAGCAGGTGTTTTGCTCGCCACAATAAGACTCCTGTCCAGCGTTAGATCACCGTCGGGCCCGACCCGATGGGCCGGAAACTGCGGTTATCTAACACGTGGAACAGGAACACTGCCTACTGTCAGAATTAACAGTTGCGCCGGAAAATCCCGACACTTCAGACCAGCGGCCGTCTCACAACCCCTCCAACTGCGCCATCAAATCACTCAACCGATCCACCTTCTCGGCACTGATCTCGCTCCCCGCCAACCCTTCGATGTACTCGGCCAGTTCCGCCACCGTGCTGCACTCGAACATCGCCCTTAACGGCACATCGCGCTGCAAGGTTTTCTGCACCCGCGAAGCGATCTGTGTCGCCAGCAACGAATGCCCGCCCAGTTCAAAGAAGTTGTCCTGCACCCCTACCCGTTCGACCTTGAGCACTTCGGCCCAGATCGCGGCCAGGGTGGTTTCCAGTTCGTTGCGCGGCGCCAGGTAGTCCTGGTTGTGCAGCTGGCCGATTTCCAGGGCCGGCAGGGCCTGGCGGTCGAGTTTGCCGTTGGCGTTGAGCGGCAGGCGCTCCAGCCACAGCCAGTGCAGCGGCACCATGTATTCCGGCAGTTCGGCACGCAGGCGTTGTTTGATGCGGTCCAGGCGTTCGCTTGGGCTGAGGGTTTCATCAACCGGCACCAGGTAGCCCACCAGGTGCTTACCGTTGACGCCCTCCTGGACACCGACCGCCGCATCGCGCACCTCGGGTTGTTCGTGCAGGCGCGCTTCGATTTCGCCCAGTTCGATGCGGTAGCCGCGAATTTTCACCTGGTGGTCAACCCGCCCGACATATTCCAACACGCCATCACTGCGCCGCCGCGCCAGATCGCCCGTGCGGTACAAGCGCTCACCCGGTGCGCCGAACGGGTTCGGCACAAACACCGGTGCGGTGCGCAGCGGGTCGCTGACGTAACCCCGACCGACGCCGATGCCGGCTACGCACAGTTCACCGACGGCCCCTTGGGGCACCAACTCCAGCGCGCCGTCCAGCAGGTACAGACGGTTGTTGTCGGTGGGCGTGCCAATCGGCAGATAGGTGCCACGGGTCGAAGCCAGGTCAACGCGGTAGAACGCCACATCGTCCGAGCACTCCGCCGGGCCGTAGGCGTTGACCAAGCCGATCTGCGGGTAGCGCAGCAGCCACTGGTGCGCCAGTTCCGGCGGCATCGCTTCACCCGTCGGCAGCATCCAGCGCAGGCCGTCGAGGCGGATGTGGTCCTGGGCGAGCATGCCCTGGATCAGCGACGGCACACTCTCCAGCACAGTGATGCCTTGTGTTTGAACGTGCTCCAACAACCCCTGCGGATCATGGGCAAGGGCGTTCGGCACAATATCCACCCGTGCGCCAAACAGCGGCGCAGCAAGGAACTGCCACACGGAAATATCGAAGCTTTGTGAGGCGGTCTGCGCGATCACATCGGCGTCGCTCAGTTGCAGGTACGGCACTTTGCTCAACTGGTTGTTGAGCATGCCGCGCTGTTCGACCACCACGCCCTTGGGCAGGCCGGTGGAACCGGAGGTATAGATCACGTAGGCGAGGTTGTCCGGGGCGCTGTAGACGCCCGGGTTCTCGCCACGGGCGGGGATTTCCTCCCACACCAGCAACTGGCAGTCGACGCCGTCGAGCAGTGCGATGGCCTGTTCCCGGCACGCTTCGGTGCACACCAGCAAGGGCGTGCGGCTCAGCTCGATGATGCGGCTCAGGCGCGGACCGGGCAGGCCGGGGTCCAGCGGCAGGTAACCGGCACCGGCCTTGAAGCTGCCGATGATCATGCCGAGCAGCGCAAGGTCACGCTCGGCCAGCAGCGCCACCGGTTGGTCCGGGCCGACACCGGCGGCAATCAGCGCATGCCCCAGGCCGTTACTGCGTCGGTTCAACGCCTCATAGCTCCATTGCCGGTCAAGGCAACTGGCGGCGATACGCTGCGGATGCCGCGCCACCTGTTCCTCGAACAACTCGACATAGCTGCGCGCCAGCGGGTAGTCGTGTTCGCTCTGGTTGCAGCCGTCCACCAGGAACGCGCGCTCCTGCTCGCCGATCAGCGGCAGGTCGGCCATGTCGCCATGGAAGCCCTGCACCAGCGCCAGCAACAGGCGCTTGAACTCGGCGAGCATGCCTTGCACGGTGGTTTCATCGAAGTAGCGCTGGTCGTAGGACAGGTGCAAGCCCAGGTCATCGCCCGGGTAGCACACGGCGGTCAGCGGGAAGTTGGTGTGGGTACGCCCGGAATCGGAGGTGGCATTCAGGCTTTGCGCATGGCTGAGCACCGAGGTTTCCACCGGGGCGTTTTCGAACACGAACAGGCTGTCGAACAGCGGCTGGCCCTTGGGCAGTTCGCTGTGTTCCTGGATAGTCACCAGCGGCAGGTATTCGTACTCGCGCAGTTGCATATTGCTGTCGAGCAAACCGCTCAACCACTGGCGCACGCTGCAAGGCTGGCCGTCCTCGGGCAGCTTCACCCGCAGCGCGATGCTGTTGATAAACAGGCCCACGGTGCGTTGCATCTCGGGCATGTCCACCGGACGCCCGGCCACGGTGACGCCGAACAGTACGTCGCGATCACCGCTCAAGCGCCGCAGCACCAGCGCCCAGGCCGCCTGGGCGAAGGTGTTGACGGTGAGCTGATGAGCCTGGGCCAGCTCGCGCAATTGCGCGCCGTCACGGGCATCCAGCCGGGTGTAGCAGTCGCCCACCACCATACCGCCGCTGTGGCCGGCATGTTCGCGCAGGAACGGTCGGTCGCTGGGGATCGGTGTGGTGCGCTCGAAACCTTGCAGGTTGCGCTGCCACCACTGGCGCGCTTCGTCCAGGTCCTGGCGTTGCAGCCAGGCGATGTAGTCGCGGTAGCGCGGCGGCGTGGCCAGTTGCGCCTCGCGCCCTTCGCCCAGCGCCTGGTAGAGCTCGAAGAAGTCATTCATCAACAGCGAACGGCACCAGGCATCGATAAGGATGTGGTGGTTGCTCATCATGAACCAGTAGCTCGCCTCGCCCACGCGGATCAGGCGCAGGTGGAACGGCGCCTGGTTGAGCAGATCGAAACCGGCCTCGCGCTCGGCCTTGAGCAACGCTTGCAGGCGCGGCTCGTGCTCGCTCTCGGGGTCGGCGCTCCAGTCCAGGTAGTCAATCGGCGTGCTGCCGGGTTTGTGGATCACTTGCAGCATGTCTTCGCCCACGTTCCAGCAGAACGAGGCACGCAAGGCTTCGTGGCGGGCGATCACCGCCTGCCAGGCCTGGGCGAAACGCTCGGGATCGAGGGCGCTGTCGATGCGGTAGCGGTCCTGCATGTAATACAGACCGGTGCCCGGTTCCAGCAGGGTGTGCAGCAGCAGGCCCTCTTGCATCGGGGTCAGCGGGTAGACATCTTCGATGGCGCCGGCCGCTACCGGCAAGCTGTCCAGTTGCGCCTGGGTCAACCGTGCCAGCGGGAAGTCGGACGGCGTGAGGCCACCGGCATCGTCCTTGAGGCAATGGGCGATCAGGCCCTGCAGCTCGGCCAGATACGCCTCGGCCAATTTGCCAATGGTCTGCTGATCGTAGCGCTCGCGGCTGAAGGTCCAGCGCAGCACCAGTTCACCGCCGTACACCTGGCCGTCGACACTCAGCGCGTTGGGCAGCGGTGCATCGGGGTCGTGTGCAAGGCCGGCGGATTCCTCCAGCGGATGGAACAGCGCGTCGGCGCCGAAGCTCTGGTCGAACTGGCCGAGGTAGTTGAAGGTAATGTCGGCGCTCGGCAGCGCAGCCAGGCTGCGTTGGCACAGCTCGTCCGCCAGGTAGCGCAACACGCCGTAGCCCAAGCCTTTGTGCGGCACGCCGCGCAATTGCTCCTTGATCGCCTTGATCGAATCGCCCAACTCCGCCTGCGGGGTCAGGCGCAACGGATAAGCGCTGGTGAACCAGCCGACGCTGCGGGTCAGGTCGATATCATCGAACAGGCTTTCGCGGCCGTGGCCTTCCAGTTGAATCAACGCCGCGTCGTGACCGCTCCAGCGGCACAGCACGCGAGCCAGGGCGGTCAGCAGCAGGTCGTTGACCTGGGTGCGGTAGGCGCTCGGCGCTTGTTGCAGCAACTGCCGGGTGCGCTCGACATCCAGGCGCACGCTGACGGTCTCGGCGTCACGCTGGCGCAGTGCGCCGTGTCGGCGATCCACTGGCAACGCCAGCGCCGGGCCAGCCAGTTGCGCTTGCCACAGGCCCAGCTCTTCACGCAGAGACTCGCTATGGGCATAGGCCTGCAAACGCGCCGCCCAATCGCGCAACGCGCTGGTCTTGGCCGGCAGACTGACGGACTGGCCTTCGCTCAGTTGGCGATAAACCGTGTGCAGGTCTTCGAGCAATACGCGCCAGGACACGCCGTCCACCACCAAGTGATGGATGGCGATCAGCAGGCGCTGCTGGCCTTGGGGGCCGTCCACCAGCAAGGCGCGCAACAGCGGGCCGTGTGCCAGGTCGAGGCTGCGTTGGGTGTCGGTGAACAGCGCCGTGCAGTGGTCCATGTCGCGCACCTGCGCCTGCATCAATACGCCGCCTTGGGGCACGGCCAGGTGTTCGGCGTGCCACTGGGCATCGCGCTGGTTGAAGCTCAGGCGCAGCGCGTCGTGATGCTCCAGCACTGCCAGCAAGGCCTGCTCCAGGCGATGCGGGTCGAGCAGTTGCAGCGGCTTGAGCACCAGGGCCTGGTTCCAGTGCTGACGCATCGGAATGTCGGTGTCGAAGAACCAATGCTGGATCGGCGTGAGGCCCGAGCGGCCGGTGAGCGTTCCTTGCTCGGCGCTGACTTGCTCGATGCCGGCCTGATCGGTGTAAGTGGCGACAGCGGCCAGGCTTTGCACGGTCTGGTGCTGGAACAGGTCACGCGGGCTGAAATGAATGCCCGCCTGCCGCGCACGGCTGACCACCTGGATCGACAGGATCGAATCGCCGCCCAGTTCGAAGAAGTTATCGTCCAGGCCGACTTGCTGCAGGTTCAACACCGCGCACCAGATGGCCGCCAGGCTATGCTCCAGGGCGTTGCGTGGCGCCACGTACTGTTGGCGATTCGCTTGCGGATCGGGCTGCGGCAAGGCGCGCCGGTCGAGCTTGCCGTTGGCGGTCAGCGGCATGCTGTCGAGCACCATCACGTGGGCGGGCACCATATAGTCCGGCAAGTGCGCCTTGAGATGGGCCTTCACCGCATCACGCAAGGCGCCGTGCTCGGCGTCGCTGACCAGGTACGCCACCAGCTGTTTGCCGCTCGGCGAATCCAGCGCCAGCACCACCGCTTCACGCACGGCCGGATGCTCCAGCAGGCGCGTTTCGATCTCGCCCAATTCGATGCGGAAACCACGAATCTTCACCTGATGGTCGATACGCCCCAGGTACTCCACCTGCCCATCGGCACCTTGACGTACCAGGTCACCGGTGCGGTACAAGCGGCCGCCACGGGGGGTGAACGGGTCGGCGACAAAGCGCTCCGCCGTCATGCCCGGGCGCTGGTGATAGCCCTGAGCCAGGCCCGCGCCGCCGATGTACAACTCGCCGCTCGCGCCCTGCGGCACCAGGGCCAGGTCGGCGTCGAGAATATACGCCACGCGCGCGCCGACGATGCTGCCGATCGGCACGCTGGCGGCGCCCTCCTCCAGGTGCTCCGGCGCCAGGCTGGCCAGCGGCATCACCACGGTTTCGGTCGGACCATAGGCGTTGAAAAACACCTCAGGCTGGAACGCCGCGCGAATACGCTGCAGGTGTTCACCGGTCAGTGCTTCACCGCCGGTGATGCACATGCGCACCGGCAAGGTCTGCTGTTGCGTGGCCAGCCACTGTGCCAACTGGCTGCCGTAGCTGGGCGTGAACCCGAGAATATTCACGCGATGGCTGCGGATCAGCGCGCAGATTTCTTCGGCG
This sequence comes from Pseudomonas sp. CFBP13528, assembly GCF_005233615.1. Taxonomy (NCBI): domain Bacteria; kingdom Pseudomonadati; phylum Pseudomonadota; class Gammaproteobacteria; order Pseudomonadales; family Pseudomonadaceae; genus Pseudomonas; species Pseudomonas sp. CFBP13528. The sequence continues at coordinate 72,687 of NZ_QGAJ01000005.1, forward strand.
TCCCATTGGCCCTGGGCGCGCACTACCACGTGGGCACCGCTGAGCAACGGCACCAGCAGGCGCTCGGTGGCGGCATCGAAGTTGATCGAATAAAAGTGCAGTTCGCAGTCGTCTGGGCGCATGCCGAAACGCTCGATCACGGCCTGGCAATGCATGGCGATTTCACCCTGGGACACCACCACGCCTTTAGGCTGGCCGGTGGAACCGGAGGTGTAGATCAGGTACGCCTGGTGCTGCGCCAGGTTGATAAAAGGCAGCTCATCGGCCGGATAGTTTTTCAGCAACGGTGAGTCATCTTCCAGGCACCAGCACGCCAGCGTTGGCGGCAGCTCGCCAAGGGCCTGGAACATCGCCGCGTCGCTGAGCAGCAGGCCGATGCCGCTGTCTTCGATCATGTAATGCAGGCGGTCCAGCGGGTATTCCGGGTCCAGCGGCACGTAGGCGCCGCCGGCCTTGAGGATCGCCAGCAGGCCGATGACCATTTCCAGCGAGCGCGGCAGCGCCAGGCCGACGCGCACCTGCGGGCCGACGCCGCGCTCGCGCAGCATCCAGGCCAGGCGATTGGCGCGGGCCTCGAGTTCGGCGTAAGTGAGGGTCACACCGGCAAAGGTCAGCGCCGGCGCATCGGCACGCTTGCGCGCCTGCTGGCTGAACAGCGGGTGAATGCACTGGTCCAGACGATGCTCTGCGGCTTCAACCCCGAGGCTGTCCTGCAGGGCGCGCTGCTCGGCGGCGCTGAGCAACGGCAGTTCGCTGAGGCGTTGGTGCGGATTGTCGATCAGCGCTTCCAAGAGGTTGCGCCAATGCGCGGCCATGCGTGCGATGCGCGGCTCGTCGAACAGATCGGTGCTGTAGGTCAGGCAGCAGCCCAGGCGATGGTCGAGGTCGGTGACTTCCAGGTTGAGGTCGAACTTGGTGGCGCGGGCATCGTTGGCCAGGTACTCGACAGTCATGCCGGCCAGTTGGCGGCTCTGCTGGAACTCCCAGCGCTGCACGTTGCACATCACCTGGAACAGCGGGTTGTACGCCGCGCTGCGCGGTGGTTGCAGCGCCTCCACCAGATGGTCGAACGGCAGGTCCTGATGGGACTGGCCTTCGATCACGGTGTGACGCACCTGCTCGAACAACTGCGCGACACTCATCTGCCCATTGAGCTGGCAACGCAATACCTGGGTGTTGAGGAACGCACCGATCAGCCCTTCGCTTTCCGGGCGGATACGGTTGGCCACCGGCGCACCGATGCGCAGGTCGGTCTGGCCGCTGTAGCGGTAGAGCAACACGGCCAGGGTGGCAGTCATGGTCATGAACAGGGTCAGGCCCTGTTCGGCGTTGAAGGCGCGTACGCGGGCGGCCAGCTCATCGTTCAGGTCAAAGCGGTACAGCTCGCCGCGGTGGCTTTGCACCGCTGGGCGCGGACGGTCGCCAGGCAGTTCCAGCAACGGATGTTCGCTGCCCAGTTGCGCGGTCCAGTAATCCAGCTGGCGCTGACGCTCGCCCGATTCCAGCCATTGGCGTTGCCACACGCTGTAGTCCAGGTACTGCACCGGCAGCGGCGCCAGCGGTGAGTCGCGCTCATCGATAAAGGCTTCGTACAGCGCACTGAGTTCACGGGCAAAGATGTCCATGGCCCAGCCTTCGGTGACGATATGGTGCAGGGTCAGCACCAGGTAATGCTCCTGCTCACCGGCCTTGACCAGGCAAGCGCGCAGCAACGGCCCGCGTTCCAGGTTGAACGGGGTGTGCGCTTCCTGATCGGCCAGGTGCTGCAGACGCTGCTGGCGCTCGGTGTCATCGAGTGCCGAGAAGTCCTGCCAGTCCATGCGCAGGTTGGTCTGTGGCCAGACGTGTTGACAGGCCACGCCATCGACGCTCGGAAAGGTGGTGCGCAGGGTCTCGTGACGCATGATCAGGGCCTGCAAGGCTGCCTCGAAACGCCCCACATCCAGCACCCCGCGCAAGCGCGCCATGCCCCCGACGTTGTAGGCCGGGCTGTCGGGTTCCATTTGCCAGAGGAACCACATGCGTTGCTGAGAGTAGGACAGCGGTACGGGCACGCTGCGGTCAACCTTGGCGATTGCCGTCTGTTGGTTACGCTGGCCCGACGCCTGGATCAGGCCCACTTGCGCGGCGAAATCGCCCAGCTCGCTGGCGTCGAACAAGGTGCGCAACGGCAGCTCGACGTCGCAGGCCTGGCGGGTGCGGGAGATGATTTGCGTGGCCAGCAACGAGTGGCCGCCCAGGGCGAAAAAGTCGTCGCGCAGGCCGATACGTGGCAGGCCGAGCACTTCGCGCCAGATCGCTGCAATCTGCTGCTGCAACGGCGTCTGGGGTTCGACATGTTCGCGGGCTTGCCACACCGGTTGCGGCAATGCGCGGCGGTCGAGCTTGCCGCTTGGGCTCAAGGGCATGGCGTCCAGGTACATCAGGTGGGCGGGCACCATGTACTCGGGCAACTGGGCGGCCAGTGCGGTTTTTACCGCCTGTGCATCCAGTTCGACGGGGCCGCTGTAGTAACCGATCAACTGCTCGTCACGCACCAGCACCACGGCCTGGGCGATGCCCTCCACCGCCAGCATGCGCGCTTCGATTTCCTGCGGTTCCACGCGCAGGCCGCGCAGCTTGACCTGCTGATCGAGGCGCCCCAGGTATTCAAGCACCCCCTCAAGGCTCCAGCGCGCACGGTCGCCGGTGCGATACAGGCGCGCGCCGGCCTCGCCCAGCGGGTCGGCGACAAAGCGCTCGGCGGTGAGCCCGGCCCGGCCGAGGTAACCGCGCGCCAGGCCAAGGCCGCCGATGCACAATTCACCCGGTACACCGGCCGGCAGCGGGTTGAGGTGCTCGTCCAGCACCCGGCAGATCACATTGCCCAGTGGCCGGCCAATCGGCGAGCGCTCACCATCTTCAACAGCGCAATGCCAATGGGTGACGTTGATCGCGGTCTCGGTCGGGCCATAACGGTTGTGCAATTGCACCGCCGGCAGTCGTGCCAATACGCGGTCGCGCAGCTCGGCGGGCAAGGCTTCGCCGCCGGAGAACAGGCGGCGCAGGCTGGTGCATTCGGCCACCAACGGTTCGTCGATAAACAACCGCAGCAGCGGCGGCACGAAGTGCAGCGTGGTCACGCCATGTTCCTGCACCAGCTGCGCAATGCGATGAGGGTCACGGTGCTCGCCGGGGCCTGCCAGTACCAGACGGCAACCGGTGATCAGCGGCCAGAAACACTCCCACACCGACACGTCGAAACTGATCGGCGCCTTTTGCATCAGCACGTCGCTGGCGTCCAACCGGTAGGTGGCCTGCATCCACTGCAAGCGCTCGGCCAGCGCCGCGTGGGTATTGCCCACGCCCTTGGGCTGGCCGGTGGAGCCGGAGGTGTAGATCACATAGGCGAGGTTGTCGCCGTGCAGGTGCAGGCCCGGCGGCTGGCTCGGCCAGCTGTCCAGGTGCAAACTGTCCATGGCAATCACGCACACGCCTGCGGGCGTGGGCAGCTGTTCCAGCAGCGCGGTCTGGGTCAACAGCAGGTGCACACCGCTGTCCTCGAGCATGAAGGCCAGGCGCTCGGCGGGATAATCCGGGTCCAGCGGCACATAGGCGCCACCGGCCTTGATGATCGCCAGCAGACCGATCAGCAACTGCGGCGAACGCTCGGCGGCGATGGCCACGCACACGTCCGGCCCCACACCTTTGTCGCGCAGGTAATGCGCCAGGCGGTTGGCCTGGGTGTGCAACTGGGCGAAGCTCAGGCTGGCGCCCTGCCAGACCAGCGCAGGGGTGTCCGAGGTGTGCAGGTTGAGCAGCTCGGGCAGCCATTGCCGGGCCGGTGCACACGGCGCCTGGCTCCACGCGTGTTGCTCGTCCTCTGCGCTCAGTTTCAGCTCGCCTACGGCGTGCTGCGGTTGCGCGCAGACCGCTTGCAGCAGGTGGATGTAATGCTCGGCCAGGCGCTGGACGGTGGTGCTGTCGAACAGTTCATCGGCGTAGTCGAACGACAGGCTCAAGCGCCCATGGCGATCCTCTTCACTGTGCAGCTGCAAGTCGAACTTGGCTTCGCGGCTGTGCCACGGCAATTCATCGGCGAGCAGGCCCGGCAGGCGGCGCAAGGCACCCAGGTCACGTTGCTGGTGGTTGAACATCACCTGGAACAGGCCTTGTTCACGTGCCTGGGGGAAGGCCTCCAACAGTTGCTCGAACGGCAGGTCCTGATGGGCCTGGGCGTCCAGTGCAGCCTGGCGTGTCGCGGCCAACAGTTGGTTGAACGGCAGGCGTGCGTCGAGCTCGGCACGCAGCACCAGGGTGTTGATGAAGAAACCGACCAGGCCTTGGGTTTCCTGGCGCGGGCGATTGGCATTGGGCACGCCGATGCGGATATCGCGCTGGCCGCTGTAGCGATACAACAGGGTCTGGAACGCGGCCAGCAGCAGCATGAACGGGGTGGATTCATGGGCGCGCGCGGTCTGGCCAATCGCGTCACTGAGGGGCGTGCCCAGGCGTACGGTATGCCGCGCGGCACTGTTGCGCACCTGCGCCGAGCGTGGGTGGTCGGTGGCCAGGTCGAGCGGCGGATGCTCGTCCCCCAGCGTCGCCTTCCAGTACGCCAACTGCCGTTGGCCTTCGCCGGCGGCCAGCCATTGGCGCTGCCAACTGGCGTAGTCGGCGTATTGCAGGGTCAATGGCGGCAACTCAAGGGGCTGGCCCTGGACGGCAGCGGCGTACAGCCGTGAGAACTCGTCAATCAGGACATTCAGCGACCAGCCATCGGCGATGATGTGGTGCAACGTCACCAGCAGTTGGTGGTCTTCATCGTCCAGGCGCACCAGGGTGACCCACAGCAGCGGGCCGTTCTCCAGGTCGAACCGGGTACGCGCTTGATCTTCGCGGATCTGCTGCGCACGCGCTTCGCGCTCGGTATGGGGCAAGTCGCTGAGGTCGATGACGTGCAACGCGAAATCGGTCGCGGCCTCGACACGCTGGAAGCCCTGACCATCGCGCTCGTAAAAGCGTGTGCGCAGGGCTTCGTGGCGCTGGATCAGGTGCTGGAAACTTGCGCGCACGGCGTCTTCGTCCAACTCGCCGCGCAGGCGCAGGGCGCCGGGGATGGTGTAGGCGCTGCTGTGGGGGTCCAGTTGCCAGGTGATCCACAGGCGGTTCTGGGCCAGGGATTGCGGCAGGTCGTCCTGGCGCGACAGAGGGGCAATCGCGCCCTGGGCAACGCCGCCGTCCTGTTGCAGGCGCGCGACGCTGGCGGCGAAGCCTTGCAGGGTAGGCGCTTCAAACAGCAGGCGCAGGTTCAGCTCCAGGCCCAGGGTTTCGCGCAGGCGCGCGACCACTTGGGTCGCGCTGATGGAGTTGCCGCCGAGCAGGAAAAAGTGATCATCAGCGGCGACCGTGTCCACCTGCAGTTGCTCGCACCAGATCGCGGCGATCTGGTTTTGCAGAACCGATTCCAGCGCTGCTTCACTGGCCTGCGCTTGCACGTCGGGGAACTGCGCATAGCGGTCGAGGCTGCCCTCGGCATGGCGCAGCGCACACGCCGCCCGTTGCACTTTGCCGCTGGAGGTTTTCGGCAACGCGCCCGGATTGAGCAGCACCACCACGCACGGCGCCTCCTGGTATGCCTCGGCCACTGCCTGGCGAATCGCCTTGATCAGCGCTTCGGGCGGCAGGATTTTCTGCACGCTGCGGCTGATTTCCGCAGCAATGCCAATGCCTTCCACGCCGTGGTCATTCACCGCAAAGGCGGCCACCCGGCCCTTGCGCACCACCTCCACCTCACGCTCGATGGTTTGTTCGATGTCCTGCGGGTACAGGTTGTGTCCGCGCACGATCAACAGGTCTTTCAAGCGCCCGGTGATGTACACCTCACCGTCACGGATAAACCCCAAATCGCCGGTGCGCAGCCAGGTCCGGCCGGCGTGCTGGACGAAGGTCCTGGCGCTGGCTTCGGGGTTGCGCCAGTAACCGTGGGCAATGCTCGGGCCGCTGGCCCAGAGTTCGCCCACGCAATTGTCGGCCAACGCGCTGAGCGTGTGGGGATCGGCAATCAGCACGGCGTGGTCCGGCTGATGGGTGCCGCAACTCATGACCGCACTGCCCTGCCCCGGCTCGGCGCGGTTGGCGGCCAGCGCTTGCGCATCCAGGTGCAGCGCCGGGATGCCGTGGCCACGGCGACCACCGGCAACAAACAAGGTCGCTTCGGCCAGGCCATAGGAGGCGAAGAAATTATTCGAAGTAAAGCCACACGTGGCGAACTTTTCGGCGAACCGTTCCAGGGTATCCAGGCGGATCGGCTCGGAGCCCGAATAGGCCACACGCCAGGTGCTCAGGTCCAGGCGTTCCAGGGCAGACTCGCTGACCCGTTCGCTGCACAGGCGGTAGGCGAAGTCCGGGCCACCGCTGATGGTGCCGCCGTATTCGCTGATCGCTTCGAGCCAGCGCAACGGCCGCGCCAGGAAGTAGGCCGGCGACATCAGCACGCACGGCACGCCGCTGAAAATCGGTTGCAGCAGGCCGCCGATCAGGCCCATGTCGTGGTACAGCGGCAGCCAGCTGACGATCACATCGTGCGGGTTGAGGTCGATACCGAAACCCCGGCGGATCAGCACTTCATTGGCCACCAGGTTGCCGTGGCTGACTTGCACGCCCTTGGGCAACGCGGTGGAGCCGGAGGTGTATTGCAGGAAGGCGATGTCGTCGGGCTGCAACTCGGGGGCGACCCAACGGTCGGCAAGCTGTGGGTCGAGGGTGTCCACGCTCAACAGCGGGGGTGCGTTTTCGATCTGCGCCAGGCCATCGGCGAGGCTGGCGATGGTCAGCAGCAGGCGCGGCTCGGCATCGCTGATGATCGACAGCAAGCGCTCCTGGTGATGCCGCTTGCTCGATTCCGGCGGGTAAGCCGGCACCGCGATCACCCCGGCGTACAGGCAACCGAAGAACGCCGCGACATAGTCCGGGCCGCTGGGAAACAACAGCACCGCGCGCTCGCCCAACGCGATACCGGCTTGCAAGGCGGCGGCGATGGTGCGCGCGCGTTGGTCCAGGTCACGGTAGCTGAGCACCACGCTGTGCTCGGCGGACTCGGCCAAAAAGCGCAGGGCTATCCGGTCCGGCGTCTGCGCGGCACGGCGTTGGAGGGACTGGACCAGAGTGCGGGGAAGTTCGAAGGCGTCCATCATGGGGTTCCTGCCTGAAATCGGCTTGCGGGAAATTCGGGAAGTCGGTGAGGTTCAGCCGGCGACGCGTTGCCGCGCCGCGCCACTGCGCCAACGGGCCAGGTGGGCCTCGGCATAGCGCCGCATACAGCGCAGCACGATGCTTTCGTGCTGCACGAGAAAGAAGTGATGCCCATCGAACATGTCGAGGGAAAAGCCGCTGGCGGCCTCGAGCTGCCAGTCGAGCAATTGGTCGGCGCGTACGCTGTCCTGCTTGCCGCCAAAGACATGGATCGGCACACCCAGCGGCTCGCGTTCGCCATAAGTAAAGCTGCCGCACAGCAGGAAATCGGCGCGCAGGATCGGCAGCATCAACTGCATCAATTCGGGATTGGCCAAGACGGCGTCGCAGGTGCCCTGCAGCTCGCGCAAGCGGGCGATCAGTTGGGCGTCGGTTTTTTCGATGGCGTATTCGCTGACATCGCGCCGCGCCGGGCCGGCGGTGCCGGAGACGAACAACGCCAGTGGCGCCGCCACGTTGCGCGCGTTCAGTGCATGCGCCAGCTCGAACGCCAGCAGGCCGCCGAGGCTGTGGCCGAACAACGCATAAGGGCCGTTCAGGTCGCGGCTGATTTCAATCGCGAGTTGGGCAGCCAGGGCCTTGATATCGCGCTGCAGCGGTTCACCCATGCGCATGCCCCGCCCCGGCAGTTCCAGCGGGCAGACCTGCAACCAGTCCGGCAACACGCGGCGCCAACGTGCGTAGACCGAGGCGCTGGCGCCTGAATGGGGCAGGCAGAACAGACGCAGCGGCGTTGGCGTACTCATCACCCGAGGACTCCAAGCTGAAACACGCTGTGTGCACGATAAAAACCCATTTCGCCCTCCTGCGGGTGCTGATCCCTGGCCGTTTGCTAACGGACCTGTCACCCAGAAGAACGGACGGCCCCGGCAAATAATTAGTCGCCGCAGCCAAGCGAGACGCGGTTCACACCTTACCCAAAGGCATAAGATTAGTTCGCCTTCTCATTTGACAATCATTATCATTCAGCATAATTTGTTGCCCGATGTGTAGGAGGCCTCAGCAAGGAAGCCCTCCCCCAACCTCTTTGCAACAAGGTGATTTCCATGACGGAACAAGTATCCACAGGCAGGTGCGACTCACCACTTCTCCAGGCATTCGTCGACAATCGACTGATCCTGGTGAAGATCGCGGCGCGTATTACCGGCTGTCGTTCCCGTGCCGAGGATGTGGTGCAGGACGCCTACTTTCGGCTGCAATCGGCACCGACCATCACCTCCTCGTTCAAGGCTCAACTGAGTTATCTGTTCCAGATCGTGCGCAACCTGGCGATCGATCACTACCGCAAGCAGGCCCTGGAACTCAAATACTCCGGGACCGAAGAGGAAGGCTTGAATGTGGTTATCCACGGCGCTTCACCGGAAACCTCCCACATCAATTTCAACACCCTGGAAAACATCGCCGACGCCCTGACCGAGCTACCGCAGCGCACCCGCTACGCCTTCGAGATGTACCGCCTGCACGGCGTGCCGCAGAAAGACATCGCCAAGGAACTCGGGGTCTCGCCAACACTGGTGAACTTCATGATTCGCGATGCGTTGGTGCACTGCCGCAAAGTGTCGGGCAGCCACAGCGATACGTTTGCGCGGCGGATTTAAAATAGCGCAGGTCTCATGTGGGTTATGTGTTTGCAGGTCAAGGATCAGCAGCGCCGCGCGTTGATGGTGCGCGGAACCGACGCCCCTCTCGTTACATGCCAGGTCCAGATAGCAGTAGTGCAGCATCGCCGCCAACCGCGCATCGAAGCGCCGAAGCACTTCGTCTGTTGGCGCAGTGCTGGTCGGGTGTTCAAGGCGTGGTCAGGTCGCGCTCAGGCTTTGGCGTCTGGATTGCAGATGGACTGGCAGAGTATTCGCTAAACCGCAATTAGGAAGTTACTGTCTCGTAAAGGCGAACCTTCCGACATTAATCGCCGATAAGAAATCTTTACTCTCCGGGCTTTCGTGCCCAGGAGTAGAAGGAATGACTTCCAGCGTTTTGTTCGACCACCGTCGCCACACGCTCACCGTTAGCAACGTTGACGCAGCGCTCGACGTCCTGACCTTCAAAGGCACAGAAGGCCTCAGTCAGCTGTTCAATTATGTTGTGGAATTCAACGCCGCCGACGGCGACCTCCCTGCTGAAAAAATGCTGGGCCAAAACGCCAGTTTCAGCTTGCATGCCGCGCCGCAAAAGTTGCCTTTCCTGGGGCTTCCCGTACCTGCGGTAAAACCACTGCGCACCCTGCACGGTGTGCTCACCGGTTTTAAACGGTTGTCCGGCTCCGTTGATCAAGCCCGCTACGAAATCACCCTGGAGCCGCACTTGGCTCTACTCGGCCGAGGCAAGCAATTTCGCATCTACCAGCACCAGTCGGTGCCGGAAATCGTCGAACGCATTTTGCGTAGTCACCACGGCTTCGAGGGCCAGGACTTTCTGTTCGACTTGAAGCGCGACTACCCCAGACGCGAGCAAGTCATGCAATACGGCGAAAGCGACCTGGCGTTTATCACCCGGCTGCTGGCCGACGTCGGTATCTGGTATCGCTTCACCAGTGACGAGCGCCTGAGTATAGATGTGGTCGAGTTTTGCGACGATCAACGCCTGTACCAATTCGACGTCGAGTTGCCTTTTCGACCGCAATCCGGGTTGAGCAGCAGCACGCAGGACGGCGTGTGGCAATTGCAATCCCAGCACCAGGTAGTCGAGCAGCAGGTCCATATCCGCGCCTACCACCACCGCGACGCCAGTGCTCACCTGGAGGGGGAGATTGATCAAACCCGAGGCGCAACGACGACCTACGGCGAGGCCTACCTCTACGCCGAGCCCTACCGCGTACTGGGCGACGCCCTGGCCCGGGACGAAGACCTGCAAAGTGAAAGTGGCTACTTCTACGCCCGCTTGCGCCACGAGCGTTACCTCAACGGCCAGACCCAGCTCAGCGGCATCAGCAGCAGCGCCACACTGTCTCCTGGGCAGGTACTCAAAATCTCCGGCGGCGCCCCACAGGCTTTCGCTGCGGGTGCGGTCATTACCCAACTGACCAGCCACGCCGCCCGCGACCGAAGTTTCGAAGTGACCTTTGAAGCCATTCCCTATTCGCAAACCGTGTGCTTTCGCCCAGCGCTGCAAAACAAACCGCAAATCGCCGGTACCGTGCCAGCCCGCCTCACCAGCCCGCAGGCGCATGACCCCTACGGTCACATCGACCTCGAAGGGCGCTACAAGGTCAATTTCCTGTTCGACCGCGACACCTGGAAACCCGGCGAAGAAAGCGTGTGGCTACGACTGGCCCGCCCCTACGCCGGGGACACACACGGCCTGCACCTGCCGCTGATTCCCGGCACCGAAGTGGCCATCGCCTTCGAACAGGGCGACCCCGACCGGCCCTACATCGCCCATGCGCTGCACGACAGTCACCGCGTGGACCACGTGACGTTACGCAACTACAAACGCAACGTGCTGCGTACTCCAGCCAATAACAAAATGCGCATGGATGACACGCGGGGGCAGGAGCACGTCAAGCTCAGCACCGAGCACAGCGGTAAGAGCCAGTTGAATCTGGGGCATATCGTCGATAGCCAGCGCCAGGCGCGAGGCCAGGGTGCGGAGTTGCGCACCGATGGGCATGCTGCCATCCGCGCGGGCAGCGGCGTCTTCATCACTGCTGACGTGCAGCCCAACGCTCAGGGGCAGATGCTTGAAATGGCTGCCGCTCTGGGCCGGTTACAGCGGGCCGGTGATCAGTTGCAAGGGTTGTCGGCTGATGCCCAGGCCGCCAACGCAGACCCAGCGGATGTGCAAGCGCAACTGAAAATGATGCGAGACCAGCTCGATCAACTCAAAGCCTCGGTCATCGTGCTCAGCGCTCCCCAAGGCGTTGCTGTAACCAGCGGCCAGCACCTGCAATTGGCCGCTCAAAATAACCTGATGATCAACGCCGGGGCCGAGGCGGATATCAGTGTGGTCAAGCGCCTGTTCATCGGCGTGGGGCAAGGCGTCAACCTGTTTGTACGCAAGTTGGGCATCAAGCTGATCGCCAATCAGGGCCCGGTAGTCATCCAGGCACAGAACGACACACTGCAACTGATGGCGCGCCATGGCCTGGAGATCACCAGCACCGAAGACGAAATACGCATCGTCGCGAAGAAGAAAATCACTCTGAATGCCGGTGGCAGCTACATCACCCTCGATCAGAACTGCATCGAGTCTGGAACCCAGGGGGACTACAACGTCAAGTCAGCGCACTTCGAATTCAGCGGCCCAGCGAGCCTCACAGCCTCGCATCCCGAGTATCCACAAAGCCTGTCCAAACAGAGGTTGCAGTTCAGCGTGCCGCAAGCCCCCAACGCATCCAATCAAGGCTGGGCAGGCATGCCCTATACGCTCTACGCCGACGGTGCAGTGCTCAAGAGAGGCGTATTGGACGAGACCGGGCAAGTGTCAATCGACCACGAGGTGGTGACTCAGCAGTACCGATTGGAATTGGCCAACGGCGTGAGCTACCAGATACCGGTGCCCAGCGATTATCGCAATGCCGAGCAAGCACACCTGGCCAATAGCGGCATGCACAACCACCGCTCACAAGCCGACACCGAGGTGAGCCAGCCCACATCCCACACGGATCACCGGGCTCTTTACGCCGCCGTGATGAGCCCAATCAGTGAGCAGGAAGGGAAAACCTCATGACTGAACCCGACATCGTTACTCCCGTCGCCTTGCAACACACCCATCAGGTGACCTGCACTTCGCCCTGGTACGTGCAGAACACCGAATACCCTCCCGCGATGGCCACCTATCAACCGCTGATCAACGGTGAAGAAGCCTTCAAGGCCGTGCACTTGGCTATCGCGAAAGCCACTAAAACCATCGATATCATCTGTTGGGGCTTCCAGCCGTCGATGTACTTTATTCGTGACGGCAAGAGCCCGAGCATTGGTGAACTGCTCATGGCCAAAGCCCGGGAAGGGGTCGAGGTCCGGGTGCTGGGTTGGGAAGCGCCGTTTAATAGCGCCGGGGTTGGGGGCGAAGCCAACCTGCCTGGCAAAGGCCCGTATCGCATCGAGAATCGGGCGTTACAACCCTCCACCGATGACCAATACGCCAAGGATCGACAGTGGTTTTCCCGATGTGCGTTCGCCGATCACCTGGCGCCTGCGATGCGAGCGGCGCGCAACATACCGGTGTTCGTCGGTCGCGGTTTCAGCGTGTATGAACGGGCTGAAATTGCCTATCAGGTCAAATACAAAAGCCTCGACCCGCAGCTCAGCCACAGTACATTAGGTGCGTTGGCCATCGCCGCAACCCACCATCAGAAGACAGTCCTGGTCGACTATGAACAGACGGACAGCGCCGTCGGCTTTGTCATGGGCCACAACATGCTTGACGAGTACTGGGACACTGACGCCCATACGGCGCTGAACCGTTGCGAGGGTAACAAACCAGCCCCCAATGGTGGTCCCCGTGGCGATACCCCACGTCAGGATATTTCGAGTCAAGTCAGCGGGCCGATTCTGGAACACCTGCACCATAACTTCGCCACCGCGTGGCGAAAGGAAACCGGTGAGGATCTGCTCGCATCGCGCAACGCAATGACGGTGGGCCCCCAACTGCAATGCACGCCCGGCGTTACCCGCCAATTGGCGCAAATCCTGCGCACGCAGCCACAACACGCCAAGTACGATATCGAGCAGGTCTACCTGAAGGCGGTCAACAACGCGACCCAATTTATCTATATCGAGAACCAGTACTTTCGCTGGCCACCGTTGGCCGAGGCCATCAAAAAAGCCGCCGCCGACCAGACCCGCGCAGGTCGCGATCCGGGCTTACATGGCAACTTGCACCTGTTTGTGATCACCAATGCCAGCCCAGATGGCGTAGGCCCAGGTTCCTTGAACACCCAGCGCATGCTCGAAAGCCTGGGGCGCGGCGATACCATTCCTGAAATCACCAAGTTGCAGCGCATTCAACAGGCTAAAGCCCAAGCAGACGCGCAGGCGCCGACCTTGGCAGAACTCCTCGAACAAAGGGCCTTGATTACATTGACCCTCCTGACCGACGCACTGGGGGGCGACGAGATGAGCGATAAAGCCCGGGAAGCCCAACAGGATGCCGCCAGACACAATCGTTATCGGCAGGCCGTGCTCAACGACCAGATCAAGGCGATCGAGACAAGCACGCTAGCCCCTGAGCCGCGCCCGGGGCTGAAAATTCACGTGTGCTCGCTGGTCGCACCTGATTCGCCTGCGGGGAAGCCGTGGATGCCGGTGTACGTCCATTCCAAGTTGATGATCGTCAACGACGTGTTCACCACCCACGGCTCGGCCAACATCAACACCCGCAGCATGCAGGTGGATAGCGAGCTGAATATTGCGCATGAGTGGATGAGTGTGACCCAGGCGTTGCGGCGGCGATTGTGGAATCTGCATACGGATAGGAAGGGCGCGCAGGATGATCCTGAGGAGGCGTTCGATGCTTGGCAGCAGATCATCAATAGCAACAAAGATAGCCAATCGCAAAAGTTGACGCCCGACGCACCGCTCGTCGAGTTTTATTACGGCGAAAAGACCGTGAAGGACCTCGACTGATGCGTCGATTCCTATTGCTGATAAGTCTGCTGCTGGCCGCCTGCGATAACGGCAGCGCCCCTACTCACCCGACTCAGGACACCTCCTTGAACCCGCTGACCGAGATCAAAGCCAAGCTGGCCTTCACCTGCGTACACGAGCAGATCCCTGCGCCGTCCGCCGAGACCGATGAGCTGTTCCAGTACGCCCGTTGGTTGCAGAAGAACAACCTGCTCAAGCAGGACAAAGGCGTCGACGCCGAGATAGAACGGCTGTACCGGATTGCGGCCGAAAATGGCCACTTCAAGGCCAATATCAACCTGCAGAACGGCACCCTGCGCGGCCACTTCACGCTCCGTGGTGAGGATCACCTGCGCCTGAGCCAGCAACTGATCGACGCAAACGTGGCGACGGGGTACTACTTTATCGGCCTCTTCCTGAAGAGCGGTTCGGCGGGGTTGAAGCAGGATACGGCCATGTCGTTACGTTACTTTCGTAAGGCGGCTGATCAGGGCAGCGCCCTAGCTCAGTACGAGGTGGGGGACATACTGGCGCCGATTGACATTGCGCCGGACGTTGCTCGGCAGATGCGCCGCTGTGCGGCTGAGCAGGGACATGGTAAGGCTGCTCGGGCACTTGGGGTCGATCTATCGACAGATGGCCATTATCAAGAAGCACTTGAGGCATTCCAATTGGGAGTGGAGGCAGGTGATGACAGCTCTGCTGGCTGGTTGGAAGAAGGTTTCCGTGGCCCTCCTGTCACCGATGAACTGTACTACCTCGCCCAACAGGAAGACCTTGAACGCGCTGAGCGCTATAAAACAATCTGGCGTGTGCTTGCGAGATACTCCTACGCCGACCCCAAAGTCCCCGAAATCAACGAAATCCTCCCCTTGCCCCCGGCCAAGCTCCCCGCCTGGGACGGCAAGCTCCAATGGCTGGAAGCACGCCTGGCCAATGTCCCGCCACCAAATCCCAGCGAAGCGCTGATCCAGCAGTTGGCCAACGCCAAGCGCCTTGAGCCAGCGAGCGGCCGAGCCACACCCGACTCCCCGGCATTCATCAAGGCCAGCTACCCCGCGCCGACCTGCTCCAGCGGCCAGGCCTGTCCGCAGACAGGCTACTGGCAGGCAGCCCGCCTGAGTCGCGATCCATACTCGAGGTTTAACGAGGGTGTCATCCGCCGTTTTGAGAAGAACGACATCATGCCCACCCTGCGTGTCCAGAATCGTAAACCTCGCTTTTTGCTCCCCGACATAATCACGATCAATGAGGAAGGCATCGAATGGCAGCTGTTGGGATAGGGCATGAAAGGCATCATTCGCATTGGAGCCAAAACGAGCGCAGGCCGCGTCGAGGTTTACGGCGAAAAGACGTTGAAGGACCTCGAGCGATGCGACGATTTCTACTGCTGACAAGCCTGCTGCTGGCCGCCTGCGATAACCGCAGCGCCCCCACTCACCCGCCCCAGAACACTTCCTTGAACCCGCTGACCGAGATCAAAGCCAAGCTGGCCTTTACCTGTGTTCATGAGCAGATCCCCGCGCCGCCCGCCGAGGCCGATGAGCTGTTCCAGTACGCCCGTTGGTTGCAGAAGAACAACCTGCTCAAGCAGGACAAAAGCGTCGACGCCGAGATCGAGCGTCTGTACCGGATTGCGGCCGAAAATGGCCACTTCAAGGCCAATATCAACCTGCAAAACGGCACCCTGCGCGGCCACTTCACGCTCCGTGGTGAGGATCACCTGCGCCTGAGCCAGCAACTGATCGACGCAAAGGTGGCGACGGGGTACTACTTTATCGGCATCTTCCTGAAGAGCGGTTCGGCGGGGTTGAAGCAGGATACGGCCATGTCGTTACGTTACTTTCGTAAGGCGGCTGATCAGGGCAGTGCTCAAGCACAGTACGATGTGGGGGACATCCTGGCGCCAATCGACATTGCACCGGGCGTTGCCCGGCAGATGCGCCGCTGTGCGGCCGAGCAGGGACATGGTAAGGCTGCTCGGGCACTTGGGGTCGATCTATCGACAGATGGCCATTATCAAGAAGCACTTGAGGCATTCCAATTGGGAGTGGAGGCAGGTGATGACAGCTCTGCTGGCTGGTTGGAAGAAGGTTTCCGTGGCCCTCCTGTCACCGATGAACTGTACTACCTCGCCCAACAGGAAGACCTTGAACGCGCTGAGCGCTATAAAACAATCTGGCGTGTGCTTGCGAGATACTCCTACGCCGACCCCAAAGTCCCCGAAATCAACGAAATCCTCCCCTTGCCCCCGGCCAAGCTCCCCGCCTGGGACGGTAAGCTGCAATGGCTGGAAGCCCGCCTGGCCAATGTCCCGCCACCAAAGCCCAGCGAAGCGCTGATCCAGCATTGAGGCATTCCAACTGGAAGTGGCTGCGGGAGATGAAACCTCTGCCGGTCAGTTAAGCGTACACCGCCGTCTGTAGGAGCGAGCTTGCTCGCGAAAAACGTCAACGATAACGCGTGCTTCCTGAACGAACGCGGCGCCTGTGAGTTTTTCGCGAGCAAGCTCGCTCCTACAAAAGCCTTGGCTGACTGGCATTAGGGCTTGCCCGCGAAGACGTCGTCCCAGCAAACATTGATGTTGGTTGACCCACCGCCATCGGGGGCAAGCCCCCTCCCACATTTGGATCGGGGCCGTCACAAGATACCGGTCGGCTCCAAGGCCGCCATCGGGGAGCAAGCCCCCTCCCACACTTGATCGGCGGCGCGCTCAGGGCAGCGGCGTTATATCAATCCGATACGGCGCGAAAATCCTGAGCATCTGACCGTTATCACGCAAGCGCTTGAGCAGCTCGGCAAATACCGGCCCGCTGATCGGTGCCTTGGGCCGCAGCAGCGCGTAATGGTGATAGACCTGATCAATGCGCTCCGACACCAGGAACTTGTCCGCCAGGTCAGCGTTACGCACCATGAAATCACTCAGGTACGAACGGGTGACCAAGGCAATATCGGCACGTCCCCGGGCGACCATCAGCAAGTTGCTGTCATGGGAATACGTCAAGGTGGCGTTGAAGTGCTCGGCCAGGTACTTGGGGTCGGGGTTGAAGTGCGCGAAGGCGTAGTGGTAACCGCTGAACACCGCCAGGCGCTTGCCGGCCAGGTCGGTGAAAAAACGCTGGTCGCGACCGGGCTCACGCACGGCGACGAAGATTTCAGCGTCTTCCAGCCCCATATCGACGCTGGTATGCGCAACGTTCGTCCAACCCCAGGAGGGGTTTTCAAAGATCGCCATGTCGACCCGGCCTTGCTCGAAATCGCGAAAACGCCTGGGGATCGAGGTGGGCACCAGCACGAACTGGTAGTCGCTTTGCACGGCGTTCAACGCTTCGACCAATTGCGGCAGCAACCCGGTATCGGCGCCTTGCTCAGGGCGTACGGTATACGGCGGAAAATGCGCCGCGCCGACCCTCACCAACTGCGCGGCGCCGGCTTGCGTCCACCCTGCGGTACCCA
This sequence comes from Pseudomonas sp. CFBP13528, assembly GCF_005233615.1. Classification (NCBI taxonomy): domain Bacteria; kingdom Pseudomonadati; phylum Pseudomonadota; class Gammaproteobacteria; order Pseudomonadales; family Pseudomonadaceae; genus Pseudomonas; species Pseudomonas sp. CFBP13528. Next base: position 89,942 of record NZ_QGAJ01000005.1, read on the forward strand.
GCGCCCATAATGTAAGTCCTGCAGCCAGCCGCCATGGCGAAAACATCTAGGCACACACCGTTGAATTCTATGATGGCGATAAGCTAGGCGTTTTTCCCGGGAGAGACAACGGTTGCCGGTAAATTGATAGCTTGCGCCTCAATCCGCCTTGAGCACCATCAGCAGGGCTTCTTCGGCCAGTTCTTCGAGTGTCAGGCTGCCCTGTGTACGGAACCAGGTGGTGGTCCAGGACAACGCACCGGTCAGGAAACGCCGGGTGATAAACACGTCGCCCCTGATATAACCGGCAGCCTTGGCTTCGCCCAGTACCTGCAACCAGATGTCCTCGTACACATCGCGCAAGGCCAGTACCTGGGCCTGACCTTCGGCAGACAACGAACGCCATTCGTACACCAGCACCGCCATCGCCTCACCGCTGCCGCCCATGATCGACTGCAATTCGCAGCGGATCAGCGCCCGCACGCGCTCGCGCACCGTGCCCGCCTGCTCCAGCGCTGCGCGCATCATCGCGGTGTTGTAGAGAATGGTTTCTTCCATCACCGCGCGCAGGATCTCGTCCTTGCTCTTGAAGTGATGAAAGATGCTGCCCGACTGGATACCCACCGCGCCGGCCAGGTCGCGCACGGTGGTGCGCTCAAAGCCCTTGTTGCGAAACAGGTGAGCCGCGGTTTGCAGCAACTTGCCCCGGGCACTCTCGGGGTCGGTCAATTGGCCACCGTCGACCATGGTGCGCATCACCCGCAGGGCTTGGTGGTCATCCATGCTGCTTTCCCTTATGTCTACTATCGTCTTGGCGGGCAATTTAGGCCGTGGCCGGCACCCAAGCAAGCGCTTGGGTAAAACTTGTGTGCAGGGTTTGCAAACCAAGCGCTTGCTTGGTAGCCTCGCAACCAGCCATTCGAGGAAGGATTTCTCATGAGCAAGACGGTTCGTATCGGCTGCGCCAGCGCCTTCTGGGGCGACACCTGCACCGCCGCCGCCCAACTGGTGCACGGCGGCGCATTGGATTACCTGGTGTTCGACTACCTGGCGGAAGTGACCCTGTCGATCCTCGCCGGCGCCCGCCTGAAAGACCCCAAGGCCGGCTACGCCACGGACTTTGTCGAGGTGCTCACGCCGTTGCTGGCCGATATCCAGCGCCAGGGTATCCGTGTGATCAGCAATGCCGGCGGCATCAACCCCCAGGCCTGCGCGGCGGCTCTGCAAGCGGCCTGCGATAACGCCCAGGTGCCCCTGAAGATCGCGGTCCTGCTCGGCGATGACCTGCACGCGCAGCTCAAACACCTGCCCGAGGTCACCGACATGTTCACCGGCGCCCCGCTGCCTGCGGCGTGCGTGTCCGCCAATGCCTACCTCGGCGCGCCGGGCATCAGCACGGCGCTTGAGCTCGGCGCCGATATTGTCATCACTGGCCGCGTGGTCGACAGCGCAGTGGTCAGCGCGGCGCTGGTGCATGAGTTCGGCTGGTCGTGGCACGACTATGACCACCTCGCCCAAGCCGCCCTGGCCGGGCATATCATCGAATGCGGCGCGCAGTGCACCGGCGGCAATTTCACCGATTGGCGCGATGTGCCGGACTATGAGCACATCGGCTTCCCCATCGTCGAAGTCAGCGCCGACGGTCAGTTCACGGTGAACAAGGTCGAGGGCAGCGGCGGGCTGATCAGCGAACTCAGTGTGGCCGAACAACTGCTGTATGAGATCGGTGACCCGCGCGCCTACCGCCTGCCTGATGTGATCTGCGATTTCAGCCAGGTCAAGGTGCAGCAACAAGGCAAACAGTGCGTGCGCGTGCACGGCGCCAGGGGCGTGCCGCCGACCGATCAATACAAGGTCAGCGCCACTTACCTCGACGGTTTCCGCTGCACCGCCAGTTGCCTGCTGGCCGGCATCGATGCGGTGGCCAAGGCCGACCGGGTCAGCCAGGCCATCATCAACAAGACCTCGGAACTGTTCAGCCAACGCGGCTGGGCGCCCTACACCGAGGTGAATATCGAACTGCTCGGCAGCGAAGCCACTTATGGTGGCCGCGCCCAGCGCCAGGATTGTCGGGAGGTGGTGATCAAATGGGCGGTGCGCCACCCGAGCAGGCAGGCGCTGACCCTGTTCGCCCGCGAAATCGCCCAGGCTGCCACCGGCATGGCGCCGGGGTTGGCCGGGATCGTCGGCGGCAGGCCCACGGTGTATCCACTGATCCGGTTGTTTTCGTTTCTGATCGACAAGCCCAAGTGCGCCGTGACCCTCGACTACCAAGGCCGGCGCCACGCCGTGCAGTTGCCCGCCGCACGCCCGCCGCTCACCCCTGCCGCGCCCATCGAGCCGCCCAAACCCCAGGGCCGCGCCGACGCCAGCGTACCCTTGGTGAAACTCGCGGTGGCGCGCTCCGGCGACAAGGGCAATCACAGCAATATCGGCGTGATTGCCCGCGATCCCGAGTACCTGCCGTGGATCGCCGAAGTGCTCACGCCTGAAGTGATTGTCGATTGGATGAGCCATGTGCTCGACCCGGTGTATGGCCGCGTCGAACGTTGGTATTTGCCCGGCACCCACAGCCTGAACTTCGTGCTGGAAAACGCCCTCGGCGGCGGCGGCATTGCCAGCCTGCGCATCGACCCCCAGGGCAAGGCGTTTGCCCAGCAACTGCTGGAAATCCCCATCGCCGTGCCGCAACACATCGCAGATTCCCTCACTTAAAGGACCGTCGCCGTGGCCTTCGACTCGATCTTCAAAGCCGACCTGTTCCAGGGGCAAAGCGTGATTGTTACCGGTGGCGGCAGCGGGATTGGCCGCTGCACCGCCCATGAGCTGGCAGCGCTGGGGGCGCGCGTCATCCTGGTGGGGCGCAAGCCGGACAAACTGCACACGGTGGCGACGGAAATCGCCGAAGACGGTGGCGTCGCCCACTGGCATGCCTGTGACGTTCGCGATGAAGACGCCGTGAAGCGGCTGGTCGCGCAGATCATCGACGACCACGGCCCGATCCACGGCCTGGTGAATAACGCCGGCGGCCAGTACCCCTCGCCACTGGCCTCGATCAATCAAAAAGGCTTTGAAACCGTGCTGCGCACCAACCTGGTCGGCGGTTTCCTGATGGCGCGGGAAGTGTTCAACCAGTCCATGAGCAGCCACGGCGGCGCCATCGTCAACATGCTCGCCGACATGTGGGGCGGCATGCCCGGCATGGGCCACTCGGGCGCGGCGCGTTCGGGGATGGACAACTTCACCAAGACCGCAGCGTTTGAATGGGGTTATGCCGGGGTGCGCGTCAACGCGGTAGCGCCCGGCTGGATCGCCTCCAGCGGCATGGACACCTACGACGGCGCGTTCAAGGCCGTGATCCCCACCCTGCGCGAGCACGTGCCGCTCAAGCGGATCGGCACCGAGTCGGAAGTCAGTGCGGCCATCGTGTTTCTGCTGAGCCCCGCCGCCGCCTTTATCAGCGGCAGCACGCTGCGCATCGACGGCGCCGCCAGCCTGGGCAGCCGTGCCTGGCCGCTGCACAAGGCGCAGGCGCCAAGCGAAGGCTTCAATGGTTTCCACCGCGCCTATCTGCCCGATGTGCTCAAGGCGGAGCACTAGCGCATGCCGGTCATCGAGAGTCTGATAGACGCCCACAGCCCGCAGTTCGCGCAAAACCGCGAAGCCATGCTGCACAGCCTCCAGCACGTGCGCCAACTGGAACACGACCTGCTCCTCAAGGCCGCGCAGGCCCGCCCCAGGTTCGACAAACGTGGCCAGTTGCTGCCGCGCGAACGCCTTGATCTGCTGCTCGACCCCGGCGCACCGTTCCTGGAACTGGCCAGCCTGGCCGGCTATAAACTCCATGACGACAAGGACGGCAGCGCCGCCGGTGGCGGGTTGATCGCCGGCATCGGTTACGTCAGCGGCGTGCGCATGCTGGTGGTGGCCAACAACAGCGCGATCAAGGGCGGGACCATTTCCCCCACCGGCCTGAAAAAATCCCTGCGCCTGCAACAGATCGCCATGGACAACAAACTGCCGGTGGTGACCCTCGCCGAAAGCGGCGGCGCCAACCTCAATTACGCCGCCGAGATTTTCGTCGAAGGCGCGCGCAGCTTTGCCAACCAGGCGCGCATGTCAGCCATGGGCTTGCCGCAGATCACCGTGGTGCACGGCTCGGCCACCGCCGGCGGTGCGTATCAGCCGGGGCTGTCGGATTACGTGGTGGTGGTGCGCGGCAAGGCCAAGCTGTTCCTCGCTGGGCCGCCGCTGCTCAAGGCGGCGACTGGCGAAGTGGCCACCGATGAAGAACTGGGCGGCGCCCAGATGCACGCGCAAGTCGCCGGCACCGCCGAATACCTGGCGCAAGATGACGCCGATGGCGTGCGTATCGTGCGCGAGATCGTCAGCCTGCTGCCCTGGAATGACCGGCTGCCGCCGACGCCCCAGCGGGTCTACAGCGAGCCGCTGTATCGCGCTGAAGAGCTGTTGGGGCTGATCCCGGATGATCCGAAAAAGCCCTACGACGTGCGCGACATTCTTGCGCGCCTGGCCGACGCCTCGCGCTTTCTTGAATTCAAGGGCGAGTTCGATGCGCACACCGTCTGCGGCCACCTGCATATCCATGGCCATGCCGTCGGCGTGATCGGCAATAACGGCCCGATCACGCCCAAAGGCGCGAGCAAGGCCGCGCAGTTTATCCAGCTGTGCGACCAGAGCCGCACGCCGCTGCTGTTCCTGCACAACACCACCGGTTTCATGGTCGGCACCGAGTCCGAGCAGCAAGGCGTGATCAAGCACGGCGCGAAGATGATCCAGGCGGTGGCCAATGCCCGCGTGCCCAAGCTCACGATTGTGGTCGGCGGCTCCTATGGTGCCGGGAACTACGCGATGTGCGGCCGTGGCCTGGACCCGCGTTTCATCTTCGCCTGGCCCAACAGCCGCACGGCGGTGATGGGCGGCGCGCAGGCGGGCAAGGTGCTGCGCATCATCACCGAGGCCCGGCAGTTGAAAGACGGCCTGGTGCCCGATCCCAAGGCGCTGGACCTGCTTGAGCAGGTCACCGCGCAGAAACTCGACAGCCAGTCCACCGCACTATATGGCAGCGCCAATCTGTGGGATGACGGGCTGATCGACCCGCGGGAGACCCGCACGCTCCTGGGTTTGCTGCTGGATATTTGCCATGAGGCTGAAATACGCCAGTTGCAGCCAAACAGCTTTGGCGTGGCGCGCTTCTAATCAGGAGAACAATAAAAATGATCTTCACCCAGGAACACCAGGAATTGCGCCGCACCGTCCACGCCTTCGTCGACCGCGAAATCAACCCGTTCGTGGACGCCTGGGAAAAAGCCGGGCGCTTCCCCATCCACGACATCTTCCGCAAGGCCGGCGACCTCGGCCTGCTGGGCATTTCCAAACCGCAGCAGTTCGGCGGCATGGGCCTGGACTACAGCTACTCGATTGTCGCCGCCGAAGCGTTCGGCAGCATCCGCTGCGGCGGCATCCCCATGTCCATCGGCGTACAGACCGATATGTGCACCCCGGCCCTCGCCCGCTTCGGCTCGGACGAGCTACGCGACGAATTCCTGCGCCCGGCCATCAGCGGCGAGCAGGTCGGTTGCATCGGCGTGTCGGAAACCGGCGCCGGTTCCGACGTGGCCGGGCTCAAGACCCATGCACGCAAGGACGGCGCCGACTACGTGATCAACGGCAGCAAAATGTGGATCACCAACTCGCCCAGTGCCGACTTTATCTGCCTGCTGGCCAACACTTGCGACGACAAACCGCACGTCAACAAGTCGCTGATCATGGTGCCCATGAACACCCCTGGCATCAGCGTCAGCCCGCCCCTGGAAAAGCTCGGCATGCACAGCTCCGAGACCGCCCAGGTGTTCTTTGACGACGTGCGCGTGCCGCAGCGCAACCGCATCGGCCAGGAAGGCGCGGGCTTCATGATGCAGATGCTGCAGTTCCAGGAAGAACGCCTGTTCGGCGCGGCCAATATGCTCAAAGGCCTGGAGTACTGCATCGACAGCACCATCGACTACTGCAGGGAACGCCACACCTTTGGCAAGGCCCTGATCGATAACCAGGTGATCCACTTTCGCCTGGCTGAACTGGCGACCGAAATCGAATGCCTGCGCGCGCTGGTCTACCAGGCCACCGAGCAGTACATCAACGGCCAGGACGTGACGCGCCTGGCCTCCATGGCCAAGCTCAAGGCCGGCCGCCTGGGCCGCGAGGTCAGCGACAGCTGCCTGCAATATTGGGGCGGTATGGGCTTCATGTGGGACAACCCGGTGGCCCGCGCTTATCGCGACGTGCGCCTGGTGTCGATCGGCGGCGGTGCCGATGAAATCATGCTGGGCATCCTCTGCAAACTGATGGGCACCCTGCCCGGGAAAAAGTCATGAATACCCTGTTGCTGGAACCCCATAACGGTGTGCTGCACATCACGCTCAACCGCCCTGAATGTCGCAATGCGATGAGCCTGGAGATGGTCAATGAGCTGCGCCAGGCCATGGCCCGATTGGGCAGCGAGATACGCGTCGTGGTGTTCAGCGGTGCGGGCGGGCACTTTTGCGCGGGGGCCGACGTAAAGGACCTGGCAAGCGCGGGCGATCAGTTGCAGGCGTTGAACCGGGCGTTCGGCACCTTGCTGCAGGAAGTCGAGGCGTTGCCGCAGGTGGTGGTTGCAGTACTGCAAGGCGCGGTGCTGGGCGGTGGATTTGGCTTGGCGTGTGTCAGCGATATTGCGCTGGCCGACGCTAAGGCACAGTTCGGCTTGCCTGAGACCCGCCTGGGCTTGCTGCCGGCGCAGATTGCGCCGTTTGTGGTCAAGCGCATCGGTTTGACCCAGGCCCGGCGCCTGGCGCTGACGGCGGCGCGGTTTGATGGGGTTGAAGCGGGACGGTTGGGGGTGGTGCATTTTGTCGAGCACGATGCGCAGGCGCTGGCCGAGCGCCTGGATGACGTGTTGGGGCAAGTGCTGCAGTGCGCGCCGGGGGCGAATGGACGGACAAAAGCCTTGTTGCTGGCGAGCGTGGATGAACCGCTTGAGGCCGTGCTGGACCGTGGCGCGCACTGGTTTGCCGAGGCGCTGATGAGCGAGGAAGGGATTGAGGGGACGCAGGCGTTTGTGCACAAGCGTAAGCCTCGGTGGTGCAAATGACGTCATCGGGGCAAGCCCCCTCCCACAGGGGAATGCATTCCAATGTGGGAGGGAGCTTGCCCCCGATGAGGCCGGACCAGACACCCATCAGCAAGGGATAAACCAATGCCCGCCTTCACAAAAATCCTGATCGCCAACCGCGGCGAAATCGCCTGCCGCATCCAACGCACCGCCCAGGCATTGGGCTACCGCACCGTCGCCGTGTACAGCGACGCCGACACCCACGCCCTGCACGTGCGCATGGCCGACGAGGCCGTGAACATCGGCCCCGCCCCCGTACAACAGTCCTACCTGAACATAGCCGCCCTCCTCGACGCCGCCCAACGCACCGGCGCCGACGCCATCCACCCCGGCTACGGTTTCCTCTCGGAAAATTCCGAGTTCGCCAGGGCCTGCCTGAACGCCGGGATCACCTTCATCGGCCCCAGCCCCGACGCCATCGAACTGATGGGCAGCAAGCGCCTGTCCAAACTCGCCATGCTCCAGGCCGGCGTTCCCTGCATCGCCGGTTACCAGGGCAGCGCCCAGGACGACGCGACCCTGCACACCGAAGCCAACCGCATCGGCTACCCCCTGATGATCAAGGCCAGCGCCGGTGGCGGCGGGCGTGGCATGCGCCTGGTGCAGCACTCGGACCACGTGCTGGAGCAACTGCGCACGGCGCGCTCCGAAGCGCTGAACGCCTTCGGCAGCGACGAACTGATCCTCGAACAGGCGCTGATCGATCCACGCCACGTTGAAATCCAACTGTTCGGCGACAGCCACGGCCACCTGATTTATCTGGGCGAACGCGATTGCTCCCTCCAGCGGCGCCATCAAAAAGTCATCGAAGAAGCGCCCTGCCCGGTCATGACCCCGGCACTGCGCCAGGCCATGGGCGACGCCGCACTCAAGGCGGGCCGCGCGGTGAACTACGTCGGCGCCGGTACGGTGGAATTCCTGCTCGACGGCAACGGCCGGTTTTACTTCCTGGAAATGAACACCCGCCTGCAAGTCGAGCACCCGGTCACCGAGCTGATCACGGGGCTTGACCTGGTCGACTGGCAGCTGCAAATCGCCGCCGGCCAGCCCCTGCCGCTGACACAGGCTGAGGTGACGCTCAGCGGTCACGCCATGGAAGTGCGCCTGTACGCCGAAGACCCGACCCAGGGCTTCCTGCCCCAAACCGGTGACCTGATGCGCTGGGAACCTGCCCCAGGCGTGCGCATAGACCATGGATTGAGCGAAGGCGAAACCATCGGCCCGTTCTACGACCCGATGCTGGGCAAGATCATCGCGCACGGCGCAAGCCGCGAAGAGGCGCGGCGCAAATTGCTGCGGGCGGTGGAAGATACAGTGTTACTCGGCGTCACCACCAATCAGCGACTGTTGGCTGATGTGCTCAAGCATCCGAGTTTCATCGCGGGCGCTTTCAGCACCGCATTTATCCCGGAACATTTCGGCGACATACCGCCGTGGGTGCCGTCAAAGGAACAGCTCACCCTGGCCGCCACGCTGTTTTACCGACACAGCGCCGACCAGCATCGCCAGGGCGTGGCAGGCTGGCGCAACAGCGCACATGTCCCGTGCACCTATGACCTTGAGGTCAATGGCCAAATCCACAAGGTGCGCGCAGAGGCACTGCCACTCAGCATCGACGGCCGCTGGGCCATCCTGGTGCTCGATGGCATCCGCCGGCGTATCGCCTACTGCCTTGACGATACCCAACTGTGGTTACCCGGCATGAAAGTGACGAACCGCACCCACGAGGTCGCCAACCGCCAGGTCGATGCCGGCAGCGGCACGGTCAAGGCGCCGATGGATGGCGCTGTCGTCGACATACAGGTCAGCGTCGGCGACATCGTCACCAAAGGCCAGCTCTTGCTGGTGCTCGAAGCGATGAAAATGGAACACCCGCTGAAGGCCGGCATCGACGGCGTTGTCAAGGGCGTGCAGGTGGTGACCGGCGATCAAGTGCGCAATCGTCAGGTTCTGCTGGAGATTGAATAAGCCCCTGGGCGGAACTACATGGCCCGGCTACGCTCTATCCCCATCAGGACAGGAACAGTACGGGAACCTGCGCATGCCTCATTGGCTGATTATTGACCTTGAAGCCACAACGGATGACGGCGGCTGGCCCGTGACGGAGATGGAAGTCATCGAAATCGGCGCGAGCCTGGTCAACCGCCAGGGCCGCGAGCTGGATCACTTCCAGCGCTTCGTGCGACCGCTGCGGCGGCCACTGCTGACGCCCTTTTGCCGCCAATTGACCCATATTACCCAGGCCAACATCGACGCGGCAGCGCCCATCACCGAAGTGTGGCCGCTGTTCGAACGCTGGCTGGGCCAGCATCAGCCGCGTCTGGAAGGCTGGGCCAGCTGGGGCGATTACGATCGCGTGCAGCTTGAACTGGAATGGCAACGCCATGGCCTGGCCAGTGCGCTCGGCCAGACGCCCCATGTCAACCTCAAGCAGCGTTTCGCCAAGGCCCGGCGCCTGGACAAGCCCCTGGGGCTCAATGGCGCGCTGCAATTGGCGGGGATGCAGTTCGCTGGCCAACAGCATCGGGCCCTGGAAGATGCACGCAACACGGCACGCCTGCTGCCGTTGATTTTGCCGGTCTAGGCAGCCCTGAAACGCTTGGGCATACTGATCAACCTTTTTGCCTGATGCTGCCCACCTGCAGGAGCGAGCTTGCTCGCGAAGATCGCCAGCGATAACGTAGCGCATCTGGTTCAACGGGGTGCTCTCAGGTTATTCGCGAGCAAGCTCGCTCCTACAGCGGTTGGCGTAATCTCTGACCCTTTTTCCGAGGATTCACCCATGTTCAAAGTCAACGAATACTTCGACGGCACCGTCAAGTCGATCGCTTTCGGCACCGAGGAAGGTCCGGCCACCATCGGCGTCATGGCCCCGGGTGAGTACGAATTCGGCACCGCCCAGCGTGAAATCATGCACGTGGTTTCCGGCGCCCTGATCGTCAAACTGCCTGATGCCGAGTGGGAAACCTTCGCTGCCGGCAGCCAGTTCAACGTGCCGGCCAACAGCAAATTCCAGTTGAAGGTCGCCGTAGACACCGCATACCTGTGCGAATACCGCGGCTGAATGCCAACCGGTGCAAAAAAATGCCCGTCTCCTGCGAGACGGGCATTTTTCATTCCAGTACCGTCACCGGCATACCGACTTCCAGCTGCCCAACCCCATCGTTGACCAGATTCTGGCCGAACATCGCGCCCTGCTCGGTGCTGCGATAGGCCTGAAGGGTCGCGAACGGCTCGCGGTCCGGGCTGCGCTCGCCGGTCTGCGGGTCGATGGTGGTGAGGATGCAACGTGAGCAGGGCTTGACCACGCGAAACTCCACAGCGCCGATGCGCAAACGTTTCCAACCGTCCTCGGCGAAAGCCTCGGCGCCTTCAATGACCAGGTTGGGGCGAAAGCGCAGCATGTCCATCGGCCGGCCGATGTGGGTGCACACATTGTCCAGCGAAGCCTGGCCGATCAGCAGCAAGGGGTAACCGTCGGCAAAGCCCACCTGATCGCTATCCTCGCCGAAACCATGCTGGGTGAACCGAGCGCGATCCATGGGCATATGCACCAGGCGCGTCGGTTTACCGATGAAGGCGCTGACCCAGGCCGCCGCTGCATCGCCTGCGTCCGGTACGCGCAGGGTGTCATGCCAGATGGTCACACCGCGTAACACATCGGCGCCGGGCAGTGCCACGTCCAACGTCCCATACCCCGGCGAACTGAGGGTCAGGCCGCCCGCCGTGTTCCACAGGGCAGTCAACTGACTCATCGCTGCCACGGCGCGTTGCGTGAGGAATCGCCCGCTGGCTTCGTCCACCAGCATCCAGCGTCGATCCCCTTCCAGCCCGAGCTTGTCCAGGCCAATCTGCTGCAGGGCCTCGGCCTTGCCGGACTTCAAGGGGTAACGGTACAACGCGCTGAGACGGAGCATGAGCCTGCTTTCCTGGGGAACAAAGTGTCACACCCTAAAGTCAGGCGGGCACTTCGTCCAGCATCAGTCGTTCACGCACCACATCGACCAGCTTGTCGGGCTGGAATTTGGAGAGGAAATTGTCGCAGCCGACCTTCTTCACCATTGACTCGTTGAAGCTGCCCGACAGCGAGGTGTGCAGCACCACGTAAAGGCCACGCAGGCGCGGGTCGTTGCGGATTTCGGTGGTGAGGCGGTAGCCATCCATCTCAGGCATTTCGGCGTCGGTGAAGATCATCAGCAGCTTGTCGGTCATCACCTGGCCGCTGTCCGCCCAGGCCTTGAGCATGTTCAGCGCCTTGAGGCCATCGCTGGCGATGTGCATCTTCACGCCCAACTGGCCGAGGGTGTCACGCAATTGCGAGAGCGCCACGTTGGAGTCGTCCACCAGCAGCACTTCGCGGCCACGGGCGCGCTCCAGCACCGGGTCTTCGAGTTTTTCCCGGGAGACCTTGGCGTTGTAGGGCACGATTTCAGCGAGGACTTTTTCCACATCGATGATTTCCACCAGCTGGTCATCGACCTTGCTGATGGCGGTGAGGTAATGCTGGCGCCCGGCGCTGGCCGGCGGCGGCAGGATGGCTTCCCAGTTCATGTTGACGATGCGGTCGACGCCCCCTACCAGGAACGCCTGCACCGAGCGGTTGTACTCGGTGACGATGATGGTGCTGTTGGGCCCGGGTACCAGCGGGCGCATGCCGATGGCCTGGGACAGGTCGATCACCGGCAGGGTCTGGCCGCGCAGGTTGACCACCCCACACACGAAGGGGTGACGCTGGGGCATCAGGGTCAGCTTGGGCAGTTGCAGGACTTCCTGCACCTTGAACACGTTGATCGCGAACAGCTGCCGCCCGAACAGGCGGAACATGAGAATTTCCAGGCGATTCTCACCCACCAATTGCGTGCGTTGATCTACCGTGTCGAGAATGCCGGCCATTAAGAGCTCCTGGTGTGCAGGTGGGTTTCGCGCTGAGAGAATGCAGTTGTGAGAGTGCGCAGTTCATATACGCAAGTTATCGGCGCCAAACGCCAGACCTTGACCCCGGTAAAATGCCACGTAAATGCATTGATGTCACACTGACATCATGCTTTACTGCACCTACCCCTCCTGGGCAGTGTTGCGCTGTTGCGCGACACTCGAATCGACATGCGGTTCCACTGCATAGGGGATTCCCCTATACGCAATCAGGCCCGACCTGATATTCGCGATATCTAATAGCCATTAATGTGACGCCATTCTCATTGCATGAATGGAGTCAGGCTTTTGTTTGCCACCCCAAGCCCTAGGCCCGCCGGCCGCCCAGGCACTCACGTATCGGCAACTGAAGTCGTGTCATCCCGCTCAGCTGGGGTTACGCACGACTTTCGTGGACATTTCAATAAACGTCCTACGCAAATATCGGAAGCTGCCTACAAGCCTCAATCCTATTTCAGCGCTAGCTTTAAGCCATTCACCCGGTGCGATATCTCATCACCCGAGCTTGAGTTGCGGAGACATGCACGATGAATAGCGCGAACGCACAGCGAACGGCACTTCCCGAGTTTCTGCTGGAGGCCGAAAAGCTGCTGGCCAAGTCCCAAGAGTGCCTGACCCATCTACATTTGATCCGCGATGACAACGACGCCATCGACGGCATGAAAACCAGCCTGGCCAAACTGGCTGAAAAGGCCGACAGCCTGTCGTTGCAAGCAATCAGCGATTTCTCACGGCGCCTTCAAGCGCTCATTGCCAACGCCCGGAACCCCATGCAACTGCATGACCAGGCATTGGATGCGTTGCATGACTGCCTGACGCTGCTGGCCTGGCAACTGGAGCTGATCGACACGCGCACCGGTGAGCTGCCCCTGGACGAGAGTGAGCAGACAGCGTTGATCGCGACAGTGACCTTGCAGATTCCGCAAAAGGATTTCAATCAAGAGCCGCAGCAACCATTGCATCGGGGGGCTTGAGCCTTATACCTGTCGTATTCAATAATCGACATATCCAAAAACGACCGATAATGGCGAAGCACGAGTAAATATCCATTCGCCATCAACGCAATAACTATACAAACCAACTTTAATAATACAACTTTACTTTTCAACTCTGGGATTCCCCCCCAGAGTATTTGCGCGGGCCATAAACCAATCAGGCGACCAACGGTAACAGGGGTGGTACTATGCCCCGCTCGAAGTGACTCAACTTCATCATGTTTAAACACGATCCGGCAGCGTATTCCAAACAGAGCCCGGCCAACCGGTCTCCCCGCAGCGAACCCTCAGTGGCTTCATCCGTTATGTACGCCAATCTCAAGCCACTTTTCTCAAGGTCTGTGTCGCGCAGCACTGCACGCCGCATCATCCTCGCTCTGTGCCTGTGTTCGTTGTCTGCCAGCGCCTGGGCGTACGTACACGCGTCACCTTTGTCGCTATTGATCCTGCTGCTCAACCTGGCCACGCTGGCGGTGGTGGGCCTGCACCAATGGCGTTCGCGCAAATCCATCAAGTTCCATCCCCAGGAATTGGCCGATCGCCTGCTGCAGGTGCAGGAAAACGAACGGCATCGCCTCAGCCGCGAGCTGCACGACGACATCGGCCAACTGCTGACCGCCGCCAAGCTGCAAAGCGAATGGCTGCAGCGTCGCCTGCCGCCAGAGCTGCAGGATCAATGCACGGCGCTGTGCAATACCCTCAACGAAACCCTGGCCAAGGTGCGCGACGTGTCCGCCATCCTCAAGCCGCGCCAGCTGGCCAGTCTGGGCCTGGAAGCGAGCTTGCGCGCGCACCTGCTCAAGACCCTGGAAAAAACCGAGGTGTGCTGGAGCCTGGAATGCCGGCAACACCTGGCCGGAATCCCTGAAGAAATGGCCGTGGCGGCTTTTCGTATCACCCAGGAAGCGGTGACCAACATGCTCCGTCACGCCCAGGCGCACAACCTGCTGGTGCGCCTGCAACGCCTGCCCGAAGGCCTGTCGCTGATGATCTGCGATGACGGCCTGGGCTTTTCGCCGGCCACCGACCCAGGCCTCGAAGGCCAGCGCGGCATGGCCGGCATGTACGAGCGGATGGACCACCTGGGAGGCACCTTGTGCGTCAGCAGCCGGCCAGGCAAAGGGACGCGGATCGACGCATTGTTCCCCTGGGCGCCTCGCGACCTCGACCGGGCCAGCGCGCCTGAGGTTGCGCGGTGACTTGCAACCTGCTCCTGGTGGACGACCACGCGCTGATTCGCGCCGGCGTTCGTGCGTTGATCCTGGATATTCCCGGCTACAACGTGATCGGCGAAGCCAGCGATGGTGCGCAATTGCTCGAGCAGTTCCGCGCCCTGCAGCCGGACATTGTGCTGCTGGACCTGTCGATGAAGCACACCGGCGGCCTTGATGCCCTGCAGCAACTCAAGGGGGCCTACCCCAAGAGCAAGGTGCTGATCCTGTCGATGCACACCGAGCCCGACTTGATCATGCGCGCACTGGAGTCGGGCGCTCACGGTTACCTGCTCAAAGACATGACAGGCAACGAGTTGGAACACGCCCTGCGGGCGTTGCGCAACAACGAACGCTACCTGAGCCCGGCCATCGCCCACACGGTGATCAACCAGGCGCTGATCCGCAGCCAGGGCCCGGCTTCGCCCGTCCCCCACAGCCACAACCTGACAACGCGACAGCTGGAAATCCTGCGCTTGATCGTGCGCGGCAAGTCCACCCGGGAAATCGCCCACGGCCTGGGTTTAAGCATCAAGACCGTGGAAGCGCATCGCTCGCAGATCATGAAGCGTCTGCAGATTTTCGACGTGGCGGGCCTGGTGTTATTCGCGGTGCGCGAGCAGATCATCAGCCTGGACGACTAGGGGCGAACCCAGCGGCAGGTGCACCCGCAGGGCCTTGGGCAAGGCCTCGAAATGCAGATCGTCGCCTTCCAGCGGCTCACCATCGAGGTTGATGTACAAGCCTTGCGCGCCCTTGATATTGACCCACGGCAGGCGGGCGCGCACGAACATGGTGTCCAGGCCCCAGCCGTTGCTCATCAATTCGCGCAAGGTCCCCACCACTTCCTGGGGCGCCGGCAGGATGCTGACGTCAAGCAACCCGTCATCGGCCAGCGCCCCCGGGCACAGCACATGCCCGCCGCCGGCCTGGCGGCCATTGCCGATGCCCAGCGCGAGCAACTCGCCTTTCCAATGGAAATCGGGGCCTTCCAGTTCACCGTAGGCGGCCTTCAATTCGCTGAAGCGCGACAACCCGGTGAACAGGTAAGCAGCACCGCCGAGGACTTTCTTCAGGTCTTCGGAGGTGTTGGCGGTAACCTGGCTGCCGAAACCGCCGGTGGCCATGTTCAGGAAGATCTGCCCGCCGACCTGGCCGAGGTCGATTGCCCTTGGCTCGACATCCAGCAACGCCAGGGCGCCGGCCGGCTCCAGCGGCACACCGGCAGCCTTGGCGAAGTCGTTGGCGGTGCCCAGGGGCATCAACACCAGGCTGGCGTCGGTGCTCGCTTGCGCCATGGCTTCAGCCACATCGCGCAAGGTGCCGTCGCCACCGCCGGCGATGATATGGGTATACCCACTCTCCAGCGCCTCGTTGACCAGGCGCTGGGCATCGCCGCCCTCCCACGTCACCCGCACCGCCAGTTCCCAGCCCAGCTCCCGCCGTCTCTGCACCGCGCTGCGCACGTCCTCGTTGAGGGCTTGTTTGCCGTGGAGGATCAACAGGGCTTTGGGGGTGGTCATTTGGGGGTATCTCCTGAGTCAAAGTGCTTGCAGGATGTTGACCCTTGGGGAAGTGGAAAAGTCTGTGACGGGAGAAAATTGACTGATGTACGCAGATCACCCTGTGGGAAGGGGCTTGCCCCCGATAAGGGAGCAACAGTGAATACATCGATAACTGACCCACCGCTATCGGGGGCAAGCCCCCTCCCACACTGGACCGAAAGCAACCGTCAGATCGTCGGCGACTGCCAGTTCAAGCCCCCACAATTGAACCGAGCAGTGCTCAGTTCTTGTGCAACTTGCTCATCAACTGCGCTTCGGCCTGGGTCAGGCCGCAGGACTGGGTCAATTCATCCACCGTCGCGCCCATGCCCACCAGCTTGGCCGCCTGGGCGAACGACAGGTTCGAAGGATCGCGCTGTTCCAACTGCACCAACTTATCCGGCAACGGCCCGAGAATCGCGCGCAGTTCATGCACCTCGTCGCCTACCCGCACCGCAGTCTGCTGGAAATGATCGACGCGTTTGACCAGCTCCAGAATGCGCCGGTCACGCACCACATCACGCTCGGCCTGTTGCAGGGCCAACTCGCGTTGCTGGCGCATGTAGCGCAGCAGGAATGTCAAGGTCCCGGCCCACAACAGGGCCAGGACAATCACCGCCGCTTCAAGGAACAATCAGATACTCTCCAGTTCCGACCATTCTTCTTCGCTCATCATTTTGTCCAGCTCAACCAGAATCAACAGCTCGTTGTTCTTGTTGCACACGCCCTGGATAAACTTGGCGGATTCTTCGTTGCCCACGTTCGGCGCGGTTTCCACTTCCGACTGACGCAGGTAGACCACTTCGGCGACGCTGTCGACCATGATCCCGACCACTTGCTTGTCGGCTTCGATGATGACGATGCGCGTGTTGTCGTTGACATCGGTCGGCGCCAGGCCGAAGCGCTGGCGGGTATCAATCACCGTCACCACGTTGCCGCGCAGGTTGATGATGCCCAGCACGTAGCTCGGTGCACCCGGTACCGGGGCGATCTCGGTGTAGCGCAGCACTTCCTGCACGCGCATCACGTTAATGCCGTAGGACTCGTTGTCCAGTTTGAAGGTCACCCATTGCAGGATCGGATCATCCAAACCTTGTGCGGACGCTGACTTGTTCATCTTTCTGACCCCTCAAATGCCGCTATCGACGGCGTGTGTGCTAATGGGCCGCGCAACCGCACGACCTTCTATTGTCCAATCAACTGCGTTTGTTCTGCGCCATCGTCTTGACCGCGCCACTGGCGATCAACTCGGCCAGTTCGGCGACGTCGAGCAATGCGCACATGTGTTCAATCACGGTGCCCGCCAACCACGGCCGTTGGCCACGGTGGCTGCGCCATTTGATTTCGTTCGGGTCCAGGCGCAAAGAGCGGCTGACTTGATGCACCGCCAGCCCCCACTCGTAACCCTGCACGGAGATCACGTACTGCAGGCCCTGTTGAAAGTCGTCACGGTAGCGGTCGGGCATCACCCAGCGCGCCGTGTCCAGCACCTTGAGATTGCCGGCCTGGCTGGGCAGGATGCCGAGAAACCACTCCGGCTGCCCGAACAGTGGCGTCAGTTCCTGGCCTTCCAGGGAATAGATCGAGCCCAGGCACACCAGCGGTACCGCCAGGGTCAGCCCGGCCACATCGAACAACAGGCATTCGAACGGCTCGGCGGCCCAGGACGGGCGACCATCACCAGTCACCGGTGGCGGCGTGATGCTCGGCGGCAGGTGCACTTGCACGATCGGCTCGACCACCACCGGCGCCACCCCTTCAGGTGTGGTCGGCAGCACCACGGGCACCGCCTCGATCAGGGCGTCGCGGGCCTGCTCCTCGAGCACCGCCAACTGGAACTCATCCAGCGCAGCTTCAGGCTCGACGACCGGCTCCGGCTCCGGCATCAGGAGCGGTTCCGGCAGTTCTTCGGCAGTCGCGTCCTGCAGCAAGGCATCCAGGTAGGATTCCAGTGCCAGTTGCGGGCGGGTCTTGAATTGAACGGGACGGTTCATCACGCCACCTGCGCCACAAGCTGCTGGGACAGCAGGTGCTTGAGCAACGCCCTGTAAGCCAGTACGCCACGGCTCTTGCCGTCGAACTGTGACGGCGTAAGCCCCGCGCGGCTGGCGTCGCGCAGGCGCGTGTCCACCGGGATGTAGCCATTCCAGATGCTGTCCGGGTAGCCATCGCGCAGCACACGCAGGGTGCCGAGGGACGCCTGGGTACGCCGGTCGAACAAGGTCGGCACGATGCTGAACGGCAGCGCCTGTTTGCGCGAACGGTTGATCATCGCCAGAGTGCTGACCATGCGCTCCAGGCCTTTGACGGCCAGGTGCTCGGTCTGCACCGGGATCACCAACTGCTGGCTGGCCGCCAAGGCATTGACCATCAGCACGCCGAGCAACGGCGGGCTGTCGATGATCGCATAATCGAAGTCCTGCCACAGTTGCGCCAGGGTCTTGGCGATCACCAGGCCCAGGCCGCTCTGGCCCGGCGACTGGCGCTCGAGGGTGGCCAGGGCGGTGCTGGACGGCAACAGCGAAATACTGTCATCGCTGGTGGGCAGCAGCAGTTGCCCGGGCAGGTCGCTCGGCACGCTGCCCTTGTGCAGGAACAGGTCGTAGCAACTGTTTTCCAGCGCATCCGGGTCGTAGCCGAAATAACTGGTCATGGAGCCGTGGGGGTCGAGGTCGACCACGACCACACGCTTGCCCGCCTCGGCCAGCAAGCCGGCTAAAGCGATGGAAGTGGTGGTCTTGCCGACTCCACCCTTTTGATTGGCAACTGCCCAGACTCTCATTCGGTTGATTCCTCCCGGCGGGCACAGGCGCGACCGAGACATTGCATGGGTTATTGAGCCGGTGACGGAGAATTGACGGAGCTTGTCCGCACCGGCGGCTTTGCAGGGGCCGGTGCAGTTTGTGTGCCAGCACGCCTCAATGCCGCATCCGGTGTTGCATTCGCCGTGCCGGTGCCGGTCAGGCTGCGGCGTACATCCAGGTTACGTGACACCACCAGCACCACGCGCCGGTTGCGCCCGCGGCCTTCGGCCGTGGCGTTATTGGCCACCGGCTGGAATTCACCGTAGCCCACCGACGCCAGGCGCTGGGGGTTGACCCCCTGCATCGCGAGCATGCGCACGATGCTTGCCGCGCGCGCCGAGGACAGTTCCCAGTTGGTCGGGTACTGCGCGGTGCTGATCGGCACATTGTCGGTAAAGCCTTCGACGTGGATCGGGTTTTCAAACGGCCTGAGGATCGCCGCCACCTTGTCGATGATGGTGAAGGCCTGGTCGCTTGGCAGCGCATCGGCACTGGCGAACAACAGGCTGGAATTGAGCTCGATCTCCACCCACAGCTCATTGCCGCGCACGGTCATCTGGTTGGACTTGATCAGGTCACCGAACGCGGCGCTGATATCGTCGGCGATGCTTTTGAGCGGGTCGCTGGTGCCGCCGATGCCGGCGGCAGTCTCATCGCTGTCGTTGACCAGTGGCTTGGCCGGGGTCACCATCCTGGGCCGCTCTTCGCCAATGGGAATCGGCTTGAGCGCGCGCTCGGAATCGTTGAACACCCCGACCAGTGCCTGGGAAATGATCTTGTACTTGCCTTCGTTGATCGACGAGATCGAGTACATCACCACGAAAAACGCAAACAGCAAGGTGATGAAGTCCGCGTAGGACACCAGCCAGCGTTCATGGTTGACGTGTTCTTCAGGCTCGCGACGGCGACGGCTCACAGGCACTCCCCTCCACAAACCGACGCAACTGTAGGAGCGAGCGTGCTCGCGAGACACGCAAGGACAACGCGCTCATCCAGGATGCACGCGCTATCGTTGACGATTTTCGCGAGCAAGCTCGCTCCTACAGGGTTCATGCCCATCAATCCGTGAAGCCCTGGAGCTTCAGTTCGATGGAGCGCGGGTTTTCGCCCTCGGCAATCGACAGGATGCCTTCGAGCAGCATTTCGCGGTAGCGGGACTGGCGCATGGCAATCGACTTGAGCTTGCTCGCCACCGGCAGCAGCACCAGGTTGGCGCTCGCCACGCCATAGATGGTGGCGACAAACGCCACGGCAATGCCGCTGCCCAGTTGCGAAGGGTCGGCCAGGTTGCCCATCACGTGGATCAGGCCCATCACTGCGCCGATGATACCGATGGTCGGCGCGTAGCCGCCCATGCTTTCAAACACTTTGGCCGCATTGATGTCACGGCTTTCCTGGGTGTAGAAATCCACCTCGAGGATGCTGCGGATCGCTTCCGGCTCGGCGCCGTCCACCAGCAGTTGCAAGCCCTTGCGGGCGTAGCTGTCGGGCTCGGCATCGGCCACGCCTTCCAGGCCCAGCAAGCCTTCCTTGCGGGCGGTGAGGCTCCAGTTGACCACGCGGTCAATGCCGCCCGGCATGTCGACCCGTGGCGGGAAAATAATCCAGACCAGAATCTGCATGGCACGCTTGAACGAGTTCAGCGGCGACTGCAGCAACGCCGCGCCCACGGTGCCGCCGATCACGATCAGCGCCGCCGGGCCGTTGGCCAGGGCGCCGAGGTGGCCGCCTTCCAGGTAGTTGCCGCCGATGATCGCGACAAACGCCAGGGTGATGCCGATCAGGCTCAAGACATCCATCAGAGGCAGGCCTCCACCAGATGCTTGCCGATGTCGTCCAGGCTGTAGACCGCGTCAGCCAGGTCGGCCTTGACGATGGCCATGGGCATGCCATAGATCACACAGCTGGCTTCGTCCTGGGCCCAGATGGCGCTGCCGCCCTGCTTGAGCAGGCGCGCGCCTTCACGGCCGTCGGCGCCCATGCCGGTGAGCACCACCGCCAGAACTTTGTCGCCATAGGACTTGGCCGCCGAACCGAAGGTAATGTCCACGCACGGCTTGTAGTTCAGGCGCTCGTCGCCTGGCAGGATCTTGATCGCACCACGGCCGTCCACCATCATCTGCTTGCCACCCGGGGCCAGCAGCGCCAGGCCAGGGCGCAGGATGTCGCCGTCCTCGGCTTCCTTGACGCTGATGCGGCACAGCTTGTCCAGACGCTCGGCGAAGGCCTTGGTGAAGGCGGCGGGCATATGTTGCACCAGCACGATCGGCGCCGGGAAGTTGGCCGGCAGTTGGGTCAATACACGCTGCAAGGCGACCGGCCCGCCGGTGGACGTACCGATGGCGACCAGCTTGTAGGCCTTGCGCTTGGGCGCGGGCGAATGGGTGCTCGATGCGGCGGCACGACTGGGGGCTGCCGGCGCGGGACGCGCTGCCGGTGCCGGCGCGGCGCGGCTGAACGACGACGCTGGCGCCGCTGCAGGTGCGGGTGCAGGCGTCGGCGCAGAGGCAGGGGCAGGTGCGCTGAACAGGCTGCGGCGGTTACTGCGCGAAATGCTGTGCACTTTCTCGCACAGCATCTGCTTGACCTTCTCGGGGTTGCGCGAGATGTCTTCGAAATTCTTCGGCAGGAAGTCCACCGCGCCGGCATCCAGCGCATCCAGGGTCACCCGGGCGCCTTCGTGGGTCAGCGAGGAGAACATCAACACCGGTGTCGGGCAACGTTGCATGATATGACGCACGGCCGTGATGCCATCCATCATCGGCATTTCGTAGTCCATGGTGATCACGTCCGGCTTCAACGCAATGGCTTGATCGATCGCCTCTTTGCCGTTGGTGGCCGTGCCGACTACCTGGATCGTTGGATCGGCGGAAAGAATCTCCGAGACGCGGCGGCGGAAGAAACCCGAATCGTCCACCACCAGGACCTTGACTGCCATAAACACTCCGTTAGACGGGGCGGGCACTCGCGCCCTGCCCCGCCAGAATCAAATACGCCGTGCGGCGTAACGCTTGAGCATGCTCGGAACATCGAGAATCAGCGCGATGCGACCGTCACCGGTGATGGTGGCACCCGACATGCCCGGGGTGCCCTGCAGCATCTTGCCCAAAGGCTTGATCACCACTTCTTCCTGGCCCACCAGTTGATCGACCACAAAGCCGATACGCTGGGTGCCCACCGAGAGAATCACCACATGGCCCTCGCGCTGCTCTTCATGCTTGGCCGAGGCCACCAGCCAGCGTTTGAGGTAGAACAGCGGCAAGGCCTTGTCGCGCACGATCACCACTTCCTGGCCGTCCACCACGTTGGTGCGCGACAGGTCGAGGTGGAAGATCTCGTTGACGTTGACCAGCGGGAAGGCGAACGCCTGGTTGCCCAGCATCACCATCAGGGTCGGCATGATCGCCAGGGTCAACGGCACCTTGATGACGATCTTGGAGCCCTGGCCCTTGGTCGAGTAGATATTGATCGAGCCGTTGAGCTGGCTGATCTTGGTCTTCACCACGTCCATGCCGACGCCACGGCCGGACACGTCGGAAATCTCGGTCTTGGTCGAGAAACCCGGCGCGAAGATCAGGTTGTAGCACTCGGTGTCGGTCAGGCGGTCGGCGGCGTCCTTGTCCATCACGCCGCGCTTGACCGCGATATTGCGCAAGATGGCCGGGTCCATGCCTTTGCCGTCATCGGTAATCGACAGCAGGATGTGGTCGCCCTCCTGCTCCGCCGCCAGGATCACCTTGCCGTTGCGTGACTTGCCCGAGGCTTCGCGTTCTTCCGGGGTTTCCACGCCGTGGTCGACGGCGTTGCGCACCAAGTGGACCAGCGGGTCGGCCAGGGCCTCGACGAGGTTTTTGTCGAGGTCGGTTTCTTCACCCACCAGTTCCAGGTTGATTTCTTTCTTGAGCTGGCGCGCCAGATCGCGAACCAGCCGCGGGAAGCGCCCGAAGACTTTCTTGATCGGCTGCATCCGCGTTTTCATCACCGCGGTCTGCAGATCGGCGGTGACCACGTCGAGGTTCGACACGGCCTTCTGCATGGCTTCGTCGCCACTGTTCAGACCCAGGCGCACCAGGCGGTTACGCACCAGTACCAGTTCGCCGACCATGTTCATGATGTCGTCCAGGCGCGCGGTGTCTACGCGTACGGTGGTTTCGGCTTCACTGGCAGGTTTGTCCGCGACCGGCGCCGGGGCAGCACGCGCCGGGGCTGGCGCCGCAGCCGCTGCAGGCGCGGGCTTGGCAGCCGGCGCTGCGGCCTTGGCGGCAACCGGTGCGGGCGTAGCGACAGCTGCGGCGGCGGGAGCGGCGGCGGCCGGGGCCACTTCGGTGAATTTGCCCTTGCCGTGCAACTCGTCGAGTAACGCTTCGAATTCGTGGTCGGAGATCAGCCCGTCGCCGGCCGGTTCAGCCTTGGCGGCTGGGGTGGCTGGGGCGGCGGCGGTGGCCGCGACTTGCGGCAAGGCTTCGGCGACAAACGTGCCTTTGCCATGCAGTTGGTCGAGCAGTGCCTCGAACTCGTCGTCGGTAATATCGGTGCTGGCATTGGCTGCCGGCGCTGCCGGCGTAGCGGGCGCGGCATCCGACGGAGCCGGGGCCACGGCGTCGGCTGCGAACTGGCCTTTGCCATGCAACTGGTCGAGCAGGGATTCGAATTCGGCGTCGGTAATGTCTTCGCTGGTCGGCGTGGCGACCGGCGCAGCCGCAACCGGCGCTTCAGCTTGAGCCTTGACCGCATTGAGCGAGTCGAGCAGTTGCTCGAACTCGCTGTCGGTCACGTCCGGCTCGGCTTGCGCCACCGGTTCAGGCTCGGCTTGCACCGCAGGCGCTTCGGCAGCCGGTTCGGCCAGGCGCGCCAGGGCGGCCAGCAGTTCCGGGGTGGCGGCAGTGATCGGCGCACGTTCGCGCACTTCGCTGAACATGCCGTTGACCGCATCCAGTGCTTCGAGAATCACGTCCATCAATTCCGAGTCAACCTGACGCTCACCCTTGCGCAGGATGTCGAACACGTTCTCGGCGATGTGACAGCACTCCACCAGCTCATGGAGCTGGAGGAAGCCGGCGCCCCCTTTTACAGTGTGAAAACCGCGAAAAATTGCATTGAGCAGGTTCGCATCATCCGGGCGGCTTTCCAGCTCGACCAGTTGTTCGGACAGTTGCTCTAAAATTTCGCCGGCCTCTACAAGGAAATCCTGAAGGATTTCTTCATCGGCGCCGAAGCTCATGTGGGTGCTCCTTAGAAGCCTAAACTGGACAGCAAATCGTCTACGTCATCTTGACCGGATACGACGTCTTCACGTTTATCGGCATGAATCTGCGGACCTTCACCCTTGGCGAGATGTTTTTGTGGATCTTTTTCCGAGAGGATCGCTTCACGGTCATGTTCGATGCCGGCAAAACGGTCGACCTGGCCGGCCATGAGCACCAGTTTGAGCAGGTTGCTTTCCACTTCGGTGACCAGTTGGGTCACCCGCTTGATCACCTGGCCTGTGAGGTCCTGGTAATCCTGGGCCAGCAGAATATCGTTGAGGTTGCTGGCCACCGTGCGATTTTCCTGTTCGCTGCGCGACAGAAAACCGTCAACCCGACGCGCCAGCTCACGGAACTCTTCAGCCCCTACTTCGCGGCGCATGAAACGGCCCCAGTCCACGCTCAGGGCGTGGGCTTCGCTGGCCATGCCGTTGACCAGGGGCGTGGCGTTTTCCACCAGGTCCATGGTGCGGTTGGCCGCCGCCTCGGTCAGCCTGACCACATAGGACAGGCGTTCAGTGGCATCGGTGATCTGCGAAATCTCTTCGGCCTGGGGCATGCGCGGGTCAATCTGGAAATTGACGATCGCACTGTGCAGCTCGCGTGTGAGCTTGCCCACTTCCTGGTACAGGCCGCGGTCACGGGTCTGGTTAAGCTCATGGATCAACTGCACCGCGTCGGCGAACTGGCCTTTTTCCAGGCTGTCGACCAACTGGTGAGCATGCTTTTTCAGGGTCGACTCAAAGTCGCCCTGTGACGTTTCTTTATGCTCCATAGCTCCCCCGCGATGGCATTAGCCGTGGATGCGTTCGAAGATTTTTTCGATCTTCTCTTTCAAGGCCAATGCTGTGAATGGCTTGACCACGTAACCGTTGACCCCGGCTTGGGCGGCTTCGATGATCTGTTCACGCTTGGCTTCGGCGGTCACCATCAACACCGGCAGGCTGCGCAGTTTTTCATCGGCGCGCACATGGCGCAGCAAATCGATACCGGTCATGCCCGGCATGTTCCAGTCGGTTACCAGAAAGTCGATGCTGCCGCTGTTGAGGATCGGAATCGCCGTAATGCCGTCATCCGCCTCGACCGTGTTAGTGAACCCAAGGTCACGCAACAGGTTTTTTATGATCCGCCGCATCGTTGAGAAGTCATCAACGATGAGGATTTTCATGTTCTTGTCCAATTCGACCTCCAAGCAGTCTTAAACGCGCCCAGCACCTGGACGCGCCACTTCAATCAACAGGCGTTACACAAAAAGGACTGCCCAGGGCACCACGGAGCGAACCCGCGAAGGCCGAAGCCTTCGCGGTAGCATCTGCAGTGTCCCCACACTGCCTGTCAGCGCGCGCGCCACTCTCCCAACCGCCCCCGCAAGCGGGCCGCGCACTGGCTATGCAACTGGCTGACACGCGATTCGCTGACCCCCAGGACCTCACCGATTTCCTTGAGGTTCAGCTCTTCGTCGTAGTACAGCGCCAGCACCAGGCGCTCACGCTCCGGCAAATTGGCAATGGCGTCCGCCAACGCGCCCTGGAAACGTTCATCTTCCAGATCGCGTGACGGTTCCATATGCGCACTCGCGCCGTCCTCGTGCAGCCCTTCGTGTTCGCCGTCCTGCAACAGGTCGTCGAAACTGAACAGGCGGCTGCCCAAGGTATCGTTCAAAATCCCGTAATAATCGTCGAGACTCAATTGGAGTTCGGCCGCAACTTCATGATCTTTAGCGTCACGACCGGTTTTTGCTTCAATTGCACGAATTGCGTCACTGACCATGCGCGTATTGCGGTGTACCGAACGCGGCGCCCAGTCGCCTTTACGCACCTCATCGAGCATCGCGCCACGGATACGGATACCCGCATACGTCTCGAAACTCGCGCCCTTGCTCGCGTCATATTTGGTCGACACTTCGAGCAGGCCGATCATGCCGGCCTGGATCAGGTCTTCCACCTGCACGCTGGCGGGCAGGCGCGCCAACAGGTGATAGGCAATGCGCTTGACCAGGGGCGCATAGCGCTCGATCAATTCGCCCTGGCTGTCACGTGCCGACTTTTTGTAAAGGTTGTAGCCGCTTGATGTCATAGCACAGGTCCCGCGCTCGTCTGATGCACCAGTCGCTCGACGAAAAACTCCAGATGCCCCCGAGGGTTGGCAGGCAGCGGCCAGGTATCGACCTTCTGGGCAATGGCCTTGAACGCCAGTGCGCACTTCGAACGAGGGAACGCTTCGTAGACCGCACGCTGCTTTTGCACGGCCTTGCGCACACACTCGTCATAGGGAACTGCGCCGACGTATTGTAACGCCACATCGAGGAAACGATCCGTGACCTTGGTCAACTTGGCGAACAGGTTGCGCCCTTCCTGCGGGCTCTGGGCCATGTTGGCCAGCACGCGGAAGCGGTTCATGCCGTAGTCACGGTTAAGCAGTTTGATCAGGGCGTAGGCATCGGTGATCGAGGTGGGTTCGTCGCACACCACCAGCAGGACTTCTTGCGCTGCGCGTACAAAGCTGACCACCGACTCGCCGATCCCGGCGGCGGTGTCGATCACCAGCACGTCGAGGTTGTCGCCGATATCGCTGAAGGCCTGGATCAGGCCGGCGTGCTGCGCCGGGCTCAGGTGCACCATGCTCTGGGTGCCGGAGGCGGCCGGCACGATGCGGATCCCACCGGGCCCCTGCAGCAGCACATCGCGCAGCTCACAGCGGCCTTCGATCACATCGGCCAGCGTGTGTTTGGGGGTGAGCCCCAACAGAACGTCCACGTTGGCCAGGCCCAGGTCAGCATCCAGCAGCATGACGCGACGGCCAAGCTCTGCCAGGGCCAGGGACAAATTCACTGACACGTTAGTTTTGCCGACGCCACCTTTGCCGCCGGTCACCGCGATCACCTGTACGGGATGCATGCTGCCCATTTTATTTCTTTACCTTGTCTTGCTTAGACGCAGGCTACATGGCTTGGCCGCGTGTATCGCTTGCAGGCCATCGATGTAGGTACATTTCACGGTGTTCATCCTGCCTCATCCCACCCGTTTTGCCGGGTTGTGATAAAGGTCGGCGAACATATCGGCCATCGCTTCCTCGCTAGGCTCGTCTTGCATTTGCACGCTGACAGCACGGCTGACCAACTGATGACGGCGCGGCAGATGCAAATCATCCGGGATCCGCGGCCCGTCGGTCAGGTAGGCGACCGGTAGTTCATGACTGATTGCCAGGCTCAACACTTCGCCCAGGCTGGCAGTTTCATCCAGTTTGGTCAGGATACAACCGGCCAGCCCGCAGCGTTTATAGCTGTGGTAGGCAGCGGTAAGAACCTGTTTCTGGCTGGTGGTTGCAAGCACCAGGTAATTTTTTGACTTGATGCCACGCCCGGCCAGGCTTTCGAGCTGCATGCGCAGGGCCGGGTCGCTGGCTTGCAGGCCGGCGGTATCGATCAACACCACGCGCTTGCGCAGCAGCGGGTCGAGGGCGTTGGCCAGGGACTGGCCCGGGTCGACATGGGTCACCGGCACATTGAGGATGCGGCCCAGGGTCTTGAGCTGTTCCTGGGCGCCGATGCGGTAACTGTCCATGCTCACCAGCGCGATGTTTTGCGCGCCGTACTTGAGCACGTAGCGCGCTGCCAGCTTGGCCAGGGTGGTGGTCTTGCCCATGCCGGCGGGGCCGACCATGGCGATCACACCGCCCTCTTCCAGGGGTTCGATTTCCGGGGTGGCAATCATGCGTGCCAGGTGCGCCAGCAGCATGCGCCAGGCCTGGCGCGGCTCCTCGACTTCGGCGGTCAGCGCCAGCAGGTCGCGGGACAACGGGCCGGAGAGGCCGATGCGTTGCAGGCGACGCCACAGGTTGGCCTGTTGCGGCTTGCTGCCTTGCAGTTGCGTCCAGGCCAAAGAGCCGAGTTGCACTTCGAGCAGCTCGCGCAGGCCGTTGAGTTCAAAGCGCATCGAATCGAACGCACGCTGATCGACCGCGGCGGCCGGGGCTGGCGCGGCGGGACGCGGCGGTTCGACAAACGTAGGTTCCACCAGCGGCTCGGAAGCGGTCAGCGGCAGGCCGGCGAACAACTGGCGATTGGTGGTGGCGTCGCTGTCGCCGCGCATGCTCAGTTCGGCCTGGGCCGAGACGATGCGCGAAGCGGTCTTGCGCAGCTCGTCTTCAAGCTCCATGTTCGGCACGCGCGGCGCCAGGGCCTGGGGGGTGTAATCCAGGGCAGCCGTCAGCTCGACACCGCCGGCAATACGACGGTTACCGATAATCGCGGCATCGGCGCCCAGCTCATCGCGGACCAACTTCATGGCCTGACGCATATCGGCGGCGAAAAAACGCTTAACTTGCATAACCCACTACCCTCAGCCGTTGGGCCCTACTGTCGCGACGATAGTCACTTGCTTATTGTCAGGAATTTCCTGGTAAGCCAACACGTGCAAATTCGGTACTGCCAGGCGTCCAAAGCGCGACAACATCGCGCGGACCGGACCGGCCACCAGCAAAATCACCGGCTGGCCCTGCATCTCCTGGCGCTGCGCGGCTTCGATCAAAGAACGCTGCAGCTTTTCAGCCATGCTTGGCTCCAGCAACACACCTTCTTCCTGGCCTTGCCCTGCCTTCTGAATACTATTGAGCAATATCTGTTCCAACCTTGGCTCCAAGGTGATAACAGGCAGCTCAGACTCAACGCCTACAATGCTTTGCACGATTGCGCGGGACAAACCGACGCGCACCGCAGCCACCAGCGCGGCAGTATCTTGACTCTTGGCGGCGTTGTTGGCGATGGCCTCGGCAATGCTGCGAATGTCCCGTACCGGCACTTGTTCGGCGAGCAAGGCCTGCAGCACCTTGAGCAACTGCGACAGCGACAGCACGCCCGGCACCAGCTCTTCGGCCAGTTTCGGCGAGGCCTTGGCCAGCAAACCCATCAATTGCTGGACTTCCTCGTGGCCGATCAGCTCGTGGGAGTGCTTGTAGAGAATCTGATTGAGGTGAGTGGCGACCACGGTGCTGGCGTCGACCACGGTGTAACCCAGCGATTGCGCCTGGCTGCGCTGGCTGACTTCGATCCACACCGCCTCCAGGCCGAAAGCCGGATCTTTGGCGGTAATGCCGTTGAGCGTACCGAACACCTGGCCCGGGTTGATCGCGAGTTCGCGGTCCGGGTAGATCTCGGCTTCGGCCAGGATCACGCCCATCAAGGTCAGGCGGTAAGCGCTGGGGGCCAGGTCGAGGTTGTCGCGGATATGCACGGTGGGCATCAGAAAGCCCAGGTCCTGGGACAACTTCTTGCGCACACCCTTGATCCGCGCCAGCAACTGGCCGCCCTGGTTGCGGTCCACCAGCGGAATCAGGCGGTAACCCACTTCCAGGCCGATCATGTCGATCGGGGTCACGTCGTCCCAGCCCAACTCCTTGGTTTCCTGGGCGCGGGCCGGGGATGGCAGCAATTCCTGCTGGCGTGCGATTTCCTGCTGGGCCTGGACCTTGACTGCATTCTGCTTTTTCCAGAACAGATAGGCCGCGCCGCCGGCCATGGCCGCCATGCTCAGGAACGAAACGTGAGGCATGCCCGGCACGATGCCCATGACGGCCATGATGCCGGCGGCCACGGCCAACGCCTTGGGGGATGCGAACATCTGGCGGCTGATCTGCTTGCCCATGTCTTCGGAGCCCGAAGCACGGGTCACCATGATCGCTGCCGCTGTAGATAACAACAGTGATGGCAATTGCGCCACTAAACCGTCACCGATGGTCAGCAAGGCGTACACCTTGCCTGCGTCGCCGAACGTCATGCCGTGCTGGAAGATCCCCACGGCCATGCCGCCGATCAGGTTGATGAACAGGATCAACAGGCCGGCGATGGCATCACCGCGCACGAATTTGCTGGCGCCGTCCATGGAACCGTAGAACTCGGCCTCCTGGGCGACTTCGGCCCGGCGTGACTTGGCCTGGTTCTGGTCAATCAGGCCGGCATTGAGGTCGGCGTCGATGGCCATCTGCTTGCCGGGCATCGCATCCAGGGTAAACCGCGCGCTCACCTCGGAAATCCGCCCGGCACCCTTGGTCACCACCACGAAGTTGATAATCATCAGGATCGCGAACACCACGATACCGACCACGTAGTTACCGCCGATCACCACCTCACCGAAGGCCTGGATCACCTTACCGGCGGCGGCGTGACCGTCCTGGCCATGGAGCATCACCACGCGGGTGGACGCCACGTTCAGCGCCAGGCGCAGCAGGGTCGCCACCAGCAGGATGGTGGGGAACACCGCAAAATCCAGTGGCCGCAGGGCGTACACACAGACCAGCAGCACCACCACCGACAAAGCAATGTTGAAGGTGAAAAACACATCGAGCAGGAACGGCGGCATCGGCAACATCATCATTGCCAGCATCACCAGCAACAACAACGGCACACCCAGATTGCCCCGCGACAGGTCAGTCAGGGTGCCACGGGCCGTGCTGAGCATTTGAGAGCGATCTACCACCGGTATTCCTCGTGTCCTTGAAGCAAAGTTTTGACGCTGTGAGACGTCCTGAAGGCGGTATTGCAAGAAGCCTTCCAACTTTGCTTTCGGGCTCTGACAACCTGCCAAGCGCCCCAGGCCATCGGGCCTGAATCCATTCAAATGTGGGAGGGGGCTTGCCCCCGATAGCGGGGTATCAGCTATGGATTTGTTGACTGACACACTGCAATCGGGGGCAAGCCCCCTCCCACATTTGGTTTTGTGTGCAGCCAGGTAATGCCCAGGAAATTTCCGACAAGGATTTGGGGTTGCCCCTAGGGAAACCCGCTCTCTAGTCTCCGTACACCGCTGCAAACGCAGCGGACGGGCGTCGCGGCCCGGTTTACCAATGCGCAGAAGCACCATTGTCCGCTTTCAGTCAGCGATTTTTTGTCGTTTACTGTGCGGCCCTTATGGTGGCTGTGCGCGGGATACCTTCGGGTATGCCGGGTTCCTTGGTAACCGGTCCGCGAACCTGCGCACAGCTGCCACCCTCCATCGCATCGCGGCGATCAGTGGCAGCTCCACCTTTACCGAGGATATTCACAGTGATCAAACCCGCCCCAAATCCCCCCATCCGGCTGTTTACCATCGCCGCCGGCATCAGCAGCGAAGACCTGCTGGTTAACCTCAGCGAAACCCTCGCCTCGGCCAATGCGCTGAGCTGCGACCTGGCCTTTGACCTGGAAGGCTCGAAACGAGAAGAACTGCTTGGCGTTGCACAGTTGATCGAACTGGCGCAATTACTGGCTGATCGTGTGCACGCCGACACCGGAATGACGGATACCGCAAGCAGCGCATAACGCGGTCCAACTGTGGGAGCAAGCCCCCTCCTACATTTGAGCTGTGTTCTGCCTTGAAATAAACGGCTATTCGGTTGAGTCAACCGTACGCACATTCTCAGCCTGCGGACCTCACCGTGCCCGTTGCCATTGCCGCTCTCCTTTACCCATCGGGTCCCGCCTCGGTGTCATTACTCGCACTGATGGGGAGTGCATAGACGCCGTTGGGTTTATGGATCATCTGAAACGTTATCTGCTCACCAATCGACAGTGCAGTCCAATGCCAATCGCTCCAATCGATGAAGATGTTTTCTTCCCCGTCGTCCAACGCAATCAACCACTCGCCGCGGGTCAACTCATAGGATTTGACAGTACCCGTCGCCACCTTCAATACCGCTCTCCCTGCATCTGGTTTACTACATGCGCGAAGTGCCAGGTATGTAATAAACAACGGGAAGCGCCCTGTGGCTACTGTCAAAGTTGACAGGTAGACGGGGGTCGCCGTTAGGTGCTAGAGCTGGCGAATCATGCATCCGGTGCTTTTTTTCGCGTGTGGGGTTTTCGCAGCTTGGGAGGGGCTTGGGGGACGTCAGCGTTCTTAACGCTTGTCGACTGAACGCCAACCTCATTGCCATCGCGATCCAGAGCCTTGAAGCCAATGCCCTTGACCGCATCGCACCACCTGACCGTGCCCCTGCTCATCATCGCCTCCCGAGCCGCGCATGGCTGCGTGGCTCATCGCTGTATCAAACAGTGAAGGCGGCGTAATGGCTACTGTCAAAGTTGACAGGTAATGGGCACCCTCCTGTAGGAGCGAGCTGGCTCGCGAAGGTGGGTAACGATAACGCGGGGCGTCAGGATGAACGCGGCGACCGTGAGTTTTTCGCGAGCAAGCTCGCTCCTACAGTGAGCAGCAGCGTTCAGGAATCGCGGCGCAGGTCTGGCGGAATCGGCAGGTCCTTGAGCGGATCAGGCCGCTTGCCCTTGCCCGCCCGGTATTGGCGGATCTGGTAGACGTAGGCCAGCACCTGCGCCACCGCCAGGTACAACCCGGCGGGGATTTCCTGGTCAAGATCCGTGGAGTAGAAGATCGAGCGTGCCAGCGCCGGGGATTCCAGCAGCAGAATGTCGTTGGCCACGGCGATCTCACGGATCTTCAACGCAGTAAAGTCGCTGCCCTTGGCCAGCAGCATCGGCGCGCCGCCCTTCTCCGGGTCGTACTTGAGAGCCACGGCATAGTGGGTCGGGTTGGTGATGATCACGTCGGCGTCGGGCACCGAGGCCATCATCTTGCGCTGGGACATTTCCCGCTGCAATTGGCGGATGCGTTGCTTGACCTCCGGACGCCCTTCCTGGTCCTTGTGTTCGTCGCGCACTTCCTGCTTGGTCATCAGCAGTTTCTTGTGGCTTTCCCACAACTGGATCGGCGCGTCCACTGCCGCGATGATGATCAACCCGGCGGACATCCACAACGCGCTCCACCCCACCACTTGCAGGCTGTGAATGATCGCCGACTCCAGCGGCTCATGGGCGATGCGCAGCAGGTCGTCGATGTCGGACGACAACACCGCCAACGCCACGAACAGGATCAGGATGAATTTGGCCAGGGCCTTGAGCAGCTCCACCAGGGCCTTGGTGGAAAACATGCGTTTGAGCCCGGCGCCCGGGTTCATACGGCTGAACTTGGGCGCCATGCTGCCGGCGGCGAACAGCCAGCCGCCGAGGGCGACCGGGCCGATCAACGCGGCCAGCAGCAAGGTGATGAGAATCGGCTGCACCGCCAGCAGCGCGATCTTGCCTGAATGCAGCAGGTACTGGCCCATGGAATCGGGGTTGAGCAACACCTCCCGGGGCAGACTGAAGTTGTGCTTCATCAGCTCCAGCAAGTCCAGCGCCAAGCCACCGCCGTAGATCAGCAAGGCACCGGCGCCGGCCATCATGGTCGCAACGGTATTGAGCTCTTTGGAGCGCGCGATCTCGCCCTTTTCCCTGGAGTCCTTTTTACGTTTCTCCGTGGGGTCTTCTGTCTTGTCCTGACCACTCTCGCTCTCGGCCATGGCTCAGCGCGCCCGTGCCAGGTCACGTAAGAACTGCAGGGCTTCGGTCGCCAGCGGTTGATACTGATTGAGAATGTCAGCCAGGCCGATCCAGAAAATCCCCATGCCCATCACCAGGGTCAAGGGGAAGCCAATCGAGAAAATGTTCAGCTGCGGCGCCGCGCGGGTCATCACGCCAAACGCGATGTTGACCACCAGCAGCGCGGTGATCGCCGGCAGCACCAGCAGCAAGGACGCGCCCAGCACCCAGCCGAGGCGCCCCACCAACTCCCAGAAATGGTTGACCACCAGCCCCGAGCCCACTGGCAAAGTGGTAAAGCTTTCGGTCAGCACCTCGAACGCCACCAGATGGCCGTTCATGGCCAGGAACAGCAAGGTTACCAACATGGTCAAAAATTGCCCGATCACCGCCGCCGACACGCCGTTGGTGGGGTCGACCATGGACGCGAAGCCCATGCCCATCTGGATCGAGATGATTTGCCCGGCCACCACAAACGCCTGGAAGAACAGGCTCAGGGAAAAGCCCAGCATGGCGCCGATCAGGACCTGTTCGGCAATCAGCAGCAGCGCACTGAGGTCGAGCGCGCTGACCGGCGGCATCGGCGGCAGGCCAGGCACGATCACTACCGTAATGGCCACCGCGAAATACAGGCGCACACGCCGTGGTACGAGGGTGGTGCCGAACACCGGCATGGCCATCAACATGGCCGTGACGCGAAACAGCGGCAGGATGAACGAGGCCACCCAGGTACTGATCTGGGTGTCGGTCAAGGCCAACAAGGACTGCATCGGCTCAGCCGATCAACTGCGGAATACTGCCGTACAGCTGCAGGATGTATTCCATGAAGGTTTGCACCAGCCACGGGCCGGCGACGATCAGGGTGATCAGCATCACCAGCAGGCGTGGCAGGAAGCTCAGGGTCTGTTCGTTGATCTGGGTGGCGGCCTGGAACATCGCCACCAGCAGGCCGACCAGCAGGCTCGGCACCACCAGCACGGCGACCATCAGCGTGGTCAGCCACAGCGCTTCACGGAACAGGTCGACGGCAACTTCAGGGGTCATAGCCCTATACCCCCCCGAAACTGCCGGCCAGGGTGCCGATAATCAGCGCCCAGCCGTCGACCAGCACAAACAGCATGATCTTGAACGGCAGCGAGATGATCAGTGGCGACAGCATCATCATACCCATTGCCATCAGCACGCTCGCCACCACCAGGTCGATGATCAGGAACGGGATGAAGATCATAAAGCCGATCTGGAACGCGGTCTTCAATTCCGAGGTAACGAAGGCCGGCACCAGAATCGTCAGCGGCGCCTGGTCCGGGGTGGCAATGTCGGTACGCTTGGACAGGCGCATGAACAACTCAAGGTCGCTGGAGCGGGTCTGCGACAGCATGAAGTCCTTGATCGGGCCCTGGGCCTTGTCGATCGCGTCCTGGGCCGTGAGCTTTTCCGCAAGGTAAGGCTGCAGGGCTTGCTGGTTCACCTTGTCAAATACCGGCGCCATGATGAACAGCGTCAAAAACAGCGCCATGCCGGTGAGGATCTGGTTCGACGGCGTCTGCTGCAGGCCCAGGGCCTGGCGCAGGATCGAGAACACGATGATGATCCGCGTAAAGCTGGTCATCAGCATGACGAACGCCGGGATAAAACTCAGCGCGGTCATGATCAGCAGGATCTGCAGGCTGACCGAGTATTCCTGCGCGCCGGCCGCATTGGTGCCCAGGGTAATCGCCGGGATCGACAACGGGTCGGCGCCCAGTGCCATCGGCGCGGCCAGCAACAGCATGAGCGTCAGGAACACGCGCATTACTTCTTATCCTTCTGATCCTTGCCCAGCAATTCCATCAGGCGCTGGGCGAATTCTGGCGTGGCGGTCTCGGTGCTGGCCGCGTCCACCGGGGTCTTGAGTACGTGCAACGGGGTGATGCGGCCAGGGGTGATGCCGAGCAGGATCTGCTCCTCGCCCACCTGCACCAGCACCAGCCGGTCCCGCGGGCCGAGGGCGCGCGAGCCAACCAGCTCGATCACCTGGGCATTGCCCGGGCCGATGCGCTGCACGCGGCGCATCAGCCAGGCCAGCACGAAGATCAAGCCGATCACCAGCAACAGGCCGAGCAGCAACTGCGTCAACTGCCCGCCGACGCTGCCGACCGCCGGTGCCGCCGCCGCTTGCGCGACCGGCTCGGCCGCCAGCGCGCTCAATGGCAGCGCCAGCCACAGTCCCGCCATCGAGTACTTCATTTCAGCGCAACTTCTTGATGCGTTCGCTCGGGCTGATCACGTCGGTCAGGCGGATGCCGAACTTTTCGTTGACCACCACCACTTCGCCATGGGCGATCAGCGTGCCGTTGACCAGCACGTCCAACGGCTCGCCGGCCAGGCGGTCCAGCTCGATCACCGAGCCCTGGTTGAGCTGCAGCAGGTTGCGGATATTGATTTCGGTGCTGCCCACTTCCATGGAAATCGACACCGGAATGTCCAGGATCACATCCAGGTTGGGGCCGTCGAGGCTCACCGGCTCGTTGTTTTTCGGCACGCTGCCGAATTCTTCCATCGCCAGGCGCTTGCCGGCCGGTGCAGACGCGGCGTCGGCGGCCAGCAGCGCGTCGATGTCGTCCTGGCCGACATCGCCGGTTTCTTCCAGGGCCGCAGCCCACTCGTCAGCCAGGGCCTGGTCTTCGGCGGAAGTGTTTTCGTGTTCGGTAGCCATTACATGTCCTCGGCGTAGCAAAAATGAATGTTGATCAGCGGCGGTTGATCGGTTCGATCACTTGCAACGCCAGGTTGCCTTTGTGAGAGCCGAGCTTGACCTTGAACGACGGCACGCCGTTGGCGCGCATGATCAGTTCTTCCGGCAATTCGACGGGGATCACGTCCCCCGGCTGCATGTGCAGAATGTCGCGCAGGCGCAGCTGGCGACGGGCCACGGTGGCGCTCAGGGGCACGTCGACGTCCAGCAGGTCTTCGCGCAGGGCCTTGACCCAGCGTTCGTCCTGGTCGTCGAGATCCGACTGGAAACCGGCGTCGAGCATTTCGCGCACCGGCTCGATCATCGAGTACGGCATGGTCACGTGCAGGTCGCCGCCGCCGCCATCGAGTTCGATGTGGAACGTGGACACCACAATGGCTTCGCTCGGCCCGACGATGTTGGCCATGGCCGGGTTCACTTCCGAGTTGATGTACTCGAAATTGACTTCCATGATCGCCTGCCAGGCCTCCTTCAAGTCGATGAAGGCCTGCTCCAGCACCATGCGCACCACGCGCAGCTCGGTGGGGGTGAATTCACGGCCTTCGATCTTGGCGTGACGGCCGTCGCCGCCGAAGAAGTTGTCCACCAGTTTGAACACCAGCTTGGCGTCAAGGATGAACAGCGCGGTGCCGCGCAACGGCTTGATCTTGACCAGGTTGAGGCTGGTGGGCACGTACAGCGAGTGGACGTATTCACCGAACTTCATCACCTGCACGCCGCCCACCGCCACGTCCGCGGAGCGGCGCAGCATGTTGAACATGCTGATGCGGGTGTAGCGGGCGAAACGTTCGTTGATCATTTCCAGGGTCGGCATGCGTCCACGGACGATGCGATCCTGGCTGGTCAGGTCATAACTTTTGACACTGCCGGGCTCGGCAGCCATTTCGGTCTGTACCAGACCATCGTCCACGCCATGCAACAGCGCGTCGATTTCATCCTGGGACAGCAGGTCTTGCACGGCCATGTCGTGATCCTACTGCAATACGAAGTTAGTGAAGAGCGCCTGCTCGACTACGACTTTGCCGAGCTCTTTCTGGGCCACTTCCTGCACGCTGGCAGTGACCTTCTGGCGCAGCATCTCCTGGCCCACCGGCGTGGCCAGGCTGTCGAAGCTCTGACCCGAGAACAGCATCACCAGGTTGTTGCGGATCACCGGCATGTGCACTTTGAGCGCGTCCAGGTCCGCCTGGTTGCGCGCCAGCAAGGTGATGCTCACCTGCAAGTAGCGTTGGCGACCGTTCTGGTTGTAGTTGGCGACAAAGGCCGGCAGCATCGGTTCGAAGATTGCCGGTTGCTTGACGTTAGTGGCGGTTTCGGCGGCGGGAGCCGGTTTGCTTGCGTTGCTGTGCATGATGTACCACGTGCCGCCAATCGAGGCGCCAATGGCCAGGAGCAGGCCCAGCACAATCAGCAGGATCAGCTTGAGCTTGCCTTTGCCTGCGGGGGGAGTTGCTGCGTCGTCGCTCTTCGCCATGCCAATAATCCGTCACTATTCGGGGATTCATAGATCTACGGATAGGCAAGAGCAAGTGTTATGCCAGAGTTGTCTGAGAAAGCCAGCAACACAAACCAATGTGGGAGGAGGCTTGCCCCCGACAGCAGTGTGTCAGTCAACAAATCTGTCGCTGATACGGCGCAATCGGGGGCAAGCCCCTCCCACATTTTGGATCTCTATCTGATTCAGGTCAGGCGTAGTAGTCGACGGCGCTGGAGCCGATCACGGTCTGAGTCACCGGCGCCACAGCCTCAGCCACATCCACTTGGCCGGCGCTGTCGCCACCGCGTCCGACGCTGGCGCCCACACCCCGCGCCTGGCTCTGCTGTTGCTGCTGCTCCTGCCCCCGGGACTGGTCGGACACATTTACATCCACCTGCCCCATGCCCTGCTGGGCGAACATCTCGCGCAAGCGGCCGGACTGGCTTTCCAGCGCTTCACGCACCACGGCATGGCCGCTCATGAAACTGACTTGGGCCTGCTGGTCGGGCGTCATGTTGACCTTGATATCCAGGCGGCCCAGTTCGGCCGGCTGCAATTGGATTTCGGCCGACTTGAGGCTGGCGCTGGAGAGGTACATCACGCGGTTGACCACTTCTTCGGTCCAGCCGCTCTGGTGCATGGCCAGCGGGGCGTTGACCACTGGCGGCAAGGCATTGGCGGTTTTTGGCGTGGCGGCCTGGGTCAGCGCGGCCAGGCGGTTGGCGAAGTCATCCACGCGGGTGTCGCTGCCGGCATCCTTGAGGTCCTTGAGGCCGTCATCGATCAGCGCGCCAAAGGCTTTCTCGCCGCCGGTGTCGGTGCTGTCCTTGGTGGCTTGTTGATCGACCATCGTGGCCAGGCCCGCCGCAAAATTCTGCGCGGCGGTCGGCTGATCCAAGGCCGTGCCAGGCGCCGCTTTCTGCGGCGCCTGGCTGCCGGCCGACACATGACCGCCCTGCTCCATCGCCAGGCGCACGGCAGGCATGGCGTCCAGGGGGTCGGCTTCGGGGTCGAAGGCCGGCTGGCTGGCCTCATCGATCACGGTGACGGCGGCCGCCACCGGTTGGGGCGTGTCATCCTCCACAGCCACCGCAGAGGCCGGGGTTGGCAGCGGGACGGCGACGGGTGTGACCGTGGCGATCAAGGCCGGATCCACCGGTGTATCGGACGCGGGCTGTTGCGCCAGGGACGGATCGGCGGGTGTGTCCTCGGCCGCTTTGTCGGTATCGGACGGCTTGGCAGGCAAGGAATTGCCGCTATCGGCAACCGCAGGCGTACTGGCGGCAGACGGGTTGTCGGCTGTTGCCGGCGACGATTTGCCCGGGGCGCTGTCGGTTTTCAGCGTCGGTTTGGCGCCCTGGTTGGCGAACACTTGAGCGAAGCCAGGGCCCTTGTCCCGTGGGTCCGCAGCCGCCACCGCAAGGGTGGCGACAGGCGCTTGAGGCTTGGCCGCGGGGGCAGCCTGAAGGAGCGAATTGGGGGCGACTGGCATAGTTAAAGGTCTCCACTGCATGGGGGTCGGGGATGCAGTATCGGGAGATAGAGCAAGAGTCGGGCCAGGTTGGCAGCGACGACTTATAAAGTGAAACGCTGGCGCTCCGATTCGTACATCGGCTTGACCAACGCGAACTCACGGTCAATCTGATCAACCAACGCACCGAGATCCGATGCGGGCTCAGCGGACTCAGCCTCCAATCGCTGGCACAACTGCGCCAACCGCACCGCGCCCAGGTTGCCACTGCTGCCCTTGAAGCTATGCGCTATGTGCCCCAGCGCCTTGGCATCGTCACGCGCCTTGCGCAACGCGGTGACACGCTCCTGAGAATCATGAAGGAAGGTATCCAGCAATTTCGGGTATTCGCCCTCCATCACCTCCTTCAAACCCGACAACACGTCCGGGTCCAGATGTATATCGACCACTTGCTCGCTCCTTGATCAAGAATTGACGGATTATGCCAGAGCCTTCCAGCAAAACTCCACGCAGACGCAGCGCCCGCCATCGGACCAGCGTACGTCGCCGCTCAGTTGACGCACCAGGTTCAAGCCGCGGCCGGACAGACGGTCAGCATCCTGCGGCCGCGCCAGCACCTCGTCAACATCGAAGCCAGGTCCGCTGTCCTCGACACGTAGCGTCATTTTGCCGCCCTGCGCAGTCGGGGACACCTGCACATGCACCCGGATATGGCCGCTGTTCAAGTGCGCCAGCCGCTCATTGCGCAGGCGGTAGTACTGCGCAAACCCATCGGCATCGCGCTTGAGCTGTGAATCCAGCCCCAGTACGCCATGTTCGAGGGCATTGGCATACAACTCGGCCATCACCGTGTAGAGCGCGCCGCTCTGCTCACGCAGGCCGTGGACCTCCAGCAGCAATTGCAGCAGATACGGCAATGGGTTGTAGCGCCTGAGGGTCTGCGCGCGAAATTCGAAACTCACCGACCAATTCAGCGGGCACGACTGGCCACTGTCGGAATACATCGGCTCGGCCACACGGACCGGTTGGCCGGGCAGCAAAGTGATTTCAACCATGCTGACGTCGTCCCGTGCCTCACCGCGAAAGGCCGCCAGCGCCTGCTCGATATCCTCGAACAAGCGGTCGGGCTCGCGGTTGGCGGCAAACACCTGCTGCAAACGCTCGGCGCCGAACAACTGGTCATTGGCGTCGGCAGTGTCCAGCACCCCATCGGAGAGCAGGAACACCCGATCGCCCAGAGCCATGGGCCAGACTTCGGTGCTGTCATCGAATGCCTGGGCCGGCAGCACGCCCAACGGCAGATGCCGCGACATCAACGCCGTGCGCTTGCCGGTGGCGACCTCATGCACATAGCCTTCGGGCATGCCGCCGTTCCACACCTCCACCACGCGCCGCTCGGTGCTCAGGCACAACAGTGTGGCGCAGCAGAACATGTCCACCGGCAGGATGCGCTTGAGCTTGGCGTTCATCTCGCGCAGGGTTTGCGTCAGCCCATAGCCCTTGGCGGTCATGCCGTAGAACACTTCGGCCAGGGGCATGGCACCGATGGCCGCCGGCAGGCCGTGGCCGGTGAAATCGCCAAGCAGCACGTGCATGTCGCCGGACGGCGTATAGGC
This sequence comes from Pseudomonas sp. CFBP13528, assembly GCF_005233615.1. Classification (NCBI taxonomy): domain Bacteria; kingdom Pseudomonadati; phylum Pseudomonadota; class Gammaproteobacteria; order Pseudomonadales; family Pseudomonadaceae; genus Pseudomonas; species Pseudomonas sp. CFBP13528. The sequence goes on from NZ_QGAJ01000005.1 coordinate 130,474, forward strand.
CGCCAGCAACAGGTCGCCATTGAACAGTGCATAGGGCGATTGCAGGTAGCGGATATTCGGCGCCGCGTTGATGCACCCCGAATGCGCGACCTTGTCGAACACGGCCTTGGCGGCGCGCTGCTCATGTAGCAAGTAGTCGTTGTGCCGGGCGATCTGGTCACGCTGCTGCAGCACCGTGGCTTGTAACCGCCGCAGGCGGTCCATGGCATTGATCTTGGCGGCCAGAATCAACTGGTTATAGGGCTTGGGCAGGAAATCGTCGCCGCCGGCGTCAAGGCACTCGGCCAGCGCAGCGCTTTCGCGCAGCGAGGTCAGGAAGATGATGGGGACCAACTGCTCGCCCGCCAATTGCTTGATCCAGCGCGCGGCGAGAAAACCATCCATCACCGGCATGATCGCGTCCATCAGCACCAGCTGCGGGCGCTCGCGTGCAAACACTTCAACGGCTTGCTCGCCATTGGTCGCGGTGAGCACATGGTGGCCCTGACGCCGCACGATGGTCGACAACAACAGCAAGTCGGCGGCACTGTCTTCGGCAATCAGGATGGTCAGCGGCTCGGATAAGGGGGCCAGGACTCTCACGATATATCGAACAGCTTGTCGAAATTGGAAATGGCGAGGATTTTGCGCACATCGTGGCTGCTGTTGCTGACGTGCACTTGAGACTCATCGCCACCGGCATGGTCCCTGAGCAGCAGGAGCATGCCCAGGGCCGAGCTGTCCATGTAGGTGGTTTCTTTAAGATCGACCACATACAACTCGGGCACCTTGTAGTAACGCTCGTAGGCATCGCGAAATGCCTGGTGGCTGCCGAAATCGAACCGGCCCTTGATTGCGATCGTCAACTTCTTCCCGTCCAGGGATACTTCTGACTCGATTGACATGTGACTGCTTCCTTGTCATGGGTCTGTGCAACAAGGTGTAGCAGGCGAACCCGATCTGAGCAACACAGCAAATCAAATGTGGGAGGGGGCTTGCCCCCGATTGCGGTGTGTCAGCCAAGGATTTCTTGACTGACACTCTGCTATCGGGGGCAAGCCCCCTCCCACATTTGTAATGCTTCGCTAGTTAGAACTGTTCCTGGCGCGGAAGGCGCTGGGACAGTTCATCCAGCAGTTTCTGCTCGCGCTTGTCTTCGATGGCTCGTGCTTCATCGATATAGCGCTGCACCAGCTTGCGCAACCCTTCGACGCGGGCAAACGCCTGTTGCCAGCTTTCACGGGCCTTGTCGAGGTTGTTCTGATGCCAGGCCAGGCTCTGGCGCTGTTGGCCGACGGCGGTTTCCAGCTGATTGAGAAAGCCCTGGTACCCCATCAGCCACTGGCCCGACACGCCCTTGCTGCCGCGCTCGATCCACTGCTGTTGGTACTCAAGGCGAAAGCGCTCCAGGTCGCCCAGCTTGCTCTCCGCCAGGCGCACCTGGCCCTGGAAATACCCCAGGCGCTGCACGGCGGCTTTTTCGGCCTTTTCGGCCATTTCCACCACCGGGGCCAGGCGCGCGGCGCGGCTGTTGGCCATGGGTTAGCCGCCCGGCGCGGGGGCGAAGATGGACTGCAGATGCGCTTCGCTTTCGCCCATGCTGATCTTGTCGTTGAGGCCCTGGCGCAGGTAGGTCACCAGTTGCGGTTGCAGGGCAATGGCCAGGTCGGTCTCGCGATCGCCACCGGCCACGTAGGCGCCGACGCTGATCAGGTCGCGACTCTGCTGATAACGCGACCACAGCTGCTTGAAGTACTGCGCGCGGGCCATGTGCTCCGGCGTGACCACCGCCGGCATCACCCGGCTGATGGACGCTTCGATATCGATGGCCGGGTAGTGCCCTTCTTCCGCCAGGCGTCGTGACAACACGATGTGCCCATCGAGCACGCCCCGCGCCGAGTCGGCAATCGGGTCCTGCTGGTCATCACCTTCGGACAACACCGTGTAGAACGCGGTGATCGAGCCCCCGCCGGCCTCGGCGTTACCGGCACGCTCCACCAGCTTGGGCAGTTTGGCGAACACCGACGGCGGATAACCCTTGGTCGCCGGTGGCTCGCCGATGGCCAGGGCGATCTCACGCTGGGCCTGGGCGAAACGCGTGAGCGAGTCCATCAGCAACAGGACATTCTTGCCCTTGTCGCGAAAATATTCGGCGATGCGCGTGCAGTACATGGCGGCGCGCAGGCGCATCAGCGGTGCGTCATCCGCCGGAGAGGCAACCACCACCGAGCGCTTGAGGCCTTCTTCACCCAGGCTGTGCTCGATGAATTCCTTGACCTCACGGCCGCGCTCGCCGATCAACCCGACCACGATGATGTCGGCCTCGGTAAAGCGCGTCATCATGCCCAGCAACACTGACTTACCCACACCGGTACCGGCGAACAGGCCCAGGCGCTGGCCGCGACCGACCGTCAATAAACCGTTGATGCTGCGAATGCCCACGTCCAGCGGCACGCTGATGGGGTTGCGGTTGAGCGGGTTGATGGTGGGGCCGTCCATCGGCACCCAGTCCTCGGCCTTCATGCCGCCCTTGCCATCCAGCGCGCGCCCGGCGCCATCGAGTACACGGCCAAGCATGCTCATGCCCATCGGCAAGCGCCCGGTGTCGGCCAGGGGCACCACACGGGCGCCCGGGGCAATACCGGCGAGGCTGCCTACCGGCATCAGGAAAATCTTGTTGCCGGAAAAGCCCATCACTTCGGCTTCGACCTGCACCGGGTGGTAGCTGTCGTCGTTGATCACCATGCAGCGGCTGCCCATGGCGGCGCGCAAGCCCTCGGCCTCAAGCGTCAGGCCGACCATGCGCAACAGGCGCCCTTCGAGGATCGGCTGGCCGGGCAATTGAGTGGCCTCGGCGTAGGTGCCCAGGCGCTTGGCGAAGCTGGTGCGATCAAGGCGCATCGGTGGCGTCCAGGTCAACGCTCAGGTCAGGCTCGGCCGGGTGCAGCGCCTGTTCGTGCGCCTGGTCGAGCAGCTTGGCCATGATCTGGCTGATGCGGGTTTCCACCGTGGCATCGATGCGGCTGTGCTCGGTCTCGACGCGGCAGCCGCCGGGCTGCAGCGCGGCATCCTCGACGATGCGCCAGGTTTCTTCATGGCGCTCGCGCAAGGCTTTGACCTGCTCGAAATCCTGCGGATTGATGTACAGCCGCACATTGCCCACGCCCAAGGGCAGCAGCTTGAGGGCTTCGCGCATCACACTTTCGATCTGGCTGGAATCCAGCGCCAGTTCGCGCTGAATCACCTGGCGCGTGATGTGTTGCACCAGGCCGACCATGGATTTTTCCAGCTGCGAGTCCTGTTCGGCGATGGGGTCGAACAGGCTGCCCATCAAGCGCTCCAGGCTGCCCAGCTTGACGCTGAGGGCCTCTTCGGCCTCCTGACGGACCTTGAGGGTGGTGCTGCGAAAACCATCTTTCTCACCCGCCGCGAAGCCTTCGTTGTAAGCCTCCTGACGGATGGTTTCCAATTCTTCAAGGGTCAGTGGCTGGACTTCTTCCAGCGGCACTTCTTCCATCTGTGCTGGCGGTTCCGCCACCGGCTCAGGCTCTGGCTCCGGCACGTGGGGGTCGAAGCTGGGCAACGACCAGATGTCGAACCCGCCGACATCCCGCGCGCGAATCAGATCGCTGGGCGTCTCATCTTTGTTCGACATGTGGGGCGCCTTAGATCATTTCTTCGCCGCCCTTCCCGCCGAGAACGATTTCTCCGGCTTCGGCCATACGGCGGGCAATGGTGAGGATTTCTTTCTGCGCGGTTTCCACGTCGCTGACGCGTACCGGGCCCTTGGCTTCGAGGTCGTCGCGCAGCAGTTCGGAGGCACGCTTGGACATGTTCTTGAAGATCTTTTCCTTGACGCCCTCGTCCGAGCCCTTGAGCGCCAGCACCAGTACGTCGGACGACACTTCGCGCAGCAACGCCTGGATGCCACGGTCGTCGACATCGGCCAGGTTGTTGAACACGAACATCAGGTCTTCGATCTGGCCGGACAGGGTGTCGTCGATCTCGCGAATCGAGTCCATCAACTGGCCTTCGACCGAGCTGTCGAGGAAGTTCATGATGTCGGCCGCCCGCTTGATACCACCCAGGGTGGTGCGCGAGGCATTCGAGTTGCCCGAGAACTGTTTCTCGAGAATCGTGTTGAGTTCTTTCAGCGCCGCCGGCTGCACGGTGTTCAGCGACGACACGCGCAGGATGATGTCCAGGCGCACTTTATGGTCGAAGTGGCCAAGCACTTCACCGGCCTGGTCCGGGTCCAGATAGGCGACGACGATGGCCTGGATCTGCGGGTGCTCGTAGCGGATCACGTCGGCGACGGCGCGTGGCTCCATCCATTTGAGGCTGTCCAGACCGCTGGTGTTGCCGCCCAGCAGGATGCGGTCGATCAGGCCGTTGGCCTTGTCTTCGCCCAGGGCCGAGGTGAGCATTTTACGGATGTAGCTGTCGGAGCCGACGCCCAGGCTGGTCTGGTCGCCGACGATCTCGACGAACTCGCTCATCACCTGCTCGACTTGCTCGCGGTGCACATTGCGCATCTGCGCCATGGCCACGCCCACGCGCTGGACCTCTTTGGGGCCCATGTGGCGCAGCACTTGGGCAGCATCGGTTTCGCCCAGCGACAGCAGCAACACGGCGGCTTTGTCGACCCGGGAAAGCTTGGCCACAGCGACTCGATCATTCATCAGCGTTAATCCACTCTTTCACGACCTGGGCCACACGGCCCGGGTCTTCTGCCACCAGACTCTTGATTGCGTTCAACTGAGCGTCATAGCCTTCGCTCGGGCTTGGCAACAGGATGCTTTGCGGGCCGCCCAGGCTGACGCGGTCGTTGGCCAACTCGCCGTCCAGGCCGCCCATGCCGCCCAATTCGACGTCGCCGCCAGCAAAAGGCGCCAATTGTTTCTTGCCCCCACCGGTGATGTTGTTGAGCACCGGGCGCAGCACGCCGAACACCAGCACCAGGATGAACAACACCCCCAGCACTTGCTTGACGATGTCCCAGAACCACGGCTGGGTGTAGAACGCCGGGTCGGCGATCACTTCGCCGCGTTCGGCGGAGAACGGCATGTTGATCACGCTGACGCTGTCGCCACGGCTGGCGTCGAAACCCACGGCGTCCTGCACCAGGCGGGTAAAGCGCGCCAATTCGTCGGCGCTCCACGGCGCGCGGGTAACGGCACCGTCGGCGGCGTTGACCTTGACCTGGTCATCGACCACCACCGACACCGACAGGCGATTGATCTTGCCCTGCTGCTGTTTGGTGTGGCTGATGGAACGGTCGAGCTCGAAGTTCTTGGTGGACTGGTTACGCTTGTCCGCCGGGTAAGGCGCGAGCATCGGCTGGCCGGTGGCCGGGTCCATGATCTGCTGACCGTTGGCGTCCAGCAGCGGTTGGCCGGCCGCAATCGCGCCAGCGGTGGCAGCGGCGCCACCGGTGGTTTGCGGTGCGGACGCCGGGGCCGGCGGCTGGTTGCTCAGGGCCCCCGGCACGCCTTGCGGACCATTGCTGGCAGTGCGTTGTTCGCTGGTCGACTGCTCGCTGCGCAGGGCGGGCTGGTCCGGATTGAACTGCTCGGACGTCGACTCTACGGCGCTGAAATCCACGTCGGCGGACACTTCAGCCTTGTAACGGTCGTTGCCCAGCACCGGTTGCAGGATGTTGTGCACGCGCTGGGTGAGCATGCTTTCCATGCGGCGGCTGTAATCGAACTGCTTGCCGGCCTGGCTCAGCGCGGAGTTTTCGGCCATGTCGGAGAGCAGGTTGCCCTTTTGGTCGACGACGGTGATCTGCGACTTGCTCAGTTCGGGAACACTGGTGGCCACCAGGTTGACGATCGCCAGCACCTGGCCAGGCTCCAGGGAACGGCCGGAAAACAGCTCGACCAGCACCGAGGCGCTGGGCTTGCGTTCGTCACGCACGAACACCGAGCTTTTCGGAATCGCCAGGTGCACACGGGCACCCTTGACGTTGTTCAGGCTGGAGATGGTGCGCGCCAGTTCGCCTTCCAGGCCCCGACGGTAGCGGGTGGCTTCCATGAACTGGCTGGTGCCCAGGCCCTGGTCCTTGTCGAGGATTTCAAAGCCGATATTGCTGTCGGACGGCGTCACGCCGGCGGCTGCCAGTTTCATCCGCGCACGCGCCACATCGTCGGCCTTGACCAGCAAGGCGCCGGAGTTGGGCTCCACGGTGTAGGCGATGTCGGCGGCGGCGAGGGTTTCCATGATCTGCTTGGAATCCATGCCCGCCAGGCTGCCGTACAGCGGCCGGTAATCAGGTTGCTGCGACCACAACACCACGGCAAAACCAATCGCCACGCTGGCAGCCAGGCCGACCATCAGGCCCACCTGACGCAACATGGTCATTTCGGAGAGATTTTCCAGGAACGACAGGCCAAACAGCGGTGGTTTGCCGTCTATCTTGGCGGGTACGTTGTCGATTGCTTCTGCCATGAGTTAAATCTCGCCCTTAAACCGGCATCTGCATGATGTCTTGATAAGCCTGGACCAGTTTGTTACGCACTTGGGTCAAGGCCTGGAAGGACACACTGGCCTTCTGCGAGGCGACCATCACATCGGTGAGGTCCACGCCGCTTTTACCGATCTCGAACGCCGTCGCCAACTGGCTGGAAGCCTGCTGGGTATCACTGACTTTATTGATTGCCTGACCGAGCATGTCGGCAAAACTGCTTTGGCCCAATTCCGGCGCTGGCGCGACGGATTTCGGTTGAGCCATGGCATCCATTTGCATGGAGCGCATATCCAACATCAACCGATTGAACTCAATACCCTGGCTCATGAACTTCTCTCTCCGACGACCCGCAATTTTTTGACACTACGCAGCGGTTACCAGGGGGAGGTGCAACAAGGGTGCCAGCTTCGTTGCGACTCGTAAGAAAAGGCGACAAAGCTTGTCGAATTCGTTACCGCACGTTTTTTGTAGGAGCGAGGGGGACGCCTAGTTCTTGCTCGCGAAAAACGTCAACGATAACGCGTGCTTCCTGGATGTACGCGGCGTCCATGAGTGCTTCGCGAGCAAGCTCGCTCCTACAAACAGCATTGACGCGAAGTCAGGTCGCGAAAAGATACGCTTCCACATCCATCCCGGCGTCGCGCATCTGTGCCAGCTTGTAGCGCAGGGTGCGCGGGCTGATGCCGAGCCGCTCGGCCGCTTCCTTGCGACGGCCGCGCTCGGCGCGCAGGGTATCGATGATCATCTGGAATTCGCGGCGGCGCAGGTCATCGCCCAGGGCGCCGGCCGATTCCGTTTCGGCGACGAGCGGTGCCGGCGCGAGGCTTGGCAACGGCGCCACGCCATTGCCCATGGCCAGGCAAAAATCCTGGGGCTGGATCAAGCCGCCCTGCTGCAGGATCAGCGCACGCTGGATCGCGTTGTCCAGCTCGCGCACATTGCCGGGCCATGGATAAGCGACCAGGCAAGCCTGGGCCTCGGCCGACAGCCGCGCCTGGGCGTGCTTCATTTTTTTGACGTGATTGTTCAGCAGGCGCTCGGCCAGGGGAATGATATCCGCCGGGCGTTCGCGCAACGGGCGCCAGGCCAGCGGAAACACCGACAGGCGGTAGAACAAGTCTTCGCGAAAGCGCCCCGCCGCTACTTCGCCCGCCAGGTCGCGGTTGGTGGTGGCGACCACGCGGATATCCAGCTGGATCGGCTTGCGTGCGCCCACCCGCTCCACTTCGCGCTCCTGCAACACGCGCAGCAACTTGGCTTGCAGGCCCAGGGGCATTTCCGAGATTTCGTCGAGCAGAATGGTGCCGCCGTCGGCCTGTTCGAACTTGCCGGCCTGGGCCGCGATGGCGCCGGTGAACGAGCCCTTTTCATGACCGAACAGGGTCGCTTCGAGCATGTTGTCCGGAATCGCCGCACAGTTGATCGCGATGAAGGGTTGCCGGGCCCGACTGGACTGCTGGTGGATATAGCGCGCCAACACTTCCTTGCCGGTGCCGGACTCGCCCGAGATCAATACGGTGGAATCGCTGCGCGCCACGCGGGCCGCCAGCTCGAGCAATTGCGCGCTGGCCGGTTCGAAGGCAATCGGGCCATCACCCTCCACTGTCGAAATCACGCCAAGCGCATGCCGCGCCACCAGCTCGATCAACGCCTTGGGCTCGAACGGCTTGACCAGATAATCCGCCGCGCCCTGGCGCATGGCGTCCACGGCCCGCTCCACGGCGCCATGGGCGGTCATCAGCAGTACCGGCAATTGCGGCTGGCGCGCGCGCAGCAGGCCGAGCAACTGATGGCCGTCCATGCCGGGCATGTTCACGTCGCTGACCACCAGGCTGAAAGTTTCTTGCTCCACCGCCTCCAAGGCTTCCTCGGCAGAGCCGACCGCGCGGTAGTCATGGCCCGCCAACAGCAGCGTGTCTGCCAATGCTTCACGCAGGGCGCGATCGTCCTCAACCAACAAAACCTTGATAGTCATGATCCTTTACTCCGCGCTTGCCGCGCTGGAAAACAGCGGCAAGGTCATCAATGCACAGGTGCCGCGCCCCAACCGGGAACGCAGCTGCAATTCTCCCTGATGCGCACGTGCCACTGCCTTGACCACGGTCAGGCCCAGGCCCGTGCCGTTGGTCTTGGTGGTAAAAAAGGGCTCGCCCAGGCGTTGCAGCACGGCCGGCGCTATACCGCTGCCGCTGTCGCTGATGCACAGGCGCAGGGTTTGCTCGCGGCGGTACAGGTGCACCTTGAGGCGCGCACCCGGGCCGCTGGCCTGGGTGGCGTTTTCGATCAGGTTGAGCAGCGCGCCGACCAGGGTGTCGCGATTGCACAGCAACTCACCCTGATGGCTGTCGCATTGCCAGCGCAGGCTGGCGCCCTCGGTATGCGTGGCCGCCGCTGCCTGCAGGGCTTGCATCAACCCCGCCGGGGTCACGCGATCGGTCAACGGCAGTTCGCCACGGGCAAACACCAGCATGTCGCGCACCTGATGCTCCAGCTCGTGCAGGCGCTCCTTGAGGCGCCCGGCAAAGCGCTGGTGGGTGGCCGCCGGCAATTGCTCATCAGTCAAATGACTGGCGTAGATCAATGCCGCCGACAGCGGTGTACGGATCTGATGCGCCAGGGAAGCGACCATCCGCCCCAACGACGACAAACGCTCATGACGCGCCAGTTGATCCTGCAGGTGACGGGTTTCCGTCAGGTCGTTGAGCAGCACCAACTGGCCCGGCTCGGCATCCAAGGAACGGGTGGCGATGGACAGGCGACGCCCATCTTTGAGGGACACTTCGTGGCCGTCATCGTCACGCGGCGCGAAGCAACGGGTGATGACGTGGCGCCACAGCTCGCCTTCCAGCGGCAGGCCGAGCAGGTCGCAGGCCGCCGGGTTGGCTTCGCGCACGCGGCCCTGGTCGTCGATGACGATCACGCCACCGGGCAACAGCGAGAGCAGGTTCTGCAGGCGGTTGGCCAGACGTTCTTTTTCCGCCAGCTCCTGCATGCGCTGGGCGCTGACCACCGCCAGTTCGCCTTTGAGCTCGGACACCCGGGCTTCAAGCAGACTGTAGGAATCGGTCAGCTGGCTCGACATCTGGTTGAACTGCGAGAACGCCTGTTCAAGACCCTGGCGGGTCGGCGGCTCTACAGGCGAAACCAGCCCCGGGATGGCAGGGGCTGCAGATAGTTGGGCGGCGTGGGGCATCGTGCTCTCTCGCTTGGCTGACCGTCAGTTAAACGGAACGTTGCGAGGGCTATAGCAATACCCGTGCCGAAAAAAAACTACTTATAAATCAATACGCTGAAAAACACGCGTCAATCATCCGCCTGCTCATCACCCTCTTTGCGGCTCATACCGTACTTGCGCATCTTCTCCACCAGGGTGGTTCGGCGAATGCGCAGGCGCTCGGCGGCGCGGGCGACGATGCCGTTGGCATCGTCCAGGGCCTGCTGGATCAGGCCTTGTTCCAGGTTGCCGAGGTAGTCCTTAAGATCAAGGCCTTCGGGCGGCAGCATGGCCGTGGCGCCGAAGTCCGGCGTATGGCCGTTGATCGCCACGCGCTCTTCCATGTCACTGCGCAGGCTGTCGACCATCTGCTCGTCTTCATCGTCGACGTAGCGGAATTTCTTCGGCAACTCGACCACGCCGATCACGCCGTAGGGGTGCATGATCGCCATGCGCTCCACCAGGTTGGCCAGCTCGCGCACGTTGCCCGGCCAGCCGTGGCGGCACAGCGACATGATGGCGGCGGAGTTGAAACGGATGGAGCCGCGTTTTTCGTGCTCCATGCGCGAAATCAATTCGTTCATCAGCAACGGGATGTCTTCCACGCGCTCACGCAGCGGCGCCATCTCGATCGGGAAGACGTTGAGGCGGTAGTACAGGTCTTCGCGGAAGCTGCCGACCTCGATCATGCTTTCGAGGTTCTTGTGGGTGGCGGCGATAATGCGCACGTCCACGCTCTGGGTCTTGTTACTGCCCACGCGCTCGAAGGTGCGCTCCTGCAACACGCGCAGCAATTTGACTTGCATCGGCAGCGGCATGTCGCCGATTTCGTCGAGAAACAGCGTGCCGCCGTTGGCCAGCTCGAAACGCCCGGCACGGCTGGTGATTGCCCCGGTAAAGGCGCCCTTCTCGTGGCCGAACAATTCGCTTTCCAGCAGCTCTGCCGGGATCGCCCCGCAGTTGACCGGCACGAACGGCCCGTCGCGGCGCTTGGAGTGATAGTGCAGGTTGCGCGCGACCACTTCCTTGCCCGTGCCCGACTCGCCGAGGATCAACACGCTGGCATCGGTGTCGGCCACTTGCTGCATCATCTGGCGTACGTGCTGGATCGCCCGGCTGGTGCCGACCAGGCTGCGGAACAGGTTGGGTTCACGATGGCGACCGCGTTCACGGGCCTGGTCGTACATCTCGCGATAGACCTGGGCACGGTGCAGGGAATCGAGCAATTTGCTGTAGCTGGGTGGCATTTCCAGGGTGGAAAGCACGCGGCGGCGCTGGTCTTCCGGCAGGTCCACGGAAGAAATATCGCCCATCAGCAACACGGGAAGGAACTCATCCCAGGTTGACAGTGTCTTTAACAAGCCCAAAAGAGCGCCAGGAGCGTTTACCGTCCCGATCAGCACACAAATGACTTCACGGCTCGATGCCAGCGAGCTGACAGCCTGCTGCCAATCATGGCTACCGCAGGGCAAATTTTCTTCACCAAGAAAATTCAAAATCACCGCTAAATCGCGGCGGCGGACGCTATCGTCATCGATCAGCAGAATTTTGGTTTCACGCCACATGCAATAGCAACTTCCCTAGTAAAACTTCCTGCCCCGGAATCAGGGCAATCAAGACGCCTGTAAGACTTATTACCTACTAGACGTCTGAAATCTGAAAACAGCACTAGTTAAGTCAAAAATGCTGGCACAGTCAAATATATGACGCGCCGTTCGGACCAACTGAGCGTCTATCAGCCGAACAGATGGTAGACCTTTGACGCATTTTTCGCTTGGTTGATCTGCGACATCTCTTCGAAAATCGCCTGGCGCTCGCCGGTGGTCACCTCAAGCAACTGCTGGTACACCGCCAACAGACTCTCCAGTTTTTCGCGCAGCGCATCCTCGTCCACCGGCGCCTGGCTGAGCACGTCATCGATCACGTTGCGACAGCCCAGGTCCAGTTCGCCGATGGCGTCCCAGTTGCGCGCAGCGAGTGCGTCGACCAGGGCTTCACGGGTTTCATCTATGCGTTGCAGTGCGTGGCTCATGACGTGTTCCTCAAGGCCGGTGGCCTTACTGTGCGGCGCCTTGGGGTGCAGCGATGGCATCCCAGCCTTCTTTCACGGTGATCAACAGACGAGCGACTTCGTCGATCATGTCGGCATCGTTATGCAGATTGGCCTCCATCAAACGATTGGTCATGTATACGTACAGGCCTTCCAACTGCTGGACATAAGCCTTGTTGTCACTTTTCTCCGCATCCAGACCATCGCGAAGACCGATAAGAATATCAGTCGCCTTGCCAAGCATCAGGCCCTTCTGAGCGATGTCTCCGCGTGCCAGTGCACCCTTGGCTTGCGCCATACGGTCCAGGCCGCCTTCCATCAGCATCTGCACCAGACGGTGCGGGCTGGCTTCGGAGATTTGCGCATGGGAATTGACCTTCTGGTATTGGCGAAGGGCTCTCATGGGATTCATGTTTCTACCTCGTGACAGGCAACAGCGAGAAGGGTTGCAGTAACCATTATGTCGACGGGATTGCAAAAAACTTTAACCCGCCGGCCGTGGAAAAAACAAAGCCCAGGTCAACGGACCCGGGCTTTTTCATGCGCATTCAATCAGCTTTCGCTGCTTTGCGATTTACTGATCGCACTCAGCGTACCGAGGATGCTGTTGCTCTGTTGGCGCAGCTGCGCGACCAGGGTGTCCATGGCGGTGTATTTGCGCGTCAGCGCATCCTGCATGGTGGTCAGGCGCTCATCCAGCGAGGTCTGTTGCTTGGTCAGGTTCTTCAGGCTGTCGGCCAGCGACGTGGTGCGCGTCGCCAGGATCCCGGTGGTGGGCTTGGCATAGGCGTCGGTCGCCGCCGTCAAGCGCGCCAGCAGGCCGGTCTTGCCGCTGAAGATGCTGTTGATATCCGCGGGATTGCTCAGTACCGCCTTGTCCCACTGCTTGCTGTCGATGCTCAGCGCACCGGTGTCCTGGTCGGTCGTGATGCCAAACTGCGCCAGGGATTTCAAGGTGCCGTTACCGGACAGCGCGTTGAACTCGTTGCGGATCGCCCCCTGCAAGGTGCGCATGGTCGAGTCGCCGGTCAAGGTCGCCGCGATGGAGTTGCCGGCGGCATCCTTGGTCACCTTGGTCTCGGCGTTCATGGCCTTGAGCAAAGCGTTATAGGTGTCGACGAAGCCCTTGACCCCGGATTTCAGGGAGGTGGCGCTGGTGGACACGGAAATGGTCAGGGCCGTACGAACCGGATTGTCTTTATTCGGATCGTTGGCAATAACGGTAGGCGAGACGGTGAGCAACTTGATGCTCACGCCGCTCACCGCATCGGTAATGCTGTTGGTCTTGGATTCGGCAGCAATACCATCGATGGTGTACTTGGCATTCTGAGGCGGAGTCACCACGGTGTAGCCAGTGTCCACCCCCGAGTCACCCGACAGGGTCAAATCCGAACCGACCCCGGCATTGGTGGAGGTCAGGATCAGGCGCGAACCGTTGGAGTCAGTCAGGATGTTCGCACTCAAGCCGGCGGTACCGAACTGTGAGTTGATCGAGTCACGCACCTGTTGCAGGGTCGCACCCGCCGGCACACTAAGGTCGAAGTTCTTGCCCGATTGGGAGATCGTCAGCTTCGTTGCACTGGTGGTGTTATTCACCACCGTCGACGCGCCACCGGCGAAACTTTTGGTCGACAGCTTCGAAGGCGTTGCCAACTGATTGACCACCAGCGAGAAGCTGCCGTTGGCGGCGCCTGGGTTGGCCGTCATGGTGGCGACCTTTTCATCCGAAGAGCTACCGCTCAAGCCAGTAAAGCTGTTGTCGGTGCTCATGCTGGTCAGCGCACCGCGAAAGGCGTCCAGGGCAGCCTGGATCTTGCCGATCGACGAAAGCTGAGTGGTGGCCTTCTGCGACTGGAGGTTGATCTGCGCCTGCTTCGGCGCGCGCTCGGCATCCACCAGGGATTTCACAATCGCCTGGGTGTCGAAGCCCGACCCCACGCCAGTAATCGTTGTACCCGCCATCATCATTCTCCTGTTGCGGTGGCTGCCGTTATCTTGACGAACAACGCTTCAAGACCTGACAGCAACAAGTTTCGTGCCAGCTCAAGCCTTGTCGTCAAACAACACATGACTGGCGCTGGACAAACTCTGCGCCAGCTTCAACGCAGTTTCCGAGGGGATCTGGCGGATCACTTCACCGGTATCGGTGGCAATGACCTTGACCACAACCCTGTGGGTGGAATCGTCAATGGAAAAGTCCAGATTGCGCTGGGCCGCTTGTACGAATTCTTTAATATCAGTGACCGCTTTTTCCAGATCGCCCGTTTGGGACTTATCTGCGGCTGGCGCGGCCGGCTCAACCTTGCTCTTGTCTTTGTCAGCAATCACAGGCGCCATGGAGGCTTGAACGGCCTGAGGCGGATAAGACAGGTTCAGCTTCACATTCATGTCCACGTTCAATCTCCTCTGACTGGACTGGAAAAGACGAAAGGGCACGTAAACGCGCCCTTCCGTCAGTTACCCAGCGCCGTGATTACTGAAGCAGCTTCAGTACAGCCGATGGCAGTTGGTTAGCCTGCGACAGGATCGCAGTGGAAGCCGACTGCAGGGTTTGCTGCTTGGTCAGTTCAGCGGCTTCGGAAGCGAAGTCGACGTCCTGGATGGTGCTACGAGCAGCGGTGGTGTTTTTCTGGATGTTGGACAGGTTGTCTACAGTGCTTGTCAGACGGTTCTGTACAGCGCCCAGGCCCGAACGGGAGCTGGAGATGGTAGCGATAGCCTGGTCGATCACGGAAACGGCGTTCTGAGCCTTGGTGGCGTCGGTCACGTCGGTCTGCGATACGGAGGTCTTGAGCGAGGCAGCGGAAGTCGCGGCACCGAACACGCCAGTCACACCGGCACCTTCCAGGGAGTAGCCCTTGGAAGAGTTCAAGGTCACAGCACCGGTAGCGATAATACCATCGGCCAGGGCAACACCGGCACCGTAAGCGCCTGCGCCATCTTTGGTGGCAACGGTGATGGTGCCGGCAGCGGTCGAAGCGCTGAATGCCAGGTTTTCACCGGTATCGGATTTAACCGACAGTGTGCCTTTGGATTCGTCGTAGTTAACGCTGATACCCAGTTTGGCGGAGTTCGACTTCAGTTGGTCAGCCAGGTTGGAAGTGCTGGTTACGCCAATGAACGTGGTGGCTTGGCCGCCAACGGTCATGGTGAACGAAGCTGGAGCAGCCGCTGCGCCTGCAGCAACAGTGAACTGAGCTTCGGTGCTGGCAGTAGCGCTCAGGCCACCAACGGCGCCATTGAGCTGTGCAGCGATGGCTTTGGCGGAAGCAGCAGCGCCGATGTTGACGGTTTTGGTCTCGCCGTTACCGGTGACAGCAATGTCGCCACCTGCAACACCAGCACCTGGAGCGACGCCCAAGCTTTTGATCTGCTGCGAACCAATGTTGTTGGCTGCAACGTTGTCCAGGCTCAGGTTGATGGTTTCGTTAGCGTTGGCGCCAACCTGGATAGCTTTGGTACCGTACGAACCGTCCAGCAGCTTCTGGCCACCGAAAGTGGTGGTTTGCGAGATACGGGTCAGTTCCGAAGTCAGAGCCTGGTATTCGTCGTTGTTCGACTTACGGTCGTCGGTGCTCAGGGAGCCGGTAGCCGAGGACAGAGCCAGGGTACGCATTTTTTGCAGAATGTCGGTCGAAGCCTGCATTGCGCCTTCAGCGGTCTGCGCGATGGAGATACCATCGTTGGCGTTCTTCACTGCTTGACCCAGGCCATTGATCTGGCTGGTCATACGGTTGGAGATACCCAGGCCGGCTGCGTCGTCTTTAGCGCTGTTGATACGCAGGCCGGAAGACAGGCGCTGCATGGAAGTGGCCAGGGCGCCGCCAGCTTTGTTCAGGTTGCCCTGAGTAGTGATCGAAGCAATGTTGGTGTTTACTGTTAAAGCCATGACGAAATCCTCGATGGATGGATACTGCGGCTTCCGGCCCTGGCAACCGCCGGGTGTGGCCTGAGAACCTACGTAATAGTTATCGTCGTGGTAGCCGGTTGCTTGAGGGTTTTTTTGATTTTTTTTACTAGCCCTGTGCCAGCCCTTGCAATTCAAGCAGTTACCGAGATTAAAACCCCCGGTTTTGTTGGCTTTTCTGGCGCCAAATAAAAAACGCCGATGATCGTTCGATCATCGGCGTTTTTTTACGCACCCCTCAAAGGGTCATGGGCGATACAGAATCGCCGAGCCCCAGGACAGGCCCACACCAAAACCGCTGATGGCCACGCGCTGCCAGGCCGCATTCATCACATGCTTTTCCAGCAGCAACGGAATGCTCGACGACACGGTATTGCCGGTCTCGACCATGTCTTTGATGAACTTGTCCACCGGCGCATCTTCAAAGCGTCGCGCCACGGCGTCAACGATGGCCGCACTGCCCTGGTGAATGCAGAATGCATCGATGTCATCGGCCTTGAGGTCCGACTCATCGAGCAGCTCGTGCAAATGCGCCGGCACCTTGAGCAAGGCGAAGTTGAACACCTGGCGGCCATTCATGAAGAACACGCCGTCGCTGACCTTCAGGTGCGGCGCGCCGGAACCGTCGGTACCGAACTTGGACTTGCCCAGCAACCACGGCGCGTCTTCGCCCATCCAGGTGGCGGTGGCGGCGTCGCCGAACAGCATGGTGGTGTTGCGGTCTTGCGGGTCGACGATTTTCGAATACGGGTCGGCGGTAATGAGCAGGCCATTTTTCAGGCCGGTGGCTTCCATGAAGCCCTTCATTGCGTAGATGCCGTATACGTAACCGGAACAACCCAGGGAAATATCGAAGGCGGCCACGTGGGTTGGCAGGCCCAGTTTGTCCTGGACGATGGCTGCGGTGTGGGGCAGCCCTTCTTCGTCGCCGTTCTGCGTGACGACAATCACCGCGTCGATGGACTCGCGCTTCAAGTCCGGGTTGCTGGCAAACAAAGCGTTGACCGCTTCGACACACAGATCGGAGGTTTCCTGCGCGGCTTCCTTGCGCGGCAGGAAGGCCGACCCGATCTTGCCAATGATGAATTCCTCATCCTTGGCGAATTTGGCACCCTGGGCGTAGTTATCGATACCGTCCGCCGGCACGTAACTGGCGATGCTTTTTATGCCAATCATTGTGGCTTCCCAATACTAAATAGCTGGAGAACACCCCAGGGCCTGCGCCCGAAGTGCTGACAATAAAAGGGGATAACCCCAAAAAATTCGCTGAAAGCCGCCCCGCAAGGACCCCTGTGACGACTTATCCTTTTCACACGATACAGTGAAGATGCGCTTTATGACTCACAGGTCACTCAATTTTGCGCGCTTTATGTAAAACGCCGCAACATTTGTGCGGCCAGAAACGACAACGGCCTCCCCTGTCGCCAGGGGAGGCCGCTTGCCGAGCGCGCCCATTACATGCGGCTGAACAGGCTCAGTTGGGAAATCTTCACAAACGCCAACTGGGAAGCCTGCAGCATGGTCTGTTGCAGGGTCAGGTTGATCGCCGCCTCGCCCATATCGATGTTGGCCAGGTCGCTCATGGTGCTGGTATTGGCGATACCCACGCTGGTGTTCTCGCTGGCCTGGATATCCAGGGCATTGCCCCGCGCACCGATGGAGCCGCGCACGTTGGTGATCTGGGAACTGGAGTTGGCGAGGTTGCCAATGGCAGCGTCCAGCACGTCCTTGAGCTTGATGGTTGCCGCAGGATTGCCGTCAGCCGGCAGCTCCAGCGCTTTGCGCAGTTGGCCGAGGGTATCGAGCGCATTCTGGGTCTTCTGGGTATTGGCCCCCACGGAAAACTGGTCGCCCGGTTGCGGCGGCCCGGCACTGACATCAAATGTCACGCCAGCGGCCGTTACCGTGGTGCCGCCGCCGGTATCGCCCGTGGCGATGGACTTGCTGTCGCTCGAGTAGGGCTGCGCATACACCTCATAGGCGGTCGCACTGGTGAACTTGATCAGTGCGCCGCTATTGGTCGGAAACGTGCTGGTGTAGTCCGCCTGGCTGGATACGCGGGCCCCGGTCAGCTGCGCAGTGGAAGCATTGCTGGGCGTACGCGAGACGCTGAACGTGTCCGGCTTGGCCTCCAGGCTGAAGGAACGGTCCTTGACCAGCGCATCGGCGTTGGCGCCTGGCGTGACGTCCCCCAGGTTGAGGGTTATGTCGAACTTCACCCCGCGCAAGGCCACGCTGGAGCTGCCTTCCTTGGCGGCGTCGAAGGTACCGTTGCCGGCAATCTCCGAGGTCACATCGTTGCCGTTCTTATCGGCGACTTTATATTGCGTGCTGCTGGTAAAGGTCAGTTTGTACGGCTGGCCGTCAGCGAACTTGCCGGCGTAGTCGCTGCTCGACGTCACCAACCCGGCCGACAGCGCCACTTTGTTGTCGTTGACCGTCGGCGGCACTGTCTGCGGCACGGGCGACAGCCACGTGGCCTGGGTACGGCTGGAGTTGGCCGCGCCCTCCAGGATGGTCTTGCCGGTATCGCCTGCGCTGACTCTCAGGGTATTGGAAACCTGCAGGCTCAGCGGCGTTTCGTCGCCCTGATAGCTGTAAGTGCCATCGTTGTTGCGGCTGTAGGGCGGGGTCTGGGTCTTGGACCCGGAAAACAGGTAGTTACCGGAAGAGTCCTTGCTGTTGAGCAAGCCCAGGACTTGATCCTCAATTGCGCCGACTTCACTGGCAATCGAGCGTCGATCGGCATCGCTCACCGAGCCGCCGGCACGCAGGGCCAGTTGCGTGGCACGCTGCAAGGCATCGTCGATCGAGGCCAACACGCTTTCTTCGTTGGTCAGCGAATTCTTCAGGCTGGTGATGTTGCCGTTGAACTGCCCCAGCATGTCTTTCTGCTGTTGCAGCAGCAACAAGCGCGCCGCCGCCACCGGATCATCTGCCGCGGTTTGCACGCGCACGCCGGAACTGGCTTGTTCCTGGGCCTTGACCACGCCGGAGTAATTATCCGAATACTTGGTCGAGCTGGTTTCGAAATATTGAGCAGTGGAAATACGCATCGTCCCAGACTCCCTTAAAGACTATTGATCAGCGTGCTGAAGGTTTCTTGCGCAGCCTTGATGATCTGCGACGACGCGGTGTAGTACTGCTGGAACTTGATCATATCGCCCGCCTCTTCATCCAGGTTGACCTGGGACACCGAGTTGCGCGCATCCTGGTTGGCCTTGAGCAGTGCACCGGTGGCGGTGGTGTCGGTGGCGGCGGAGGCAGCCTTGGCGCCGACGGTCGAGACCAGGCGGCTGTTGGCCGTCACCAGGCTCACGCCGCCGCCACTGCCATCGGACAGGCCGACCGTGGCCTTGGTTTGCAGGTCGAGCATCGCCTGGGCGTTGCGGTTATCCGACTTGCCCGAGGCGTTGAAGGAAAACGTGGTGCTGTCGCCGTCTGCGGGCGAACCGCCGACGGTGGTATCGAACTTGAAGCTCTTGGCCGGCACCAGCAGTGCGCCATTGGCATCGCGCATCGGGACGTCGACGGTGATCTTGTTGCCCTGGCCCGGAACGATAGTGCCGGTGCCGATCGGATTACCCTGGGCGTCATTGAGGGTGTAGCCCTGGGTGCCGTCTGCCGCAGGCTTGCCGAAGACCATCTTCACCGGCATGGAGTGTTCAATGCCGGTACGCAGTTGAGCGGTGTCGGCGCCGCCATGAATATCGATAGGCTGCGTCAGGGACGGCGGCGTAAATGTGCCGGTGCCCTGATTGGTCTTGCTGCTTTCACCCAGCAAGGGCCCCGCGAATGCAATTTTATTGGCGTCCGTCAGTCCGGTGCCGATACCACTGGCACCGTTGGCGGTGGGGCTGACCTTGAAGCTGTCACCGGCTGCCATCGGGCCCTTGCCATCCAGGGCCAACGTGAAACCTTCGATGACCGGCGGCGGCGCGGTGTTGGTGTCGAACGCGCCCATGGCCTTGCCGTCGGAACGCACGACGGTGTAGTTGTTGGCGCTGGTAAAGGTCACTTTGTAGTCGTAGGTCGACAGCTTGCTGGTGTCGCTGATGCTCACGTTCAAGTTGCCGGAGCCGCTGCTGTTGCCCATCGCGCCCTGACTGCGCTGGGCGATGGCGGCCGCGCTGTTGATGTCCTTGAACAGCGACGAACCAAAGTCGCCGTTCAGGTCCAGGCCCTGGCCCAGCTGGCTGTTGACGGTATCGGCGGTGGCCAGGGCGATTCGCCCCAGGTCATTGATGGCCGGCATCAGTGCGTCACTGCGATAGCGCAGCAGGCCGCCGATGCTGCCGCCGCTGAGCACATTGCCCAGGTCGATCGCCGTGCCGCCACCAGCATTGAGTTGAATGGTGTACTGGCTCGGATCGCTGTTGCTCGGGACCGCCGAAATCGTATTGGACTGATCGCCCAGTACCAGAGATTGGCCGGTGCCGGTGCTGACGCTGAACACGCCGTTTTTTTCACTGGTGGTCACGCCCACCAGTTCATTGAGCGAACGCACCGCTTCGTTGCGTGCATCCAGCAGATTGGCCGGGGCGCTGCTGGCGGAGCCCTGGGCCAGGGTGATCTGCTTGTTGAGCGACGCAATCGACGAGGTCAACTGGTTGACTTGATCACTCATGGTGCCGAGCTGGCCATTGATCGACTGTTTTTGCTCGTTCAACTGGCCGGAGATCGAATTGAAACGGTTGCTCAGGGTCTGGGCACTGGTCAGCAGCACTTGCCGGGCGGACACATCGCTGGGGTTGGCCGCCGCAGTCTGCACAGCGGCGAAAAAACCGCTGAGTACCGAGGACATGCCGGTGGTCTTGTCCGACAGGGTCTTATCGATGGCGCTGGCCTGGCTGGCATACGCCTTGGCGTCGTTGCTCAGCGCGGTGCTGTTCTGGTAGGCCGCATCGAGGAATTCGTTATACACCCGGCGCACATCCGCCAGGGTCGTGCCGCTGCCGATATACACACCGCCGTAGGGGTTGTTGGCATTGGCATTCTGCGTGGTCTGCTGACGCGAATAACCCGAGGTGTTGGCGTTGGCAATGTTATTACTCAAGACCGACAGCGATCCTTGAGCGGCATTGAGCCCTGACATCCCGATACTGAGCAAACTCATGGTTCAGACCTTATAAATGTGTGGTTGCGCCAGCGGCAGCGTAATTCTGGTAACTGTTCATGTTTTTGGCGATCTGCGAAATCTTGCTGGCGTAGGCCGGGTCGGTTGCATAACCGGCTTTTTGCAACTCGCGTACAAACTGTTCCGGGTTATCGGCTGATTTCACAACTTCTTTATAGCGATCATTGCTTTGCAGCAGCGTCACGAGGTCATGGAAGCTGTCCTGGTAGGAGCTGTAGGAGCGGAACTGCGCCGTCTCCTTGACCATCGCGCCGTCACGAAACTCGCTGGTGATCGCCCGCGCCTGGCCGCCCTGCCAGCTCTGGCCGGCCTTGATGCCGAACAGGTTGTGGCTGCTGCTGCCGTCTTCGGCACGCATCACCGATTTACCCCAACCGGTTTCCAGGGCGGCCTGAGCCACCAGGTACTTCGGATCGATACCGATACGCGCGGCGGCGGCCTTGGCCATCGGCAACATGGTGGCGACGAACTCATCCTGCGAGCTGAAGGCCTTCTTCGCCGGTGCCAGCGGTGGCTGGGCAATGGCGCGACCGTAGACCTGCATCTTCGCGCTCGGCACAGCAACGCTGCGCGCACCGCTATTGATCACATTGTCATCGGCGGCGCTGTTGCGCAGCGGCGCGACCTTGGCCTCGACCTGGGTACTCGGCACGATCCCCGCGAGCAGGCGGTCGGTCAGTTTGCTTGGCAAGGCAATACGGCGCTGGTTCATCAGCTCCATGTCGTTGCTGTGGGACGCAGCGGCACCGGCCTGTGGCTCGGCGACGCGGTAGGCCCACAACGGACGCTGGCCATTGGAGCGCCCCAACGGTCCCTCGGCCTGGGTGCCGGCGGCGATTTCAGTCGGCACATCGACCTTCTTCACCGTCTCGGCCGTGGCGGGGCCCTGCAAGGTGGCGGCCTGGGCGTCCACCGGTTTGTTCTTCTGCATCTGGCGCATCAGCACGTCGGCCAGGCCGATCCCCCCGCCTTCGCGGGACATCGACACCGCCAATTGCTGGTCATACATTTCCTGGTACTGCTTGGCCGCCGGGGTGTTCATCGGGTTGTCCTTGCCCAGGGCCTCGGTGGCCGAACGCATGGATTTGAGCATTTCGCTCAAGAACAACGACTCGAACTCCTGCGCAACCTTGCGCATGTTGCCTTCGCTGTTCTTGTCGTCGCCGACCTTGAGCTGGTTAAGCCGGTTCAGGTCGGAGTAAGACCCCGAGTCCGCCGTGCTGGTAAGACCGCTCTTGCGCATATCCATGACCATGGCCTCAGATCACGATCAGGTCGGCTTGCAGGGCGCCGGCCTGTTTCAGGGCTTCGAGGATCGCCATCAAGTCGCCGGGGGCCGCGCCCACCTGGTTCACCGCGCGGACAATCTCGTCCAGGGTGGTACCGGGGCCGAACTTGAACATCGGCTTGGCTTCCTGCTGGGCATTGACCCGCGAACGCGGGACCACGGCAGTCTGGCCGTTGGACAGTGGCCCGGGCTGGCTGACGATCGGGTCTTCGGTGATGGTCACGGTCAGGCTGCCGTGGGTCACCGCCGCCGGCGAGACCTTGACGTTCTGGCCGATCACGATGGTGCCGGTGCGCGAGTTGATGATGACTTTGGCCACCGCCTGGCCGGGGTCCACCTCAAGGTTTTCCAGGATCGACAGGTAGTCCACACGCTGGCTTGGGTCCAGAGGTGCAGTCACGCGCACCGAGCCGCCATCGATGGCCTGGGCCACGCCTGGGCCGAGCATGTCGTTGATCTTGTCGACCACGCGCTTGGCGGTGGTGAAGTCGGAACGGTTGAGGTTCAGGGTCAGGCTGTTGCCCTGGTTGAACCCGCTCGGCACGGTGCGTTCAACCGTGGCGCCACCCGGAATGCGCCCGGCCGACGGCACGTTGACGGTGATCTTCGATCCGTCGCGGCCTTCGGCGTCGAACCCGCCCACCACCAGGTTGCCCTGGGCGATGGCATAGACGTTGCCGTCGATACCTTTGAGCGGCGTCATCAGCAAGGTACCGCCACGCAGGCTTTTCGAGTTACCGATGGACGAAACGGTGATGTCCACCACCTGCCCCGGCTTGGAAAACGCCGGCAAGTCGGCACTGATCGACACCGCCGCGACGTTTTTCAGTTGCACGTTGCCCGAACCCGCCGGCACTTTGATGCCGAACTGCGACAGCATGTTGTTGAAGGTTTGCAGGGTGAACGGGGTCTGGGTGGTCTGGTCACCCGTGCCACTGAGGCCGACCACCAACCCGTAGCCGATCAACTGGTTGGAGCGCACGCCGGAAATGCTGGCGATGTCTTTCAGGCGTTCGGCCTGGGAGACGGCGCTCAGGGACAGCAACACTACCGCCGCCATCAGTTGCTTGACGTTCAAAATGGCCACCTAGAAAGGGAACAGCGGGCTGAGGAAGAAACGGTCGAACCAGCCCGGCTGGCTTGCATCGGCAAACGAACCCGTACCCGAGTAGGTGATGCGCGCATCGGCAATCCGCGTCGACGGCACGGTGTTGTCGGTGGCAATGTCATCGGCGCGCACCATGCCCGCAATGCGCACCAGCTCGTCGCCGGTATTGAGGGTCATCCACTTTTCACCGCGTACAGCAATGATGCCGTTGGGCAATACGTCAGCCACGGTCACGGTGATCGAACCGGTCAGCGTGTTGCCCTGGGCCGCCGCACTTTTGCCGTTGGTGGCACGGTCGCCGCTGTAACCGGCGTCAAGGCTCAGGTCACCACTGCCCAGCGGGTTGTTGGTGTTGGGTACGCCACCGAACAACGACGTCAGGCCCAGGCTGGCTTTGCTGGTCTTGCCGATCTGCGAGTTGGCGTTCTTGCTGGCCTGGGTGCGCTCGTTCAGGGTGATGGTAATGATGTCCCCGACCCGGAACGCCTTGCGGTCGCTGTACAGGTTCTGCTCGAAACCGGCCTGGTAGATCGAGCCATTGTTGGCCGCCGCCGGCAACGGCGTGCGCGGCAACACCGGCGCATAGTACGGGTCATTGGGTTTCGGCGACGGGGCGACACAGCCCGTAAGTACGGCGATCCCACTCAATGCCAGAACAGAAACAAAGCGATTCATGACCCTAACCTCACGGTGTTGCAGGCGCTTTCGAAGGCGCCCCATAGACTGATTACAGATTCTGCGTAACGAACGAGAGCATCTGGTCGGCGGTGGAGATCACCTTGGAGTTCATCTCGTAGGCGCGCTGGGTGGTGATCATGTTGACCATCTCCTCGACCGTGCTGACGTTGGACGTTTCCAGGGTGCTCTGCAGCGTGGTGCCGAAACCGTTCAGGCCTGGGGTGCCGATTTGCGGCGCGCCGCTGGAGGCGGTTTCGAGGAACAGGTTGTTGCCCATGGCCTGCAGGCCGGCCGGGTTGATGAAGTCGGCGGTTTGCAGGTTGCCGATCACTTGCGACGCCGGGTTACCGGCCACGGTGATGGACACGGTGCCGTCGTTGCCGACGGTAAAGGTCTTGGCGTCTGCCGGAACCACGACGGCAGGTTCCAGGGCGAAACCGTTGGCGGTCACGATCTGGCCGTTGGAGTCCAGGTGGAAGGTGCCGTCACGGGTGTAGGACGTGGTCCCATCCGGTTGCAGGATCTGGAAGAAGCCACGGCCGTTGATTGCCATGTCCAGCGGCTGACCGGTCTGTTGCAGGTTACCGGCGCTGAAGTTTTTCTGGGTGCCGACGATCTGCACACCGGTACCCAGTTGCAGACCCGACGGCAATTCGCTGTCCTGGGTCGACTGGGCGCCTGGCTGGCGCTTGATCTGGTAGAGCAAGTCCTGGAACTCGGCGCGATCACGTTTGAAACCCGTGGTCGACACGTTCGCCAGGTTGTTGGAAATGGTCGTCAGGTTGGTGTCCTGGGCGGACAGGCCTGTCTTGGCAACCCATAGAGCCGGAAGCATGCTGTTCTCCTCTGTGCGCCTGTTTGTTGGCGCCGTGCTGCACTGTTTATTTAAACGCCCGCTAAGGCTATTAGCTCATCTGCATGACGCGGGTCATGGCCTGGTCGTCTTCTTTGGCGCTGTTCATCATCTTGACGTGCAGCTCGAACTGCTTGGAAAGCGCCAATACCGCGGTCATTTCCTCAACGGCATTGACGTTGCTCGCCTGCAGGAAGCCCGAGGTCAGCTTGACGTTCGCGTCGGCCTGGGCCGGCTGGCCATCCTTGGTGTGAATGGTGCCGTCCAGGCCTTTGGTCATGTTCTTGAGGTCGGGCTGGACCATCTTGATGCGGTCCACTTCCGCCATCACCCGCGGTCCTTCGCCCATGGCGCGGATGCTGATGGTGCCGTCCGAACCCACTTCGATTTTCTGCTGGGGCGGTACGGCAATCGGGCCGCCATTACCCATGATCGGCATACCGTTGCCGGCCCGCAGTACGCCCAGTGCGTCCACGTTCATGCTGGCGCTGCGCACGTAGGCTTCGCCGCCATCCGGGGTTTGCACGGCCATCCAGCCGTCGCCGCTGACGGCCACGTCCAGGTCACGCCCGGTTTCAATCATCGCGCCGGGGGTGAAGTCGGTAGCCGGCCGCTCGGTCAGGGCAAAGGCCCGCGCCGGAAAGCTGTCACCGAACACCGGCATCGACCGCGCCTGCTCCAGGTCGCGCTGGAAACCATTGGTGGAAATGTTCGCCAGATTGTTGGCATGGGCCTTCTGCGCCAGAGCATTCTGGCTGGCGCCGGTCATTGCCACATAAAGGTACTTGTCCACGCTCTATCCTCTTTCTGACGGACGCTTGCCGCCCACCGTTGTACTGAGGAGGCTTAAGCAATTTGCGAACCAACTTTTTAAAAATGGCTGAAGTGCAGGCGGGGCGGGGGTTTTCGGGTGAGCAGCAAGATTTCGAGCATGGGCGAGAGTCGAAAAAACGGCGGACTACTGCCGCTCACGGCAAGCCTCGGTCTTGTAGGCGACGCAAATCAAATGTGGGAGGGGGCTTGCTCCCGATAGCGGTGGGTCAGTCGATCAATCTGTGGCTGACACACCGCTATCGGGAGCAAGCCCCCTCCCACATTTTCACCGCAGTGTGTCAGCGGATTATTTCCCGGCCTTGAGGATTTCGTAATCACGCAGTTTGTTGGCGATAGTGGTGTGGGATACGTCCAGGCGCTTGCCCAATTGCCGACTGCTCGGATGCTCGGCATAGAGACTTTCCAGAACGGCCTTCTCGAACCGACCGACAATCTCCTCCAGCCCGCCTTCCAGCGAGAAATCGCCAAGCGGCTGGCGCACGCCATAATCGGGCAAGCGAATATGCTCAACCTTCACCGTCCCGCCCTCGCACAGTGAAACCGCCTGGAACAGCACGTTCTCCAACTGCCGCACATTGCCCGGCCAGTGGTAGTGGCTGAGCTTGTCCATTGCGGCAGGCGCCAGTTTGGGCAGTGGGCAACCAATCTGTCGGCTGGCTTGATCGAGAAAATGCTCGACCAGGGGCGCCAGCCCATCAAGGCATTCGCGCAACGGCGGGATATGCAGCGACAGTACATTGAGGCGGTGATAGAGGTCCTGACGAAATTCGCCGCGCGCGCACAGTTCGGACAAATCGACCTGGGTCGCACAGATCACCCGCACATCGAGATACACCTCTTCGTCGCTGCCGACACGACGAAAGCAACCGTCCTGCAAAAAGCGCAACAGCTTCACCTGCAGGCGTGCGCTCATTTCCCCTACGCCGTCGAGAAACAACGTACCGCCCGCCGTCAGCTCCAACAGCCCCAGCTTGCCTTCGGCGCGGGCCCCTTCGAATGCGCCGGGGCCGTAGCCGAACAGCTCGGTCTCGGCCATCGACTCAGGCAGACCGGCGCAGTTGAGCGCCATCAAAGGCGATTGCCCACGCGGGCTGGCGAGGTGACAGGCCCGCGCCAGCAACTCTTTGCCGGTGCCGGTTTCGCCTTCTATTAATAGAGGCGCATCCAACGGCGCCATGCGCCGCGCCTCACGCACCACCGCCGCCATGACTTTGGAGCTTTGAAAAATGCTGTCGAAGCCGCGCAGTTCCTGCTTGCGTACATTGTAGATGCGCTCACCTACGCGGTCGGCGCGGTGCAGGGTCAACACCGCGCCGGCCATGGCTTCGCTGTCGTCGTGTTCGGACGACTGCAGCGGCGCGATATCGGCCAGGAACACATCGCCCTTGACCTTGACCCGCAGGCCGTTGATCCGCGATTTGCTCGCGCGCACCAGCTCCGGCAAGTCGAAGTCTTCGGCGTAGCGCGACAGCGGAATGCCCGGCACTTCGTCCACGCGCACACCCAGCAACTGCGCCGCCGCACGGTTAGCGGCGACGATCGAGCCACCCATGTCGATGGACAGCACCGGAAACTCAAGGGCACCCAGCAGCGCATTGAGCTCCATGTGCCGACGCTCGCTGGGCATCAGCCCTACCCTTTTCACGCCGAACACCCCAGCTATCGCCTCGAACTGCGGGCGCAACGCCTGGAACTGCATGTTCACCAGGTTCGGGCAGAACAGGTAGATGGCGTTGCCATGCTCGCCGCCGACCTCGCCCTTGGCGACGTTCACGCCGTACTCCACCAGCAGGTTGAGGATGTCCCGCAGGATGCCGATGCGGTTCTGGCAATGCACTTTGATACGCATGAAAAGGTCCGAAAGTGGGTAAGGCGCCGCGTCTATTTGCCGCTTGGCGCAGAAAGTCGTCAAGATTATGTGACAGTAGACGGGCTTTTCCCAGCCCATGGTCGCGACCAGTCCTGCATACGTAACGAATAGTTTACGAAATACAGTAACCTTTCCTACGCAAAGGCTTTTGAACCGGGTGGAAACCCGCCGCGCCCGGGTTATCAATAGAGACACAGCAGGACATAACAAGAACGAATGCCTAGCAGGAGAGCCGTATGAAGCAGACGCACTACGTGGCCCGCGAGCCCGATGCGCAAGGTTTTATCCACTACCCGCCGGAAGAACACGCGGTGTGGAATACCCTGATCACGCGCCAGTTGAAGGTGATCGAGGGCCGTGCCTGCCAGGAATACCTGGACGGCATCGACAAGCTCGGCCTGCCCCTGGATCGCATCCCGCAACTGGGCGAGATCAACCAAGTACTGGCCGAGACTACCGGCTGGCAAGTCGCTCGCGTGCCGGCGCTGATCCCCTTCCAGACCTTCTTCGAATTGCTCGCCAGCAAGCAGTTTCCGGTGGCGACCTTTATTCGTACCCGCGAAGAACTGGACTACCTGCAAGAGCCGGATATTTTCCACGAGATCTTTGGTCACTGCCCGCTGCTGACCAACCCCTGGTTCGCCGAATTCACCCACACCTACGGCAAGCTCGGCCTGGCGGCCACCAAGGAGCAACGGGTGTACCTGGCGCGTCTGTACTGGATGACCATCGAGTTTGGCCTGGTGGATACCCCTGAAGGCCGGCGCATCTACGGTGGCGGCATTCTGTCTTCGCCTAAAGAAAGTGTGTATTGCCTGTCGGACGAGCCCGAACATCAGGCGTTCGATCCGCTGGAAGCCATGCGCACGCCGTATCGCATCGACATTCTGCAGCCGCTGTACTTCGTATTGCCCGAGCTCAAGCGCCTGTTCGACGTGGCGCAGGAAGACATCATGGGCATGGTCGAGCGTGGTATGGAGTTGGGCCTGCACGCGCCAAAGTTTCCACCCAAACCAAAAGCCGCTTGAACCTTACGTTATAAGGCCAGGTGAGTCTGTTCCCTGGCCCCGCGTTGCTTTAGGGTAACGCCACTGACCTTCAAACATTCGAATTCAGGACACCGCCCATGACCACCTTGAACCAAGCCCACTGCGAAGCCTGCCGCGCCGACGCCCCGCAAGTCAGCGATGAAGAACTGCCGGAGCTGATCAAACAGATCCCGGACTGGAACATCGAAGTGCGCGATGGCGTGATGCAATTGGAAAAGGTTTTCCTGTTCAAGAACTTCAAGTTCGCCCTGGCCTTCACCAACGCCATGGGTGAAATCTCCGAAGCCGAAGGCCATCACCCTGGCCTGCTCACCGAATGGGGCAAAGTCACCGTGACCTGGTGGAGCCACTCCATCAAGGGCCTGCACCGTAACGACTTCATCATGGCCGCGCGTACCGATGAAGTGGCCAAGCGCGCCGAGGGCCTCAAGTAATGCACTTCGATGCGATTGGCCGCGTGCCCGGCGACCCGATTCTCGGGCTGATGGACCTGTACGCCCAGGATACCAACCCGGACAAGTTCGACCTGGGCGTGGGCGTCTACAAGGACGACCAGGGCCTGACGCCGATCCCGGACTCGGTAAAACGTGCCGAGCAGCGCCTGGTCGATACCCAGGCCACCAAGACTTACATCGGCGGGCACGGCGATGCCGTCTTCGGCGCACTGATCAGCGAACTGGTGCTGGGCGCCGGTTCGGCGTTGATCGCCGAACGCCGTGCCGGCGCCACCCAGACGCCGGGGGGTACCGGCGCCCTGCGCCTGAGCGCCGACTTTATCGCCCACAGCCTGCCTGGCCGTGGTGTGTGGCTGAGCAATCCGACCTGGCCGATCCACGAAACCATTTTCGCCAAGGCCGGGCTCAAGGTCAGTCATTACCCGTACGTAAGCAGCGACAATCGCCTGGATGTGGCGGCGATGCTCGCCACCCTGTCCAACGTGCCCAAGGGTGATGTGGTGCTGCTGCATGCCTGCTGCCACAACCCGACCGGGTTCGACCTGTCCCGGGATGACTGGCGCCAGGTGTTGCAGATTGTGCGCGAGCGCCAATTGCTGCCGTTGATCGACTTCGCCTACCAGGGCTTTGGCGACGGCCTGGAGCAGGACGCCTGGGCGGTGCGCCTGTTTGCCGCTGAACTGCCGGAAGTATTGATCACCAGCTCGTGCTCGAAGAACTTCGGTTTGTATCGCGACCGCGTTGGCGCATTGATCGTGTGTGCAGCAGATGCCGAGAAGCTCATGGATGTGCGCAGCCAGCTCGCCAATACGGCGCGCAACCTGTGGTCGACGCCGCCGGACCATGGTGCCGCCGTGGTTGCGACCATCCTTGGCGATGCCGAGCTCAAACAGCAGTGGAGCGACGAAGTCGAAGCCATGCGTTCACGCATTGCGCAACTGCGCGCCGGGCTGGTGGAAGCACTGGCGCCCCACGGCCTGGCCGAGCGGTTTGCCCATATCGGCACACAGCGTGGGATGTTTTCCTATACCGGTCTGAGTGCCGAGCAGGTCAGGCAACTGCGGGAGAAGCACAGTGTGTACATGGTCAGTTCGGGCCGGGCCAATGTGGCCGGGGTTGATGCGACACGGCTGACGCTACTGGCCCAAGCCATCGCCGACGTTTCCAACTGAAGACACCGGGATTAAAAAATGTGGGAGGGGGCTTGCCCCCGATAGCAGTGGATCAGCCAGCTTATATTTAGCTGACCCACCGCCATCGGGGGCAAGCCCCCTCCCACATTTGGCCCAGTCAAGACTTCAGGTTGTGACCATCTCAGCCTTAAGCAGCGCCTCTTTGGCTTGCGCATCCGCCAATCGATACAACTCGATATGCCCATCCCAGTGCTCGATCAACGCCGTGCACGATTCCACCCAGTCCCCGCAGTTCAGGTAATCCACCTCGCCCACCTTGCGGATCTCGGCATGATGGATATGCCCGCACACCACCCCATGCAACTCACGCTTGGTCACCTCGTGGGCGATGGCCTCTTCGAAATCGCTGATAAAACTCACGGCGGTTTTTACCTTGTGCTTCAAGTACGCCGACAGCGACCAATAACCGTAGCCATAGCGCGCTCGCCAGTGATTGAGCCAGCGGTTCAGCGTCAGGGTAAATTCGTAGGCCGAGTCACCCAGGAAGGCAAGCCAGCGGTGGTAACGGGTGATCACGTCGAACTGATCGCCATGAATCACCAGCAGATGACGACCATCTGCCGTGACATGCACCGCCTCGTCCACCAGTTGGATATTGCCCAGGATCAGCTTGGAATAGCGCCGTAGAAATTCGTCATGGTTACCGGTGACATAAATCACCTCGGTGCCGCGCTTGGCCATGGTCAGCAGGCGACGGATCACGTTGGTGTGGGCCTGGGGCCAATACATGCCGCCACGCATTTTCCAACCATCGATAATGTCACCCACCAGGTACACCTTGTCGGCGTGATAGCCCTTGAGGAACTGCGATAGATGCTCAGCCTGGCAGTCCCGGGTGCCCAGATGCACGTCGGAAATCCACAGGGTTCGCACCCGTTGCTTGCGGCTGGGCTTGGCGAATTCGGCACGGGTCATGGGTGTCCCTCGACGCTGTTTTCGCGAGCTTGCGCCCTGGTGGTTAATAGCCCATGACAACTGCGCGTCAGTCTGATGACAACGCTTGGCCGCCCCTAAGCGATGTAGACTGGGGACTTGCCGCCCAGGAGAGCGCAATGAGCCCCAGTCTTACGCTTCGCCAGTACACCGATGCCCCCATCGCCCACAGCCATGACCATGCACAATTGGTGTTTGGCCTGTCCGGGCGCCTGGATTTCGAAGTGGATGGCTGTGCTGATCAGGTGCAGGAAAGCAGCGTGATGATCCTGCCGTTTGCCGCTCACCACGCCTGCGGCAGCCGCGACGGTAGCCGCTGCCTGGTGCTGGATGTGCCAACCGAGCATTGGCTGCTGCAGACACTGGGTGACCACGCCGATGCCAGTCGCCGCCTGCTCGACCGGCCGGCCCGGCTGGCGCTGGATTCGCGCCAGCACCAGTTGGTGCAATGGCTGGCCGGCAGCCCGATACAGGATCCATTGATCGCCCGGCAAGGCGCGCTGCTGCTGCTCGCCAGCCTCAATCATCCGCAGGCGATGCCACCGCCGGGGCGGCGCCTGCCTTATGCCGCGTTCAACGCGCATATCGAACGCCACGCCGCTCACCCGCTGCATGTCGCGGACCTGGCACGGATTGCCTGCCTGTCAGTGGCGCGCCTGCACGCGCGCTTCATGCTTGAATGCGGGCAGACCCCCATGGATTACGTGCGCCACCAGCGCCTGCAAATGGCATTGACGCTGCTGCGCGAGACGCCGCTGCCCGTGGGTGAGATCGCCGCACGCGTGGGCTACCGCTCGCAAAGTGCCTTCGCTGCCGCCATGTTGCGCGAGTTTGGCGCCTCGCCGGGCACAATGCGGCGAACGTCATAGGAAGAGTTTCGCGCTAAAAATCGCGAGCCGCACGACAGACATCCCTTTCACCCAACCTCTAGACTGGTGGTCACTTTCGTTGGTAGGCATCGTAATGACTCCCCGCTCAGCCCTCGGCGCCCTGCATATCGGCGCATTGATGTTCGGCCTTACCGGCGTGTTCGGCAAACTGGCGGCCGCCTCACCGTCCATCATCGTATTCGGGCGTGCCGCGTTTGCGGTGATTGCCCTGGCGGTGTTCGCGCGCTTTGCCAGCAATGCGCCGTGGAAACACCTGCAGATGCGCGACTGGCGCCGCCTGCTGGTCAGCGGCGTGCTGCTTGCCGCGCACTGGGTGACCTTCTTCATCGCCGTCAAGGTCGCCGGGGTGGCGGTGGCAACCCTGGGGTTCGCCGCCTTCCCGGCCTTTACGGTGATCCTTGAGGGGTTGATCTTCCGCGAGCGGATTCGCGCCAATGAAATGGTGCTGGTAGCGCTGGTCAGCATCGGCCTGGTGCTGGTGACCCCGGACTTCAACCTGGCCAGCGACGCCACGGGCGGCTTGCTCTGGGGCATCGCATCGGGGCTGCTGTTCGCCTTGTTGTCATTGAACAACCGCGCCAGCTCCGGACGCATTCCGGCGGTACAGGCCGCGCTGTGCCAGAACGTGGTGGTCGCGGTCTGCCTGCTGCCCGTGGCGGCACCGGGGCTGGCGGATGTGCGCGCACTGGACTGGCTGTGGATCGGCCTGCTCGGGGTGTTCTGTACCGGCCTGGCCCACAGCCTGTTCGTCGCCAGCCTGGCGGTGATCAAGGCGCGCACCGCCTCGGTGGTGTTTGCCATGGAACCGGTCTATGGCATCACCGTGGCCTGGCTGCTGTTTGCCGAAACGCCCACCCTGCGCATGCTGCTGGGTGGCGCATTGATCATCGTCGCCATCGTGCTTTCCGGCCTGATGGGCAGCGCGAGCCAGGCCAAACAGCCGGTGGCGACCTGACGTCACTGCGTGCGGTCGTTATGCCCCAGGTCGCGCTGCGGGTCGATCTGATCGCGCACACGCTGCTTGAGCACCTTGGCTTCCGGAAAACCGCCATCGGCCTTGCGCTCCCAGATCTGTACAGCGTCGCAGGTGATGCGAAACGCGCCGCCGGTCGACGGCTCCAGCGACACTCTGCCCAGATCCTCGGCAAACGTACTCAACAATTCCTGGGCCAGCCACGCGGCACGCAACAGCCACTGGCACTGGGTGCAATAGGTGATCACGATCTCGGGTTTGCTGGCGGACATAACGTGAAAGGCTCCTGGGTGACGGCTTGGGCGGATCGAGCGGCTATAATAGCGGCCTTTATCGCCCAGCCTCGAGATTCATGATGCGCCGCTTGTTGTCCTGCCTGTTCCTGTGCCTGCTTCCCCTGCTCGCCGACGCCGTTGAAAGCCCACGCCCGAAAATCGGCCTGGTGCTGTCCGGCGGCGCCGCCCGTGGCCTGGCGCATATCGGCGTGCTCAAGGCGCTGGAAGAACAAGGTATCCAGGTCGACGCGATTGCCGGCACCAGCATGGGCGCGGTGATTGGCGGGCTGTACGCCTCGGGCTACAAGATCGACGAGCTGGAAAAGCTCGCCCTCAGTATCGACTGGCAACAGGCCTTGTCCGACGCACCGCCGCGCGAAGACGTGCCGTTCAGGCGCAAGCAGGATGACCGCGATTTCCTGGTCAAGCAGAAACTCAGCTTCCGCGACGACGGCAGCCTCGGCCTGCCGCTGGGCGTGATCCAGGGCCAGAACCTGGCGCTGCTGCTGGAAAGCATGTTCGCCCACAGCAGCAACACGCGTAACTTCGACAAACTGCCGATTCCGTTCCGTGCCGTGGCCACCGACATCACCACCGGCGAAAAAGTCGTGTTCAGCAAGGGCCACCTGCCCCAGGTGATACGCGCCAGCATGTCGATCCCCGCGGTGTTCGCGCCGGTGGAGCTGGACGGGCGGCTGCTGGTCGACGGCGGCATGACCGACAACATTCCCCTGGACGTGGCACGGGACATGGGCGTGGACATCGCCATCGTGGTGGACATCGGCACACCGCTGCGCTCACGCAAGCAATTGGCGACCGTGGTCGATGTGCTCAACCAGTCCATCACCCTGATGACCCGGCGCAATTCCGAGGAACAACTCAAGGCCTTGCACCCCAGGGACGTCTTGATCCAACCGCCCCTGGCAGCCTACGGCGTGACGGACTTCGGACGCGCCAGGGACATGATCGACGCCGGCTACCGCGCCACCCGCGCCCTCGACCTGCGCCTGGCGCACCTGCGCCCCGCTGAGCCGGTCGACCCGCAACTGACCGCCGCCCGCACACCGGGCGAACGCACCCCGATCATTACCGCGATCGACGTGGAAAACGACTCCAAGGTCAGCGATGACGTGATCCGCTACTACATCCGCCAGACGTTGGGCGAACCGCTCAACCTTGGCCGCCTGCAATCGGACATGGGCACGCTGTACGGCCTGGACTATTTCGAGCAGGTGCAATACCGCGTGGTGAAAAAGGGCAAGGACAATACCCTGGTCATCAGCGCGCGCGGCAAACGCAGCGGCACCGACTACCTGCGCCTGGGGCTGAACCTGTCCGATGACATGCGCGGCGACAGCGCCTTCAACCTTGGCGCCAGCTACCGGGTGAACGGGATCAACCGCCTCGGCGCCGAATGGCTGACGCGGGTGCAGATCGGTGACCGCCAGGAGCTGTACAGCGAGTTCTATCAACCGATGGACACCGGCTCGCGCTACTTTATCGCGCCCTATATCAGGGCTCAGGCGCAGAACGTCGAGCTGACCCTGGACAACGATCCCATCTCTGAATACCGGCTGGAGCGCTACGGTTTCGGCCTGAACGTCGGACGGCAGATCGGCAACAGCGGCGAAATCCGCTTCGGCGTCGGAGAAGCCTGGGGCAAGGCGGACGTGCGCATTGGCGACCGCGACCTGCCGAGCATGAGCTTCAGCGAGGGTTTTTATGAGTTGAAATACTCGTTCGATTCTTTCGATAACGTGTACTTCCCGCACACCGGCGAAGACATCGGCCTCGCCTTCCGGGAGTTCGCGCCCGGGCTGGGTTCGGACCAGCGCTACCGCCAATGGGAGTTCAAGCTGGACAAAGCCATGAGCCACGGCCCCGACACCCTGATTCTCGGTGGTCGCTACGGACGCACCCTGGATGATTCGGACGTGGTGGTGTCCAGCTTCCTGCTGGGCGGCGCGCGACAATTGTCAGGCTTTCGCCAGGATGCGATCTCGGCCCAGAACATCAGCCTGATGCGCGCGGTGTACTACCGCCGCCTGACGCCGCGCTCATACCTGCCGCTGGATTTTCCGCTGTACCTCGGAGCCTCGCTGGAGCGGGGCCGGGCGTGGAACAATGACAATGAGTTCGACAGCGGCTACATCAACGCGGCGAGCATTTTCCTCGGCTTCGATACGCCGCTGGGGCCGTTGAATTTCAGCTATGGGTTCAATGATGATAACCAGAAGGCGGTGTACCTGAACCTGGGCCAGACTTTCTGACACAGCGCAGAATAAATGTGGGAGGGGGCTTGCCCCCGATAGCAGTGGATCAGCCAGCTTATATTTAGCTGACTCACCGCCATCGGGGGCAAGCCCCCTCCCACATTTCTTGATCTTCGGAACACTGGGGAATCAGGACTTTTCCAGATTCGCCAGGATATGCCCATGGACACGCATGCACACGCGCAGATCCTCTTCGTCCACCCCAACGAACAGTTCATGGCGCAACGCCGTGGCGATGGTCTCGATCTGGTCGATCAGCGGGCGCGCCGTGTCACACAGCAGGATACGTTTGGCGCGGCGATCTTCCACTACGGCCTGGCGTTGCACCAGGCCCTGGCCTTCCAGGCTGTCGAGCAGACGCGCCAGGGTCGGCCCTTCCACGCCGACACTTTGTGCCAATTCACGCTGGGTAGGTGCTTCGGTAAAACGGGCCAGGTGCAGCAGCACCAGCCATCGCGCCTGGGACAAGCCCAGCCCCGCCAGGCGGCGGTCCAGCTCGGCGCGCCAACCTCGGGACATTTGCGCCAACTGCATGCCAAAACGGTGTTGATCGGTTAACGGCATAAAAAACTCATGGTTTAGACTGAAAATAAAGTGTGGCTAATTATTAGTCAGCTAAGCATGAGCCATGCCAGGAGGCAAGGCCCGGTATGTACTGATTCGTTACATTGTCGTAATTGCCACACTAAATTTCGAATTCCGACTGCAAAGCGGCACGCACGCAGTACAAAACACCTTCGGGAACCCGCCCGGCAAACAGCGGCGCGATCTCCGCGACAGGTGGCAATTCGCCCTCCCCGTCGAGAAAGGCGTCCTGGATTTCGCCGAGCAAATCCTCCGGCAAATCAAGGGCCTGCTCCAGGGACAACTGCTGCTTGCCGATGGCTTCGGCCAGCAACGTGTACACATTTTTTTCCGAGCATTGCAGCTGGCCGGCGATCTGGATCGGGGTCATGCCGGCGCGGGCCAGGCTGATCAGTTCGTGGCGGATATCGGCGATTTCCTTCGGTGCTTCGGCCTGGCCGCCGAGCACCTCGAGGAAGGCCTGGCCATAACGCTCCAGCTTGCGTGCGCCCACGCCGCTGACCCTGGCCATTTCGGCCATGCTGGTGGGCTGCTCGCGAAGCATCTCGAGCAGGGTCGAGTCGGGGAAGATGACGTAGGGCGGCACGCTGTGTTCCTGCGCCAGTTTGCGCCGCAGGGTACGCAAGGCCTCCCACTGTTCGCGCTCCTCGCCACGCACCAGCTGGCTGGCCTGGCTGGTGCTGCTCTTGGCGGTGGTCTGCGGCTTGAGGTCGCGGCGCAGCTCCAGGCTGACCTCGCCCTTGAGCAAGGGCCGGCAGCTGTCGTTAAGGCGCAGGCCGCCGTAGCCTTCGATATCGATGTCGACCAGCCCGCGCGCGACCATCTGGCGAAACAGTGAACGCCACTCGCCTTCTGCACGGGCCTTGCCGACGCCATAGACCGAGAGTTTTTCATGGCCGAAGCTGCGGACCTTTTCGTTGTCCTTGCCCAGCAATACATCCACCAGGTGACCGACGCCATAGCGCTGGCCGGTGCGGTAGATCGTCGACAACGCCTGGCGCGCCGGCTCGGTAGCGTCCCAGGTCTGCACGCCGTCGATGCAGTTATCGCAGTGGCCGCAGGGTTGCGGCATGTCTTCATCGAAATACGCCAGCAGCGTCTGGCGGCGGCAGCGGGTCTCTTCACACAGCGAGAGCATGGCGTCGAGTTTGTGCTGCTCCAGACGCTTGTGGCGCTCATCGCCTTCGGAGTTCTGCAGCATCTGCTTGAGCATCACCACATCCTGCAGGCCGTAGACCATCCAGGCATCCGCCGGCAGGCCATCACGGCCGGCGCGGCCGGTTTCCTGGTAATAGGCCTCGAGGGATTTGGGCAGGTCCATGTGCGCCACGAAACGCACGTTGGATTTGTCGATCCCCATGCCGAAGGCGATGGTCGCCACCATGATCAGGCCTTCCTCGTTGAGGAAGCGCTTCTGGTGCGCCGAGCGTGTTTCATTGGGCAAGCCGGCGTGATAAGGCAGCGCCGGATAACCTTGCTCACAGAGGAACGCGGCGACTTCATCGACCTTCTTGCGTGACAGGCAATAGACGATACCCGCATCGCTGCGCCGCTCGGAGAGAAACGCGAGCAACTGCTTGCGTGGCTGCTCCTTGGGCACGATGCGGTAGAAAATATTCGGTCGGTCGAAGCTCGACAGGAAACGCTCGGCGCCCTGCAAATGCAGGCGCTCGACGATCTCTTCGCGGGTACGCTTGTCGGCGGTCGCGGTCAGGGCAATACGCGGCACGTCGGGGAACAGTTCCGCCAGTTGGCCAAGCTGCAGGTATTCGCGGCGGAAATCATGGCCCCACTGCGACACACAGTGGGCTTCGTCGATGGCGAACAGGGCAATTTCCAGGCTCTGCAGGAACGCCAGCATGCGCGGCTGCACCAGCCGCTCCGGCGCCAGGTAGAGCATCTTCACTTCGCCGCGCTTGATCCGCGCGGCCAGGTCGCGCTGCTGCTCGGCGCTGAGGGTGGAGTTCAAGGCAGCGGCGGCGACACCCAGTTCTTCCAGGGTGGCGACCTGATCGTCCATCAATGCGATGAGCGGTGACACCACCACGGCCAGGCCATTGCGCAACAGCGCCGGCACCTGGAAGCACAACGACTTGCCGCCGCCCGTAGGCATCAGGACCAGGGCATCGCCGCCACTGGCCACGCGCTCAATGATCGCACCCTGGCGGCCACGAAAACTGTCGTAGCCGAAGATGTCCTTGAGGACGCGTTGAGCCTGCTCGAGCATGTAAAACTCCAAAATGGTGCGCAAATCCCTCTGTACAGGCTGGCCGAAAAAACCCGTTTTCACGGAAAATAATCCGTAAGCGAAGTTTTCCCGGAGTGCCGCATGGCCTGCAGGGGCATCACAAAACGCGGCAGTATACTCGAGCGTTCACCGGCAAAGGGCGCGACTGACGAATAGACACCGCTGTCTAAAACCGGGCAAATATGCCGTGCGGCTGGCCTGGGCGCTCAAGAACGCCTAGAATTCCCGCATCGTTTATTCCCAAGGTAATTCTTCAATGTCCTTCGCTGAGCAACTAACCCGCCTGCAAGCCTTCCTCGACGCCGATGAGCTGCATGACGAGGCGCTGGACTATGTGGCCGCCCACGGCTACCTGACCGCGTTGTCTATCTGCTCCGAAGTCGTACCCGACCGTGAGTGGATCGACGCGCTGTTCGCCGAAGAACCTCATTACGCCGACGACGCCCAGCGCGAAGAAATCGAAGCCACTCTGCTGGCCCTCAAGGCCCACATCAGTCGCCAACTGGCTTCCGATGAAGAGTTCGAGCTGCCGTGCGAACTGGACCTGGGCGACGATCCGGACGACTCCGACCTGCGCGGCTGGTGCATCGGCTTCATGGAAGGCGTGTTCCTGCGCGAAGCCGCCTGGTTCGAAACCGCCGAGGAAGAAGTCAGCGAAATGCTGCTGCCGATCATGGTCGGTTCGGGGCTTTTTGAAGAAGAAGCTGAATTTTCCGATATCGCCGCCGACGCCAACCTGATGGACGACATGATCGTACAGATCCCGGAAGCCCTCACCGCGCTGTACCTGCTGTGCAACGCGCCTGACGAAAAACCGGCGATCCTCAAGCCACGTCACCACTGAGTCGCTTGCCCGTGGACCCCATGGGCAAGCGCTCGCCGCTCCTGCGTTACGCGCTGCTGGCCATCGGCTGGCTGAGCGTAGCGCTCGGGGCGATCGGCATTTTCCTACCGGTATTGCCGACGACCCCCTTTCTCCTGCTGGCCGCCGCCTGCTTCGCTCGAAGCTCCCCGCGTTTTTACCACTGGCTGGTCGAACACCCGCGCCTGGGCCCCTGGATTCGTGATTACCTGGACGGTAATGGCATCCCGCTCAAGGGCAAGGTCTACGCCATCGGCTTGATGTGGCTGAGCATCACCCTGTCCTGCTACCTGGTGCCGTTGCCGTGGGCACGCGGGTTCATGCTGACCAGCGCGGTGCTGGTGACGATTTACATCCTGCGCCAGAAAACCCTGCCCCCTCGCTAAGCCGCGACATCAAGTCGCGCTCAGACCTTGGTCGACACTGACTAACCCCAAGCATCATGCGAGACTGTCCGACCGGGCCCGCACTGCCCGGGTGTTCCTATGCTCGGAGTTACCATGACGCTGTCCAGCGGGCTGATCGCCGCCGTTGCCCTGGCCTATATGGCCATTATGTTCGCCATCGCCTTTTACGGTGACCGCCGCCACGCGCCGCTGCCGCCGCGTGTGCGTGCGTGGGTGTATAGCTTGTCGCTGGCGGTGTATTGCACCAGCTGGACGTTCTTCGGCGCCGTGGGCCAGGCGGCCGAACAGCTTTGGGCATTCCTGCCGATCTACCTGGGGCCGGTGCTGCTGCTGGTGCTGGCGCCCTGGGTGCTGCAGAAGATGATTCTGATCAGCAAGCAGGAAAACATCACGTCCATCGCCGACTTTATCGCCGCACGCTACGGCAAATCCCAGTCCCTGGCAGTGGTGGTCGCGTTGATCTGCCTGGTCGGCGTATTGCCTTATATCGCCCTGCAGCTCAAAGGCATCGTGCTCGGCGTGAACCTGTTGATCGGCTCCGGGCCCGACACCACGGGCACCCGAGCCCAGGACACCGCATTGGTGGTGTCGCTGGTGCTGGCGCTGTTCACCATCGTGTTCGGCACGCGCAACCTCGACGCTACCGAACACCACCGGGGCATGGTGCTGGCGATTGCCTTTGAAGCGCTGGTCAAGCTGTTCGCGTTTCTGGCGGTCGGCGTGTTTGTAACCTACGGGCTCTACGACGGTTTCGGCGATCTGTTCAGCCAGGCGATGCTCGCACCGCGCCTGGAGGAATACTGGAAGGAGACCATCAACTGGCCGTCGATGGTGGTGCAGACCGGCGTCGCGATGATGGCGATCATCTGCCTGCCCCGGCAATTTCATGTGACGGTGGTGGAGAATATCGACCCGCAGGACTTGCGCCTGGCCAAATGGGTGTTCCCGGCTTATTTGATCCTTGCCGCGCTGTTCGTGATCCCCATCGCCCTCGGCGGCAAGATGCTGTTGCCCGGTTCGGTGCTGCCGGATTCCTACGTGATCAGCCTGCCGATGGCCGAAGCCCACCCGGCCCTCGCCGTACTGGCCTTCATCGGCGGCGCCTCGGCGGCCACCGGCATGGTGATCGTGGCCAGCATTGCCTTGTCGACCATGGTCTCCAACGACATGCTGCTGCCCTGGCTGTTGCGCCGCTCCAGCGCCGAACGCCCCTTCGAAGTGTTCCGCCACTGGATGCTGTCGGTGCGCCGGGTCAGCATCGTGATCATCCTGCTGCTGGCCTATGTGAGCTACCGACTGCTGGGTTCCACCGCGAGCCTGGCCACCATCGGCCAGATCGCGTTTGCCGCCGTGACCCAGCTGGCACCGGCGATGCTCGGTGCGCTGTACTGGAAACAGGCCAACCGGCGCGGGGTATTTGCAGGCTTGGCGGCGGGGACGTTCCTGTGGTTCTACACCCTGGTCCTGCCGGTTACCGCGAAAAGCCTGGGCTGGTCGCTGAGCCTTTTCCCCGGCCTGACCTGGATGCACTCGCACCCGTTCGGCTTTTCCGTGACCTCACTGACCTTGGGCACCGTGTTCTCCCTGGCCGGTAATTTCACGCTGTTCGTATGGGTATCGATGCTGTCGCGCACTAGGGTCTCCGAGCATTGGCAGGCCGGCCGCTTTATCGGCCAGGAAATCAGCCAGCGCGCCAGCGCCCGCTCCATGTTGTCGGTACAGATCAGCGATCTGCTCAGCCTGTCGGCGCGCTTTGTCGGTGAAGAACGGGCCCAGCAGAGCTTTATCCGTTTTGCCTATCGCCAGGGCAAAGGCTTCAACCCCAACCAGAATGCCGACAACGACTGGATCGCCCACACCGAGCGCTTGCTGGCGGGCGTACTCGGTGCCTCCTCCACGCGCGCCGTGGTCAAAGCCGCCATTGAAGGGCGGGACATGCAACTGGAGGACGTGGTACGGATCGCCGACGAAGCGTCCGAGGTGCTGCAGTTCAACCGCGCCCTGCTGCAGGGTGCGATCGAAAACATCACCCAGGGCATCAGCGTGGTGGATCAGTCGCTCAAGCTGGTGGCCTGGAACCGGCGCTACCTGGAGCTGTTCAACTACCCCGACGGCTTGATCAGTGTCGGCCGGCCAATTGCCGACATCATCCGCTACAACGCCGAGCGCGGCCTGTGCGGCCCTGGCGAGGCGCAAGTGCACGTGGCGCGACGCCTGCACTGGATGCGCCAGGGCCGTGCGCACACGTCAGAGCGGCTGTTTCCCAACGGACGGGTGATCGAACTGATCGGCAACCCGATGCCCGGCGGCGGTTTTGTCATGAGTTTCACCGACATCACCGCGTTCCGCGAAGCCGAACAGGCGCTGACCGAGGCCAACGAAGGTCTGGAACAACGGGTGACCGAACGCACCCATGAACTGTCGCAGCTCAACCTCGCGTTGACCGAGGCCAAGGGCGTGGCCGAATCCGCCAGCCAGTCGAAGACCCGTTTCCTGGCGGCCGTCAGCCATGACTTGATGCAACCGTTGAACGCCGCACGCCTGTTCTCCGCCGCCCTGTCCCATCAGCATGAAGGCCTTTCCAGCGAGGCCCGGCAACTGGTGCAGCATTTGGACAGTTCGTTGCGCTCGGCCGAGGATTTGATCAGCGACTTGCTGGATATCTCGCGCCTGGAAAACGGCAAGATCAATCCACAACGCCAGCCGTTTGTCCTCAACGAGTTATTCGACACCCTGGGCGCCGAATTCAAGGCCTTGGCCCATGACCAGGGCTTGCGCTTCCGTTTGCGCGGCAGTCGCCTGCGGGTGGACAGCGACATCAAGTTGCTGCGGCGGATCCTGCAGAATTTCCTCACCAACGCCTTTCGTTATGCCGATGGGCCGGTGCTGCTGGGCGTACGTCGCCGCCAGGGCCAGTTGTGCCTGGAGGTCTGGGACCGTGGCCCTGGCATCCCGTTGGATAAACAGAAAGTGATTTTCGAAGAGTTCAAGCGCCTGGACAGTCACCAGACCCGCGCCGAAAAGGGCCTGGGCCTGGGCCTGGCGATTGCCGACGGCCTGTGCCGCGTGCTGGGCCATCGCCTGAGCGTAAGCTCGTGGCCGGGCAAGGGCAGCGTGTTCAGTGTGCGTGTGCCGCTGGCGCGTAACCAGACCGCCGCACCGGTCAAGGCCGCGCAGGAAAATGGCCTGCCACTCAGCGGCGCGCAAATACTGTGCGTGGATAACGAAGAAAGCATCCTGATCGGCATGCGCAGTTTGCTGACGCGCTGGGGTTGCGAGGTGTGGACCGCCACTGACCAGGCGCAATGCGCGGTCCTGCTGGCTGAAGGCATGCGCCCGCAACTCGCGTTGGTGGATTACCACCTGGACCACGGCGAGACCGGTACTGAATTGATGGGCTGGCTGCGCGCCCAATTGGCCGAGCCGATTCCCGGCGTGGTGATCAGTGCCGATGGCCGTGCGGAGATGGTGGCCAAAGTGCATGCGGCGGGGCTGGATTACCTGGCCAAGCCGGTGAAACCGGCGGCGTTGCGGGCGCTGTTGAGCCGGCATTTGCCCCTTTAATTCAAGTGTACTCCGTACAATGTGGGAGGGGGCTTGCCCCCGATAGCGGTGCATCAACCAATAGATCTGGCGACTGACACTCCGCAATCGGGGGCAAGCCCCCTCCCACATTTTGGCCTGTGTTTACTCAGGAAGATGCGCTACACCGTCAGCATCCGTCATCGCGCGCTCGAGCAAATCCGCCGGCAGGCTCTTGCTGGCTCGGGCGCCGAGCAATCTTAACTGCTCGGTACGGCTGACCAGATTCCCGCGTCCGTCCGTCAGCTTGTTGCGCGCTGCGCTGTAAGCCTTATCCAAC
Organism: Pseudomonas sp. CFBP13528; assembly: GCF_005233615.1. NCBI lineage: Bacteria > Pseudomonadati > Pseudomonadota > Gammaproteobacteria > Pseudomonadales > Pseudomonadaceae > Pseudomonas > Pseudomonas sp. CFBP13528. Next base: position 173,866 of record NZ_QGAJ01000005.1, read on the forward strand.
TGTTGCAGGCGATTACCCACTTCGTCCAGATCCTGGATAAACAGCACGAACTTGTCATACAGCCAACCCGCGCGCTCGGCGATTTCCCGCGCGTTCTGGCTCTGACGCTCCTGCTTCCACAGGCTGTCGATCACCCGCAGGGTGGCCAGCAAGGTGGTAGGGCTGACAATCACGATATGGCGATCAAAGGCTTCCTGGAACAGGTTCGGCTCCGCTTGCAGCGCTGCGGAAAACGCCGCTTCGATCGGCACGAACAACAGCACGAAATCCAGGCTGTGCAGGCCTTCCAGGCGCTTGTAATCCTTGCCGGCCAAGCCCTTGACGTGATTGCGCAAGGACAGCACATGCTGCTTCAACGCCGCCTGGCCAATCACCTCGTCGTCCGCCGCCACGTACTGCTGGTAGGCGGTCAGGCTGACCTTGGAGTCCACCACCACCTGCTTGTCGCCCGGCAACATGATCAGCACGTCCGGCTGGAAGCGTTCGCCATCCGGGCCCTTGAGGCTGACCTGCGTCTGATACTCGCGACCTTTTTCCAGGCCCGCATGTTCCAGCACCCGCTCGAGGATCAGCTCGCCCCAGTTACCCTGGGTTTTCTGGCCTTTAAGGGCGCGGGTCAGGTTGGTGGCTTCGTCCGACAGGCGCAGGTTCAGTTGCTGCAGGCGCTCAAGCTCCTTGGCCAGGGAAAAGCGTTCGCGGGCCTCGTTCTGGTAGCTTTCTTCAACGCGCTTCTCGAAGGACTGGATGCGCTCCTTGAGCGGGTCCAGTAACTGCCCGAGACGCTCCTGGCTGGTTTCGGCAAAGCGTTGTTCGCGCTCGTCGAAAATCTTCCCGGCGAGTTCGGCGAACTGCGCGCGCAGTTCATCCCGGGAACCTTGCAGGTCGGCGAGACGTTGTTGATGGCTGTCCTGCTGTTCCCGCAACTCGGCGCGCAGGGCTGCAGCCAAGGCGTCAAGGCGGCGCAGTTCGGTTTCCTTGGCGCTGCGGTCAATATTCCACGCGTGGGCCGCGTCGCGGGCGTTATCGCGGTCGATCTGCAACAACTCGACTTCGCGGCGTACCGCAGCCAGGTCGGCCTGCTTGGCGGCGTTGGCCTGGCTCAGATCGCTGATCTCGTCACGGCTGGCGTCCAACTGCGCAGCAAGCCCTTCCTGGGCCAGTTGCGCGGTGGCCAGGCGCTCTTCCAGCAATTCCCAGCCGGTGGTGCGCGCGGTCAGCCGCCGTTGAATCTGCCAGCACCACGCCAATAAAGGCAGCGCTGCGCCTGCAAGGCCAAGGGCGACACTGGTCCAGTCGAACACCATAGTCATTTCTGCCTTCACCCAAAAACAGCAAGGTTAACCAAGCAAGGCACGGGAGGACAGCTCAGTCTTCGACCTGGCCCAATTCGCGCTGGGCGCGGCGATCACCGGCACGAGCCGCCGAACGCAGCAGGTCCTGGCCGATACGCCGGTCGCGGGCATTTCCGCATTCACGGCACATCAGCTGGCCCAGGCGGCTCTGCGCGGCCACCACGCCTTCGCGGGCAGGCTGCTTGAGCAGGCGGCCAGCCAAGTGCTTGATGTTGGTACTCTGCCCCAGGCGCGGGCTGTCGAGCAGCCACAAGGCAACTTTCAAAGAGAAGCGCTTGGGCGCGGTAACAGTTTGAGGAGTGTCGGTAACAGAAGGTGATACTGAGCGAAACTTCATAAAGCACTGTGGGACAGAACGGAAGGCGCGCCACTCTACTCTTTTTTTCGTACAGGTAAAGCTGAAAAAACGCTGCACGCCCGTTCTAGAGCAAGCGCTTGGGACAATCCACAGAAGCTGTGGATAACTCAGTGGACAACCCCGCTTTAACCCGCGCAAAGGCCCATGGAGCGGGGGCTGCAGTCAAACTGACGATTTTTTCACCAATAAAAAAAAGCCAGATTTTTCATTGACTTAAATTTTGATTGCAGGCAAATGAGCGGGCTCCGGGGCTGCTGCCCATGAGGTTACACAGGCTGCGACGAATGTGCACAACTCACCAGCCAATGGTTATATCGCCAGCTTTTTGGATCCGACAGACTGGGAAAATGTTACTGCCGGCAAGCCTGGGGACTTTTCAAAGCTGTCGCGGCTCGCCACACTCCCCCCCCCGAAAACGCAACCGTGCAGGGCCGATGAAAGGAATTCTGTTATTCGCCGCGTTGCTGCTGGCCATTTGCGCGACGGCCCTGGGCATCAACGCGCTATTACCGTCCCCGGACGGCGCGCTGTTTGCCATCGCTATCCTGGTATCCGCCGCTCTGACCGCGTCAAGTCTGTGCATCGAACTGGGAGAAGGCGGGATCGACGACATGCGTGATGTCGTGCGAGTTATCGAGACCGGCAAGTCCGTAAGGCTGACACTCGCCGCCTACGGGCTTGGTTGTACGTTGGCCGCGTCGATCACCGTGCTGGTCTATCGCGGGCTGCTGGGGGGCTGATCGGGATTTTTTACGGGACCCCTTCCCTTCCTTGTTTCGATCCGTTACTATCCGCAGCGTTAGTACCAAGCTGAAAGTCAATTCTGGTCGAACATATCCCCTGAACCACATGGGATCGACCACCTCGATGGTTTCCAGATATCACTTGCGACGACACGGCCTTTGAACAAGCAAAGGGTGTCGCGAAGTCTCCATACTCTGACCGAACCAACCTGCAAATTGATCAGGATCTTCACCCCGGGCCCAGAACCTTTGCCCCTGTTGTGTTGCCTGCCCTCCTAAGTACCTACCTGCCAGCCCAAGCGCGCCTAATTCAATAGCGCTTCAAACTGGCTGCTTTGTTCCAGTCGGGTTCTTCGTTTGATCAATGGTGATCAACGTCACTGGAACGTTTTAATACGGCACGGTTCTTATCTGTGTCATTTGTAGGAACACCCATAATATGAACGCTCAAATCCATACTCAGGATGCCATCCGCACCCTCACCAACGCTTTTGCCCCAATGAACTGCCTGATCATGGCTGCTCGCAAAGGCTGCTTCAGCTTCACCCTGGTCAACGAACACGGCATCGCGCGTCACAGCGAACGCCTGTACCCCGATCAATACTCCAGCGCAGAACCGCTGCAGGCCGTGATCGAGCGTACCCGTCAGGCATTGACTGCCTGATCGACCCGAGTCGCTGAAACACAAAAACCCTGTCTGAAAAGCAGGGTTTTTTATTGCCTGAAATTTAGCCGAAGACTTTTTACTAATCACAAATAGATATAAACGTTATAACCGGATAACAAAGATGTTTTAAAAACAGTCCTTTACAAGACGAATATGACACTACACTTCAACTCAAGCAGCATGATCCGCTTGCGACGGGCCTGAGATCCGATTCACCGCTGCCAAGCCCTCCTTCTCGGGCCCGTCATTCATTTTCTCGCGATGAGGCTCTTATGGGTATTGCCGCCAGCGAATTGTGTCGTTATGTGATCAGGCCGACCCTGAAGTACCTCGGGCGCCATAATCCGACCGCCGAAGCCCTGCTGCTGGGCATTGCCGCCAGCCAGTCGGAGCTGGGCTCGGCCTTGCATGATCGTCGCGGCCATGGCCTCTACAGCATCACCGAACCCCGTCACCGCGCCCTCTGGGATGCCTACCTGGCGCTCGATCCCGAGCGTGCGAGCCTGGTGCGCGGGTTGGCCAGCCAACATGCTTTTCTCAGTGCGCCACAATTGGAATTGACGGTGAACCTGCGTTACGCCACGGCGATCGCGTGGCTGCTGGTCGAACAACAGCGTCCCGCCCTGCCCGCGCCGGGCGATGTACTGGGCATGGCGCGTATCTGGAAAGAAATATTTCACCCTCAGGGTCGCCTGCGAGATTTCTCCCAGGCCTGGCAAACCTGTGTCTCCCCCATGAAACAGGTGGCCTGCTGACCGGGCAATTTGCAAGATTCGCCAAAAAACCGCAAATCTGGTCGGATTGTCCTACAAAACCGCTCTATCTCCTGCATTACAGCCTATAGCGCGATGTGAAATTTATTGATACTTTCCGCAGCGGTGATCACACGGAGTTCTAATAATGAAAAAAGTAATGCTCAAGACCACACTTAGCCTCGCCGTTGCCATGGCCTCTTCCCAACTGTTCGCCAGCGGCTTCGCCCTGAACGAACAGAGCGTCAGCGGAATGGGCACCGGTTTTGCGGGTCGCTCATCTTCTGCCGATGACGCAAGCACTGTCTATGGCAACCCTGCCGGTATGGCTCGCCTGAACGGCCAGCAGATCACCGGCGGTGTCGCAGCCATCGATGCGTCCACCGATCTGAGCGATACCAGCGGTCGCTCCAGTGGCAGCAACAAGGGCGATATGGTGCCGTTCACCGCCGTCCCTTTCGGTTTCTACACCAATAAACTCAACGATCAGTGGTCTGTGGGTTTCGGCGTCTATGCTCCGTTCGGCCTGATAACTGACTACGAAAGCGGCTTCCAGGGCCGTGGCTTCGGCAGCAAAAGCGAAGTGAAAGTCATGACCTTGCAACCGACGGTCAGTTACGCCTTCAATGATCGCGTTTCCGTGGGTTTTGGCCCGACCATCAACCGCATTGCCGGCACCCTGGAATCGGACCTCACGCTGAACCCTCGCGCGCCGGACACCAACATCAAGATCAAGGGTGACGACACCGCGCTGGGCTTCAATATCGGCGTGCTGGTACAAGCCACCGATACCACCCGCGTCGGCCTGACCTATCACTCCAAGGTCAGCTACAAGCTGGACGGCCACACCGAAGTCACCGCGCCGACCGCGACTTCGCCGTTCCTGCGCAGCAATCGCTACGACGCTTCGCTGAAGATCGACACGCCTGAGTCCTACGACCTGTCGGTGACCCAGGACCTGACCGACGCCTGGAAGCTCTACGCCGGTGCAACCTGGACCCGCTGGAGCCGCCTGAAAGACATCACCGTCAAGAACGAAGGCGTGACAGCCGCAGCGGGTGGCGCGCTGGCCCCCGGCCTGGTCAGCACCATCAAGGAAGACCAGAACTGGCACGACACCTGGGCGTACGCCTTGGGTACTTCGTATCAGTTGACCAAGCAAGTGGTGCTGCGTACCGGCCTGACATTCGACCAGTCGCCGACCAACAACACGGATCGCTCGCCGCGCATTCCTACCGGCGACCGCACCATCTTCAGTCTGGGCCTGGGCTACGAGGTCATGCCGAACATGACCGTCGACGTGGCTTACTCCTACCTGAAGGAAGAGGACGTCAAGGTTGCACGCTCCAATCAACTGGCCAGCTACAACGCCAAGTATGAGAACAGCGCCAACGGTTTCGGCCTGGGCATGACCTACCGCTTCTGATTCATCGCGGTCTAAAAAAGCCCCGCTCTCCTGAAAAGGAGGCGGGGCTTTTTAATGGACGATCATGTATCAGGGCTTGGAAGCTATCGCCTGCTCCACCGCCTTGATCAGCTCGGGGCTGTCAGGCTTGGTCAGGCTGGAAAAATTGGCAATCACCTTGCCCTGGCGATCCACCACATACTTGTAGAAATTCCACTTCGGCGGCGTGTCGGTCTGCTGCGCCAGGCTCTTGAACAGGTGCACCGCATCCGGCCCCTTGACCTTCTGCGGTTCGGTCATGGTGAAGGTCACGCCATAATTGACGTAGCAGACCTTGGCAGTCTCCTCGCCGGTCTTGGCCTCCTGCTTGAAGTCGTCCGAAGGCACGCCAATCACCTCCAGACCTTCACCCTTATAGCGCTGATACAAAGCTTCGAGGCCTTTGAATTGAGGAGCGAAGCCGCAGAAGCTCGCCGTATTGACGATCACCAGAGGCTTGCCTGCAAAGCGCTGGCACAGGTCAATGGATTCCTTGGCCCGCAACTTGGGCAATTGGCCTTCCAGCAACGGCGGGCATCCGGCGGCCAGGGCCACGCTGCCAGCAGCCATCAGGACGGGTAGAGCGAGCCAGCGCATCAACATATCAAAGGTCCTCGATTCGGTTCAGACAGAGAACTTAACAGATCGCCATGCCCAACTGCATCAATGCCAGGCCGCCTTGCTGCCAGCCCCACCAGGCCAGCAGCAGCAACACCAGCGTCGCCGCCAGGATCACGCACCGCAGCGCTGCACTCATGCCGCCTCCATTTGCGCCTGCACACGCGCCACCGGCCGTTCACGCACCGGCCAGTTCAAGGCCGCCGCGAGCAGGCTGAGCAGAATTGCCACTTGCCAGATCAGGTCATAGCTACCGGTTCGATCATAGACCACCCCGCCCAACCAGCCACCGAGGAACGAGCCGAGCTGGTGGAACAGGAACACAATCCCACCCAGCATCGAAAGGTTTCGCACGCCGAACAAGGTGGCGACGGTGCCGTTGGTCAGCGGTACGGTGGACAACCAGAGGAATCCCATCGCCATGCCAAACACGTATGCCGTGACCTCGGTGACCGGCGCCCACAGGAACAGCACGATCACCACTGCCCGCAGCAGGTACAAGCCGGTGAGCAAGCGCGGCTTGGACATGCGCCCACCCAGCCAGCCGGCGGTGTAGGTGCCGAACACATTGAACAAGCCGATCAAGGCCAGCACCGTGGTGCCCACTGTGGCCGGCAGATGCTGGTCCACCAGGTACGCCGGCAGATGCACACCGATAAATACCACTTGGAATCCGCAGACGAAAAAGCCGAAGGCCAGCAGCCAGAACCCGCTATGGGAACAGGCCTCCTTCAACGCTTCACGCAGGGTTTGTTGACCGACCGTCACCGGCAGCGGTTTATCCTTGAGCATGGCCACCAGCGGCAGGATCAACGCCACCATCAAGCCCAGCGCCAGCAGCGCCGCCGACCAGCCCAGCCAACCAATCAAGCCGAGGGTGCCAGGCACCATGGCGAATTGGCCGAAAGAGCCGGCGGCGCTGGCGATGCCCATGGCCATGCTGCGTTTCTCCGGTGCTACGGCGCGGCCGACCACGCCGAGGATCACTGAAAACGACGTGCCGGACAGGCCGATGCCAATCAGCAACCCGGCACTCAGCGACAATGACCACGCCGAGTCCGACATCCCCATCAGCACCAGGCCCACGGCGTACAACACGCCGCCGACGAACACCGCCCTGGTCGCGCCGAAGCGGTCGGCCAGCGCCCCGGTGAACGGCTGTGCCAGGCCCCAGATCAGGTTCTGCAAGGCAATGGCAAAAGCGAACGTCTCACGGCCCCAGCCGAATTCGCTGCTCATCGGCGCCAGGAACAGCCCAAAGCCGTGCCGCACGCCCAGGGACAACGCCAGGATCAGCGCACTCCCCAAAAGAACCCAGCCACTGGTGCGCCACATCGAGGTCATTTCTTATTCTCCGTTCGCGGGTATATACCCGCTTGTAGCCGAACAAACCGCCGTTCAGGCAAGTTCATCCAGCAAGGCCAACAGGGTTTCGCGCTTTTGCGCGCCAAGCTGATCGATCAATGTCTGTTGCGCCGCTTCCCATGCCGGCAGGGCCGCCGCCAAACGCTGCTGGCCCGCCTCGGTCAATACCACCAGGCGATTGCGCAGGTCGTCACCCTCGACCAGCCGCACCAGGCCCTCCCCTTCGAGTACGCGCAAATTGCGCCCCAGGGTGCTGCGGTCCAGGCCCATGGCTTCTGCCAGGCTGGAAATGCTCGGCTGATCGAGACGTTGCAGGTTGCACAGCAAGGAATACTGCGCAACGTTGATCCCGAAGCCATCGAGGGCGCCGTCGTAATGCCTGCTGACGCCACGGGCGGCACGTCGCAGGTTGGTGCATAAACATTGGGAGGCAAGCATGGAGCGTGTATATACCCGGAGTTGTGGAAATGCAAGAAAGTGTTACAACGCCAGTCCAATCAGCACCACCGTTTCCAGCAGTTCCAGCAGTGCGCCCGCAGTATCGCCGGTGGTGCCACCGAGGCGCCTGATCATCACCTGGCGCAACCCGATAAAACAAGCTGCGGCGAACAACACCGCCAGCCCACCGCCGAAGCCGCCGATCAGGATGCAGGCCAGTCCGCTGAGGATCAGCACTTGCTGGCCGACAACCCTGGGCAAATGATCCGACAGCGCCTGACCTAATCCGCCCGCGCGCACGTAACGCGTGGTGAGAAACAGCGCCAGCATCGACGCCCGGCCGATCAACGGCGCGAGAATCAGCGCAGCGCCATTGCGCTGCTCGATCAGCGCCACCAGCGCGGTGAACTTGAGCAGCAGCACCAGGCCCAGGGTGACCACGGCAATGGGCCCGCTGCGTGGGTCTTTCATGATGGCGAGGGTGCGTTCACGGTCGCCGAAGCCACCCAGCCAAGCGTCGGCACTGTCGGCCAGGCCGTCCAGGTGCAGGCCACCACTGAGCAGCACCCAGGCGCTCAACAGCAGCGCGGCGTGCAGCAACAGGGGCGCGCCCGTCAACAAAGCGTTCAGGCCCCACAGGAGCAAGCCGAACAGCACGCCCACCAGCGGATAAAACAGCAACGAACGCCCCAGCTCCTGCGGTTGCGGCATGCCCGGCAGGCGAATCGGCAGGCTGCTCAGGAACTGCAGGGCGATCCAGAATGGCAGCATGTTCAGCCCCCTTCCTTCAACGTGCCATCGGTCGCGACTTGCAAGTTGAACAGCCCGCCGTGGCCGACTTCGACATTCAGCAATTGTTCACGGGGCAAGCCGCGCGCGCGCGCCAACAGCAGCCGCATCACACCACCGTGGCTGATCAACAGCACACGCTCACCGGCATAGGCCTGGCGCAGACGTGAGACAGCGCCGAGCACCCGCTCGGAAAACGCGTCCACCGGTTCGCCTTCCGGCGGGGTAAAACTGTACGGGTCCGCCCAGAACAAGCCCAAGGCCTCGGCATCGGTCTGCATCAACGCCGCCGCGCTCTGTCCTTCCCAGGCGCCGAAGTGCAGCTCCTGCAGGTCTTTTTCCAGGCTGACCGGAAGGTCGAGACGTTCGCCCAGCTCCTGGGCAAAGCGCGCGCAGCGTTGCAACGGCGAACTGATCAGTCGGTCCCACGGCCCCCGCCCTGCGACAGCGGCGCGCATCTGTTCCCAACCCTTGGCCGTCAGGGCGTCATCCAGGCTGCCGCGCAGGCCGCCGCCCAGTTCGGTTTCACCGTGGCGCAGCAAATCCAGGTGCAAGGTCATGCGGGGCGGTCCGCCACGGCCGCTTCGGCGAAGGTCGCCATCTGCCCGTGCAGCGCACAGGCCAGGCGCAACAGCGGCACCGCCAACGCCGCACCACTGCCTTCGCCCAGGCGCAGGCCCAGGTCGAGCAGAGGCTGCGCGTCAAGGCTGTGCAGCACGTGACGATGACCCGGCTCGGCGCCACGATGGCCGAACACCAGCCATTCGCGGCATGCCGGGTTCAGGCGCGTGGCAACCAGTGCGGCGACGCTGCAGATGAACCCGTCCACCAGCACCACGATGCCCGCCTGGGCACAGGCCAGGTAGGCACCGACCAGCGCGGCGATTTCAAAGCCCCCGAGGTTGAACAGCGTCTGCAACGCGTCGTCGCGCTGGGCCGCGTGCCGTTCCAGGCCGCGCTCGATGACCGCCACCTTGTGACTGACACCCTGGGCATTCAACCCCGTGCCTGGCCCGGTCAGGTCACTCACCGGGCAATCGAGCAGCACACAGGCCAACGCACTGGCGGCGGTGGTGTTACCGATGCCCATCTCGCCACCGATAAACAGCTGTGCGCCGTTTTCCAGGGCGCGGTGTGCGCTGTCTCGCCCGGCCTGCAGGGCCTGATTGCCCTGAGCCTGGGTCATCGCCGGGCCGTTGACAAAGTTGGCCGTGCCCGCGCCGATATTCAGGTGACGCACGCCGGGCAACGCCAGGGATGGCGTCACCGTGCCGAGGTCGACCACCTCCAACTGTGCGTCCAGTTGCCGAGCCAAGACGCTGATGGCCGCGCCACCGGTGACAAAGTTATGCAGCATCTGCCCGGTCACTTCCTGGGGAAACGCCGACACGCCTTCCGCGACCACCCCATGGTCGCCGGCAAAAATCGCGATCCACAGTCGATCCACCGACGGCTTGACCCGTCCCTGCAAACCGGCCAATTGCACCGCCAGCGCTTCCAACTGGCCGAGGGAGCCGGCGGGTTTGGTCAACTGCTGCTGACGGTCCCGCGCCTGTTCCTGCGCAGAAGCATCGTTGGCCTTGCAGGGGTTGAGCCACCAGGAATCGGTCATAACGCAGTACCTTTCAAAGTCAGGGGCAGGCCGGCCACCGTCAGCACCACACGCTGACACCGCTCGGCCAAGGCTTGATGCAGCCAACCGGCTTCATCCACATAACGGCGAGTCAATTCGCCCAGCGGCACGACACCCAGTCCGGTCTCGTTGCTGACAAAAATGATTTCACCCGGCAGCGACGCCAGGCTGTGCAGCAGTTGATCGCGCTCGAATGCCAGGCGCTCGGCATCCTCGAGCATCAACAGGTTGGTCAGCCACAAGGTCAGGCAGTCGACCAACAGGCAATGATCGGCAGCGGCGTTTTCGCGCAACACATGCGCCAGTTCGACGGGTTCTTCAATCAGGCCCCAGTGGTCGGGCCGACGCTCACGGTGCAGGGCAACGCGCTGGTTCATCTCACCGTCCAGCGGTTGGCTGGTGGCGATATAAATCACGGACAGACCGCTGTCGCCGGCAAGCTTTTCAGCCAGGCGACTCTTGCCCGAACGAGCGCCGCCAAGGATCAATTGATGCATGAGCACATACCTTCCAAGTCCCGCGCCACCGAACAATGTGGGAGGGGCGGTGCGACGATTCGACTTGCCCCCGATGAGGGAGTAACAGTGAATACATCGATAACTGACCCACCGCTATCGGGGGCAAGCCCCCTCCCACAATTCGTCCGCGGCTGTCTACACAACTCAGTAGCGCCCAAGCCTAACCACGATGCGCAGCGAGTCGCTCTTGATCTTGATCTTGATCTTGATCTCAGGCGCCCCGTTAAACCACGCTGGCCGAACGCAGGCTTGAATCCGTGGGTAACCCGGCAGGACGCCGGGTTAGCCGCACTGGGCCATGGATGGCCCATTGCGGCGGCCCACGGATTCAAGCCGGAGAGAGGGCACACCGAGCCCAGGCGAGGTGCCGAGTGGTGGGGCAAGAGCCCTTTGGTTACTTTGGGGCTTTTCCAAAGTGACCCGCTGTAAGAGCGGAACCCTAAGCAGCCGTGACCGCAGAAACGGATATGTACCCGGTCCGACCCAACATCCTGGTCGGCCCAGAGGCCGCCATCGAGAGCAAGCCCCCTCCCACATGTTGTCCGCGTACACACCGTCAAAGCCCGCACAGTTTGCGCAACAAGTCCGTATCCAGATGGTTCTCCACCAAATCCGCCAACCGCTCGATATCCCGCTCACGCAGGGCGTGATAATCCACCTCCTGCACGTCCTGCAACCCCGCCCAGCGCAACAATGCACTGCACGCGGCCGGCGTTTCGAACAACCCATGCAGATACGTCCCGAGAATCTGCCCATCGGCACTCTGCGCCCCCTCACTGCGCCCATCATCGAGCCGTACAGCGGCATTCGCCAGCGCCTCGCCGCTCGTCACGCCGGCATGGATCTCATACCCACTGACCTCGACATCCTCCAGCAACAAGCGCCCGCGCACATTGCGCAGCTGCTTCTCCTGCGCAAGCGTGGTACTGAACGCCAGCAAACCCAGACCATCGCTGGAGCCGGCAGCACCTTCCAGACCCAGCGGGTCATGCACCTGCTCGCCGAGCATCTGCAACCCGCCACAAATGCCCAGCACCTTGCCGCCATAACGCAAATGCCGCGCCACGGCCGTATCCCAGCCATTGGCACGCAAATACGCCAGATCACTGCGCACGCTTTTCGACCCCGGCAGGATCACCAGGTCGGCAGCCGGGATCGACTGGCCCGGCCCGACGAATTGCAGGTCCACCTGGGGATGCAGGCGCAGCGGGTCAAAATCCGTGTGGTTGCTGATGCGCGGCAGCACCGGCACTACCACCTTGAGCACCTGGGCGGCCTTGTCGATCTGGCGCCGATCGATGCCGTCTTCGGCCTCCAGGTGCAGGTCCATCACATAGGGCAGCACGCCCACCACCGGCTTGCCGGTGCGCGCCTCCAGCCAATCGAGCCCCGGTTGCAGCAGCGCAATATCACCGCGAAAACGGTTGATGATGAACCCCTGGACCCGTGCCTGTTCGCTGGCAGACAACAATTCCAGGGTGCCGACCAGATGGGCGAACACCCCGCCGCGATTGATGTCGGCGATCAACAGCACCGGGCAGTCCACGGCCTCGGCGAAGCCCATATTGGCGATGTCATTGGCGCGCAGGTTGATTTCGGCCGGCGAGCCCGCGCCTTCGACCATGACCACCGCATAGGCCTGGCTCAACCGCGCATGGGAGGCGAGCACCGCCTGCATCGCGATGGCCTTGTAGTCGTGGTAGGCGACGGCATTCATGCTGGTCACGGCGCGGCCATGGATGATCACTTGGGAGCCGGTGTCGCTGTTGGGCTTGAGCAACACCGGGTTCATGTCGGTGTGGGGCGCCAGGTGGGCGGCCTGCGCCTGTACCGCCTGGGCGCGGCCGATCTCGCCGCCTTCGGCGGTCACCGCACTATTGAGCGCCATGTTCTGTGGCTTGAACGGTGCGACCGGGACCCCCTGGCGCACCAGCCAGCGACACAGCGCGGTCACCAGCGTGCTTTTGCCGGCGTCGGAGGTGGTGCCCTGCACCATCAGCGTAGTCATGTCGCTTCCTTATAGGCGGCCAGGGCCGTCTCGAGGCGCTGCCAATCGGCCTCGCTGTCGGGCAGGCCGAAACGCACGCTGCTGTTGTGCACGAACAGGCGCAGCAGGATGCCGCGCTGGGCCATGAATTCGTGCAAGCGTTCGGCGTGCGGTGTGATCAGCCACTGGAACAGGGCGCAGCCTCCCTGGGGTTCAAAGCCCTGGCGCTCCAGCAGGTCAAACAAGCGCTGGCCGGCCTCGATGCAACGGGTGCGCTGGCGGGTGTGCCCGGCGCTGTCGCGCAGGCAGTGCTGACCAATCACCCGTGTCGGCCCGCTGACCGCCCAGGGCCCGACCTGTTCGGCCAGCAACCTGAGCAACTTGCGCTCGGCCAGCACAAAACCCAGGCGCACCCCGGCCAGGCCGAAGAACTTGCCGAACGAACGCAACACGATCAAGCCGACCTGATGGGTGTGGCCGGCCAGGCTCAAGTGCGGGGTAACGTCCATGAAGGCCTCGTCCACCACCAGCCAGCCGCCGCGCTGGGCCAGCCGCGTATGCCAGTCGAGCAGGCGCTCCGGGGCCAGGCTCAAGCCGGTGGGGTTGTTGGGGTTGACCACCACCAGCACGTCGAGGCCGTCGAGAAAGAAGTCGACTTCCTGCTCCTGCACTTCGCGTACGACATAACCGGCCCGCCGCCAGGCCTCGGCGTGCTCGGCATAACACGGCGACAGCACCCCGACCTTGCCCGAACGGCGCAGGCGCGGCAGTAACTGGATCGCGGCCTGGGAACCTGGAACCGGCAACACTTGAGCGGCGCCGTAGTAGTCGCTGGCCGCTTTCTCCAGGCCGTCATCGACTTCGGGTAACCGCGCCCAGGCGCGCAACGGAATCTCGGGAATCGGCCACGGCCAGGGCGCCAGGCCACTGGACAAATCGAGCCAATCCGCTTCGGCGATCCCGTACTCGATCGCGGCCTTACGCAGCCGACCACCGTGTTCAAGCATAAAATTGCGCCCCCGCGCACAGGATCAGCAGCCATAACCATACGCCGCGCTGCACCAGTTGCCAGCCGCGGTCGATGGCGTCAGCGTCGGCCGGCGGGCCTTCGCCCAACGGCGGGCGCTGGTGCACCTCGCCGTGATAAATCGCCGCGCCCCCCAGTTCGACGCCCAACGCGCCAGCGCCAGCGGCCATCACCGGGCCGGCATTGGGGCTGTCCCAGGTCGGCCCCTGGGTGCGCCAGCATGTGAGCGCCAGCCGCGTCTTGCCCAGCAATGCGTAGGTTAATGCCACCAGACGTGCAGGAATATAGTTGAGCCCATCGTCGATCTTCGCCGCCGCCCAGCCAAAGCGCTCGAAGCGTTCATTGCGATAGCCCCACATGGCGTCGAGGGTGTTGCTCAGGCGATAGAGCACCACGCCCGGCACGCCGGCCACCACAAACCAGAACAGTGCGGCGAACACGGCGTCGCTGCCGTTTTCGAGCACCGACTCGGTGGCGGCGCGGGCAACTTCAGTGCGATCCAACTCGCTGGTCTGGCGGCTGACCAGATAGCTCACGCGTTTGCGCGCCTCGTCCAGATCATCGCTGCGCAGGGCCTGGGCAACCGGGATCACATGCTCCCCCAGGCTGCGCATGCCCAGGGCGCAATACAGCGCCAGGATTTCCAACACCCAACCGATATAAGGCGCCCAGGATAATGCGGTGGCCAGCAGGGTCAGCGGCACCACCGCGATAAACCACGCGGTCACGCCATGGCTGCGCCAGCCCCGGCCCCCCGGGTTGAAACGTTGCTCGATCCGCCCGGCAAAATTGCCGAACGCCACCAGCGGATGCCAGCGCCTGGGCTCGCCCAGCAGCGCATCCAGCGCCACTGCGGCGACACACAGCAAGGCCACACTCATTGACTCACCCCCCACAGGTTTTCATACAGCATGTCACTCAATGGCCGAGGTTCGGTCCAGCCTTCAAGTTGCAACATCGGTGCCGGATAGAACTGCGCGACCGGTCCCAGGCACAGTACCGCCAGGGGTTTGGCGCCCGCCGGCAAACCCAGCAGGTCGGCCAGTGCCTGGGGTTCGAACAGCGAGACCCAGCCCATGCCCAAGCCCTCGACGCGGGCGGCCAGCCACAGGTTCTGAATCGCGCAGGACAAGGACGCCATGTCCATTTCCGGCAAGGTGCGTCGGCCGAAGATGTGCCGCTCGCGATCGTCCATCAGTGCCGCCACCAGCACTTCGGCGCAGTCGTGGATGCCTTCGACCTTGAGCTTCATGAAGTCGTCGGAGCGCTCGCCCAGGGCCTCGGCGGTGCGGATGCGTTCTGCTTCCACCAGTTGTTGAATGCGGCCCCGCAATTGACGGTCACTGATGCGGATAAAGCGCCACGGCTGCATCAGGCCGACGCTCGGCGCCTGGTGGGCGGCCTGGAGCAGGCGCTGCAGTAATTCAGGCGCGACGGTGCCACCGCTGAAGTGGCGCATGTCGCGGCGTTCGGCGATGGCGCGGTAGACGGCTTGGCGGTCGGCTTCGGGGAAGGCGTGGTCAGTCATGGCCTCATCGGGGGCAAGCCCCCTCCCACATTGGATGGGGTTTCAACTCGGTAAATTGTGGGAGGGGCGGTGCGACGATTCGACTTGCCCCCGATAGCGGTGTCGGGACCTGGCGCAAACAATGCGGCCACCGCCGCCGGGTTCGACGGAAAGTAAAAGTGCACATAGGAGGCTGTCATCCGCCCCTGCCGATAGACCGCCTCGGCCCCGCGCCCACCATTGGGGCTAAGCCCGCGGGCGATCGGCTCCAACGCTGTGCTGGTCAAGGAGTGATGATAGGTATGCCCGCGCAACGTGCCCTCGGGCAGCTCCACGCTTTGCAGCGCCAGGGCGGCCAATTTCTTTTGCATCACTGCATCGCCCTGCAGCAGACCGAGCAGTTCGGCGCGGTTGCCGTCGACATCGGTCAGCGAGTCGAGCAAATACAGCATGCCGCCACACTCGGCGAGCAATGGCTTGCCGGCGGCATGATGGGCGCGGATCGCCTCAAGCATTGCAGTATTTTGCGACAGCGCCAGGTGATGCAGTTCCGGGTAGCCACCTGGCAGGTACAGGCTGTCGGCGTCAGGCAACGTATGATCGTGAAGGGGCGAGAAAAACGTGAGCTGCGCGCCCATGGCCCGCAGCAGGTCGAGGCTGGCGCCGTAGATAAAGGCGAAGGCTTCGTCGCGGGCTACCGCAATGCGTACCCCGGCGAGCAAGGGCTCGGCCTCGATGACTTCGGGCGCGGCAAACATTACCGGCGGCGGCACAGCCACTTCGCAACTGCTGCCCAGCGCTTGGGCGGCGGCGTCCAGGCGCGCGTCGAGGTCATTCAGTTCGCTGGCTTGCACCAGGCCCAGGTGACGGCTGGGCAATTCGATGCCGGTTTCGCGCGACAGCGCGCCGTACCAACGCAAGCCTTCGGTCAGGCTGCCCTCCAGCAACTGCGCATGGCGCAGCGTGCCGACGCGGTTGGCGAGCACCCCGGCGAAGGGCAGGTCCGGCTGGTAGCGTGCCAGGCCTAACGCGAGCGCGCCGAAGGTCTGCGCCATGGCCGTGCCGTCGATCACGCCCAGCACCGGCACCCCGAAATGCCGCGCCAGGTCGGCGCTGGAAGGGGTGCCGTCGAACAGGCCCATCACGCCTTCGATCAGGATCAGGTCGGCCTCACCCGCCGCTTCCCACAACAAGCGACGACTTTCCTGCTCGCCGACCATCCACATGTCCAATTGATACACCGGCGCGCCACTGGCGCGTTCGTGAATCATCGGGTCAAGGAAGTCCGGCCCGCATTTGAATACGCGGACCTTGCGCCCCAGGTTGCGGTGCAAACGCGCCAACGCGGCGGTGACCGTGGTTTTGCCCTGGCCGGACGCCGGTGCGGCGATCAATACGGCCGGGCAATGACGGGGCTGATTCAAAGTTCGACGCCTTTCTGAGCCTTGATACCGGCCTGGAACGCGTGCTTGAGCATGCCCATGTCGGTGACGGTATCGGCCATTTCGATCAGTTCCGGCTTGGCACCCCGGCCGGTGACCACCACGTGCTGCATCGGCGGGCGGGCTTGCAGGTCGCCGAGCACCTGGTCCAGGTCAAGGTAGCCGTGCTTGAGGGCGATGTTCAACTCGTCCAGCACCACCAGGCCGATGGAGGGGTCATTCAGCATCGCCCTGGATACCGCCCAGGCCGCTTCGGCGGCGGCGATATCGCGCTGGCGATCCTGGGTTTCCCAGGTAAAGCCCTCGCCCATCACATGGAAGCGCACTTGCTCGGGGAAACGGCGGAAGAACATCTCTTCGCCGGTACTGTTGCGCCCCTTGATGAACTGCACCACGCCGCACTGCATGCCATGGCCCATGGCCCGGGCCAGCATGCCGAAGGCCGAGCTGCTCTTGCCCTTGCCGTTGCCGGTCAGCACCAGCAGCAAACCGCACTCATTGGGCGAATTGGCGATGCGTTCATCGATCACGGCTTTTTTGCGCAGCATGCGCGCCAGGTGGCGTTCGTCGCGGTCGGGGGTATCGGTCATGGCAGCTCTCCGTTGGGGCTGGACAAAAAACGGCGGGCAGGAAAAAAACAAAACAGACAGCCAAGCATCGCCCACCGTGATGCTGTTGAATGTTTCAGGCCGGTCTCCGGGCTCATGAGTGGCACTCGGTCTGTGTAAAAGACCGTGCAGGCCGACGGCGCGCCTTCCCATATCGCCTGCGATACAGTGGCCAACAGCGCCGTCTTGACTCATTTACCGTTGCGGGGGCAGCGCCGGAATTGCGGCAGCACTGTGTACAAGTGCGCTCACTCACCGGCTTCCCTGTTTCACTCTGTCGGCGCGTACGCCACGGAGCACCTGAAACAAGCCGCGAAGGTTAGTGGGTTGGGGGTGGAGCGTCAATTAAAGCTGGTCCTGTACTTGAACCATCAAGGTGATGTGCTTCTCTACCCTTACAGGTATTCAGGAGAACACCATGCATAAAACCAGACTTGCCTTACTGATCATGCTGGCCGGCACCCTCGCCGCCTGCGGAGAAAGCTCTACCCTGCAGGTGACGGATGGCACCGGGCCCTCGCCCAAGCTGCCGGAACCGAACAAGACGCTGATCCCTACCGTGAACATCGCGCCGGCTGTCGGCTGGCCCGACGGCGCCAGGCCAACCGCCGCTGCCGGCACGCAAGTGGCCGCATTCGCCGAGGGCCTGGAGCATCCGCGCTGGCTCTATGTGCTGCCCAACGGCGACATACTGGTGGCCGAGACCAACGCACCGCCCAAGCCGGATGACACCAAAGGCATTCGCGGCTGGGTCATGGAAAAAGTCATGGGCCGCGCCGGCGCTGGTGTGCCGAGCCCGAACCGCATCACCCTGCTGCGCGACGCCGACCACGACGGCGTCGCCGAAACGCGCACGGTGTTCCTGGAAAACCTCAACTCGCCGTTCGGCATGGCCCTGGTCGGCAACGACCTGTACGTGGCCGACTCGGACAAGTTGCTGCACTTCCCCTATCAGCCTGGCGAAACCGCGATCAAGGCGGCCGGCACCAAGGTCGTCGATCTACCGGGCGGCAGCCTCAACCATCACTGGACCAAAAACGTGGTGGCCAGCCAGGATGGCAGCAAGCTGTATGTCAGCGTCGGCTCCAACAGCAACGTCGGCGAGAACGGCCTGGAAGCCGAAGAAGGCCGGGCGGCGATCTGGGAGGTCGACCGCGCCACGGGCCAGCATCGTATTTTCGCCTCCGGCCTGCGCAATCCCAACGGCATGGCCTGGGAACCCCAGAGCGGCAAGCTATGGACGGCGGTGAACGAGCGCGATGAGATCGGCAGTGATTTGGTGCCGGACTACATCACTTCGGTCAAGGACGGCGCCTTCTACGGCTGGCCTTTCAGCTATTACGGGCAGCATGTGGATGTGCGCGTCACGCCGCAGAACCCGCAGCTGGTGGCCAAAGCCATCGCGCCGGACTATGCGGTGGGCCCGCATACCGCGTCGCTGGGGCTGACCTTCGCCACCGGCAACAAACTCCCTGCCCAGTTCAGCAACGGCGCGTTCATCGGCCAGCATGGCTCGTGGAATCGCAAGCCGCACAGCGGCTACAAGGTGATCTTCGTGCCGTTCGAAGGTGGGCAACCGAAAGGCAAGCCGGTGGATGTGCTGACCGGGTTCCTGGATAAGGACGAGAACGCCCTGGGCCGGCCGGTGGGCGTGGTGATCGATCAGCAAGGTGCGTTGCTGGTGGCTGATGATGTGGGCAACAAGGTGTGGCGGGTGTCTGCTGCCCAATAAATATTTCCGAGACAGATACAAAACCAATGTGGGAGGGGGCTTGCCCCCGATGGCGGTGGGTCAGCTGAAATTTTATCAACTGACCCTCCCTCATCGGGGGCAAGCCCCCTCCCACATTTGAATCAGGTCTGTGTCTGACTCAGGGATTGCGTGCCAGGTTTGCCGGCAGCACGCGCTTGGCGCTCAGGTAGGCATTCTGCCAATACGCCTTGGACAAGGTATCGAGCTTCACCGTACCGCCGGTCTGCGGCGCGTGCACAAAACGGCCCTCGCCCACATAGATTCCGGCATGGCTCACCCGCGAGCCACCACCGGTGGCAAAGAACAGCAGGTCACCGGTTTGCAGGTTTTGCTCGCTGACGTCCTGGGCGCGCATCACGATCAGTTCGCGGGTGGTACGCGGCAGGGAAATACCGGCCGCATCGCGATAGACGAAGCCGATCAGGCCGCTGCAATCAAACCCCGAGTCCGGCGTATTGCCGCCCCAACGATAGGGCGTGCCCACCAGCCCCAGCGCGCGGAAGAGCACGTCTTCGGCAGCAGGCGAGAAATTCTGGGTGGAATAGTTGAACACCGGCTTGGGCTTGACCGCTACGGGCGCGGGCGGCGGTGGACGGTTCGCGCAGGCGCTGAGGAGCGCGGCGCAAACAAGCAGAATGAGGCGGGCCGAGGTCGACATGTGCAGAACAATCCTGGACTGGATGCGGCTTTCGCTGCCGAACGTTGAAAACCAGAACGCGCAAGCAGGGCTCGCGCGAACGGATTACAACAATGTCCAGGGATTCTAGCGCTTACGTGTCAAACTTCAAGTATCACTTTAACTTTACTTACTGGCGGTAACCGTAGACGGGGCCATGGCAAGTGCGCGCTTGGCTTCGATGAAGGTTTTGCTCCAGTAGCTGTCGCCCAGGTTATCGACCCGCACCCCACCGCTACGGCGGCTGCTGGAGTGGATAAACTGGTTATCGCCCAGGTAGATACCGGCGTGACTGACACGACCGCGACCGGCTGTACTGAAGAAAAGCAGATCACCGGGCTTGAGGTTGTTGCGAGCGACCAACGGTGCATTCACGTTGATCATTTCGCGAGTGGAGCGCGGCAGATTCATGCCGGCTTCTTCACGAAACAGGTAGCCGATAAAACCGCTGCAATCGAAACCGGCTTCGGAAGTGCCGCCGAAACGGTAACGGGTACCGATCAGGGACATGCCGCGTTCGAGAATGCTGTCGGCCAGAACGGGAAGCTGGTAAGGCTTGCTGCCGGAGAAGTTGGCGAGTTCTTTTTCGGTTGCCAGCTCTTCTTCATAAACAGAAGCAGACTGTGCAGCAACGAATTTAGCCTGATTTTGAACCTGTGGTTTTTGCTGTTCTGCCACCTGCTGAGGGTGGGAGGCGCAACCAAACAACAGGGTAACGAGTGCGAGAGGCACGAGGGGTGCGAAGCGATTTAGCATGGGCACGACCGTGGCTGATGTGTAAAGAAGGCGAGACTATGCCCGCTATCACATCGATTTGCAAATTCAATCGAGTTCTTTGTGACTTCTTGTTTGGACTATGCCATCTAAGCCCTTGATCCCTGATACCTGTCTTTAGCGTGGCCAAACCGGCTCAAACGCAGGTTTTCTGGCGCCTGGAATTTGCCGAAAGCCTGGAAACACACGGGTTGGCTACCAGCCGAGGGTTTCCTTGAGGAACGGAATGGTGAGCTTGCGCTGGGCCTGCAGCGAGGCCTGGTCGAGCTGTTCGAGCAGATCGAACAGGGCACTCATGCTGCGTGTGCCACGGGTGAGGATGAAGTGCCCGACCTCGTCGGTCAGGTGCAAGCCGCGACGCGAAGCGCGCAGTTGCAGGGCGCGCAATTTGTCCTCGTCGGACAAGGGGCGCATCTGGAAGATCAACGCCAGCGTCAGGCGCGACTTGAGGTCGGCCAGCTTCACCGGCAACTCACGTGGCGAGGTGGACGCGGCGATCAACAGGCGCCGGCCGCTGTCGCGCAGGCGGTTGAACAGATGAAACAGCGCCTCTTCCCAGTCCGCCTTGCCCGCAATGGCCTGCAAGTCGTCCAGGCACACCAGCTCATATTGTTCGAGGTTGTCGAAGATCCCGACCCCATGGTCCATCAGCTCGGCCAAAGGCAGGTAGACCGCCGGCTCGCCCATCTGCTCGAAGCGCAGGCACGCGGCCTGCAGCAAGTGGGTTCGCCCTACCCCATGTTTGCCCCACAGATAGATCAGGCTTTCAGTCCACCCGGCGTCGGCTTCGCAGAGGCGCTCGACATAGCCGAGTGCAGCGGCATTGGCGCCTGGGTAGTAATTGATAAAGGTAGCGTCGTCACGCAGACGCACACCTAGGGGCAGCTGAATCGGTTTCATGCTGACTGAACGGCTCCCATCGAACCGTTAGTGGCCTCTGTGTAAAGTTTGCAAAGTTTATACGCGTGGCGCCGAGCGCACAATGCAGCAGACCATAAGCAAAATCAAAGGTTTGCGTTAACCTGTTGGTTTTATGCGAATTGTTTGACGCCTCCACCCCCGTAAACAACAAACCCGGCGATGAGCCGGGTTTGTGATACCTCGATTACAGATCGGGGTCTTCAACCCCCGTGTACACGTCCGAATCCTTGTACAGATCGTGAACATGCCGCACCAGTACCATAATCACCGCCGCCACCGGCAGCGCCAGCAGGATGCCGGTAAAGCCGAACAGCTCACCGCCCGCGAGGATCGCAAAGATCACCGCCACGGGATGCAGGCCGATGCGATCGCCCACCAGCAGCGGCGTCAATACCATGCCTTCCAGCGCCTGACCGACCATGAATACCGCGACGATCCCGAGCATCGGGTACAGGTCGCCACCAAACTGGAACAACCCCGCCACCAGCGCCGCACCGATACCGATGACGAACCCCATGTACGGCACGATCGCGGCCAGGCCGGCGATCAGGCCGATCAACAGGCCCAGCTCAAGGCCGATCGCCATCAAGCCGGCGGCGTAGATGATACCCAGCGCCAACATCACCAGCAGTTGCCCACGTACGAACGCGCCGAGTACTTCATGGCACTCGCCGGCCAGCGACACGATGCGTTCCTCGCGGTCGCGCGGCAGCAGGCTGCGGATCTTGGCCATCATGATGTCCCAGTCACGCAGCAGATAGAACGCCACCACCGGGATCAGCACCAGGTTGGTCAGCCAGCCGATCAGCGCAAGGCTGGAAGCGGTTGCCTGGCTGAGCACCATACTGACGATATCGGTGGTCTTGTCCATGTGCTCACTGATTGCCGCCTTGACCTTGTCGAACTTCCAGAACCCGTCCGACAGCCCCAGCTTGGCCTGGGCCCACGGCATGGCCGTGTGCTGCAACCAGTCGAGCATCTGCGGCGCCAGTTCGTAAAGTCGATACAGCTGCTTGGCCAGCATCGGCACCAGCACCAGCACCAGCGCGGTGACGATCAGGGTAAACAAGGCAAATACCGCGATCACACCCCAGGTTCGCGACAGGCCGGCCTTCTCCAGGCGATCCACCACGGGATCGAACAGATAGGCGAGCAACAACGCCACCAGAAATGGCGTCAGGATCGAATGCAGCAAGAACACAAAAACGCACAGCAGGACAATCCCGCCAAGCCACACCCAACGACGCGTATCCGCCATATACCACTTCCTCTGTTATTGGCTTCCCTCTTCTATATAGAAGGAAGACCGCTTACCCACTTATTCATTTACCAATGAAAACGTAACTGCGCCTGAGGCTCAGGCGCGACGGCCGGTTGTGCGCCGTCAGCCGGTGGTTGCTGGACGGAGGCATCACCGGCCGGCACTTCCTGCAACTTGGCCAGGCTCAGCTGGGTACGCAACTGGTCGGCGCTGCCATTGACGCGATACACAATACGATCGCCATCCACCCGCTGCGGCTGACCACCAAAGGGCTCCAGCAAACGACCCAGCGCGGCATAGCGCTCCAGGTTCATGCCTTGCACCTCAAGCAACTGCTCGGAGCTGACCCCCGGCTTGACCGCAAAGCGCGGTGCCAGCGTCTGGCTGACAGCGAGCAATACAGCGTCGGCGACCGCGGCGGTGTCAGCCCCCTGGACGCTGCCCTGCTCGGTCTTGTCGCCCAGCCACAGACGCCATTTGGCCTGCCACTGGCTGCCTTCCTGGCGCGCATGAACCGCCAGCAGCGCATCGGCGCCATAACGTTCGGAGGCGGCGCGCAGCGGCGTGGCGTCTGCGCTTTCCAGATTCGGTGCGGTGGCGACGACCTGCTCGTCCAAATCACCCAACGGCAGACGCAGCGGCAAACCACGGTGCTGGGCCGCCCGGCGTAGCGCCTGAGCCACCGCCTGGCCGTCGCCGACCAGGCTGCTGCCGTCGGTGGAGTCGTTCAGCCACCAGCCGAGGATCGAGGGTCGATTGCTGCCCCAGATCGCCAACCCGGCGTCGCGCAAGGCGCGATCGGTGCTGACCGGGTCGAAATCCACTTGCAGGCTTTCCGGCGGGCCGGCGTCGTAGCCGTATTGGCTGATGATTTGCTGCGGGTCCTTGCGGATCGCCGCCAGGCCCGGGCCCTCGGCGGCCTTGGCATCGCCGGTCAGGCGGATGACCAGGGTCTGCACGGCGCGCTGGGTGGCCTGGTCGCGCTCTTGGGGCGACTGGCTGCTGACCGGTTCGAGGACTTGATAGAGGCCATTGAGGGTTTCGGCATGACTCGCCAGGCTGACCCATGACAAGCAGCCTACAAAAAAGAATTTACACAGACGCATGGAAGATTCCCGAACGACAAATTTAGCGGCTGGAACAGACCGCGTGATCTCGGTTTGGCAAGGCTGTGACACAGCGACCGCTAAAACATTCACGGGTCTCGGTAAGTTTTCATACTGTCATAACGATAGCGGGTTCAAGGCTATACCTTAATACGCTCCATTACCGCGCCGATTCCGGTTTTTTTAAGCTCATATGCCCTGCCCGTCGGCCCGAGGATGGCCGCTGCCCCTCAAGCCTGATAAAATCGCGCGCCTTCGCAGACCGTCAACGGCTGGGCCTTCCAAAAGTGCCCGCCCGCCCGGTCGTTACCCAGAAATCCCCCCTAAAGGCCTGGATCATGAGCAAGCAACCCTCCCTGAGCTACAAGGACGCCGGTGTAGACATCGACGCCGGTGAAGCATTGGTCGAACGCATCAAGAGCGTCGCCAAGCGCACCGCGCGCCCCGAAGTCATGGGCGGCCTGGGCGGTTTTGGCGCCCTCTGCGAAATCCCGGCCGGCTACAAGCAGCCTGTACTGGTCTCCGGCACCGACGGCGTGGGCACCAAGCTGCGCCTGGCGCTGAACCTGAACAAGCACGACAGCATCGGCATCGACCTGGTTGCCATGTGCGTCAACGACCTGGTGGTGTGCGGCGCCGAGCCGTTGTTCTTCCTCGACTACTACGCCACCGGCAAGCTCAATGTCGAGACCGCGACCCAGGTGGTCACCGGCATCGGCGCCGGCTGCGAACTGTCGGGTTGCTCCCTGGTGGGCGGCGAAACCGCTGAAATGCCAGGCATGTACGAAGGCGAAGACTACGACCTGGCAGGCTTCTGCGTCGGCGTGGTGGAAAAAGCCGAGATCATCGACGGCTCCAAAGTGGCTGCCGGCGACGCCCTGCTTGCCCTGCCATCCTCCGGCCCGCACTCCAACGGCTACTCGCTGATCCGCAAGATCATCGAAGTGTCCGGCGCCGACATCGAGACCATCCAGCTCGACGGCAAGCCACTGACCGACCTGCTGATGGCCCCGACGCGCATTTACGTCAAGCCGCTGCTCAAGCTGATCAAGGACACCGGCGCCGTCAAGGCCATGGCCCACATCACCGGCGGCGGCCTGCTGGACAACATCCCACGCGTGCTGCCAAAAGGCGCCCAGGCGATCGTCGACGTGGCCAGCTGGCAGCGCCCTGCAGTCTTCGACTGGCTGCAAGAGAACGGCAACGTCAACGAGACCGAGATGCACCGCGTGCTCAACTGCGGCGTGGGCATGGTCATCTGCGTGGCACAGGAACACGTTGAAACCGCGCTGAACGTCTTGCGTGAAGCCGGCGAACAACCTTGGGTCATCGGCCAGATCGCCACGGCTGCCGAAGGCGCCGCTTCGGTTGAACTGAAAAACCTTAAGGCTCATTGATGCAAGAGCGGATGCCCGCGACCTGTAATGTCGTGGTGCTGCTTTCCGGCACCGGCAGTAACTTGCAGGCCCTGATCGACAGCACGCGTGCCGGCGACAGCCCGGTGCGCATCGCTGCGGTGATTTCCAACCGCAGCGACGCCTATGGCCTGCAGCGTGCCCGGGACGCGGGTATCGAGACCCGCTCGCTCGATCACAAGGCGTTCGAAGGTCGCGAGGCCTTCGACCAGGCCTTGATCGAGCTGATCGACGCCTTCGACCCCAAGCTCGTGGTGCTCGCCGGCTTCATGCGCATTCTCAGCGCAGATTTCGTGCGCCATTACCAAGGTCGCCTGCTCAATATCCACCCGTCCCTGCTGCCCAAGTACAAAGGCATGCATACCCATCAGCGCGCCCTCGATGCCGGTGACAGCGAGCACGGCTGCAGCGTGCACTTTGTCACCGAGGAACTCGATGGTGGGCCTCTGGTCGTACAGGCAGTGGTTCCGGTAGAGTCAGGCGACTCGGCGCAGACGCTTGCGCAACGGGTTCATACCCAGGAACACAGGATTTACCCGCTGGCCGTTCGCTGGTTTGCCGAGGGTCGGTTGATTCTTGGTGAACAGGGTGCATTATTGGACGGTCAGTTACTCGCGGCCAGCGGCCACTTGATTCGAACCTAGGAGATTTTATGCGTCGCGCCCTGCTTTTCGCTTTTGCGCTGTTCGCTCTGCCTGCCGTGCAAGCGGCAGACCTTCACCCCTTCTCCGTCAGCTATACCGCCGACTGGAAGCAATTGCCCATGAGCGGTTCGGCTGAACGCAGCCTGACCAAAAACGGCGACGGCACGTGGACCTTGAACTTCAAGGCCTCGATGATGATTGCCAGCCTGACCGAAACCAGCGTGATCCTGTTCGACAAGGACACCCTGCAACCCAAGAGCTACAGCTTCGAGCGCGGCGGCCTGGGCAAAGCGAAGAAGGTCAACCTGGATTTCGACCAGGCGACCAAGAAAATCACCGGCTTTGAAAACAAGGACCCGGTTAACGTCACCCTCGAAAGCGGCATGCTCGACAAGTCCACCTATCAACTCGCCCTGCAGCGTGACGTGGCTGCCGGCAAGAAAAGCATGAGCTACCGAGTGGCCGAAGGCACGGACGTCGATACCTACGATTTCCGCGTCATTGGTGCGGAAAAGGTCCAGACCAAAGTGGGCGCCATCGACGCGATCAAGGTTGAACGCGTGCGTGACCCCTCCCAGAGCAAGCGCATCACGCAGATGTGGTTTGCCAAGGACCAGGGCGGCATTCTGGTTGCCTTGCGCCAGGTTGAGACCGATGGCAAGGAATACAACATCATGCTGCAGGATGGCACCGTTGACGGTAAGGCCGTTAAAGGTAGCTGATTGCACGGATGTGCTTGAAGAGAGCCTCGCTGAATGCGGGGCTTTTTTTCGCCTGCAGGTATTGGTGTTGAAGCATCCACAGCCATCGGGGGCAAGCCCCCTCCCACATTGGAATGCATTTCAAAGGTGGGAGGGGGCTTGCCCCCGATGGCGTCAGTGTCGGCCCCCAAACATGAAACTTTTGTCATCTACCCTCCACCACCGCGACCAAATGCCACGGTTTACAAGGCCTGCAGCACTGTTGCGTTTCCTGCAATGAATTGTTGCATGCAAAACCGGTTTACTTAGCAAGCTAACAAATCATATAACAAAGACCTGCGACGACTTGCCGCAGATCAACCAGAGATTGGAGCAAGCAGATGACTGTAAAAGTAACTGAACGCGACGATGAACATATGTCCCATGAAGCGGTAGGCCACGGGATTCACATCTGGGATGTACATCAACAAGATTTGCTGGTCGGCATGTTTCATAACGAGAGCGATGCTCATAATTATAAAACCGAACTTGAATCGCTTGAGATGAAACGCCAGGCACAAGGCTCCTGAAATTCCGAAATCGCGTAGACGCCCGGCCCACGCAGCCGCGCCGCCTGCAAACGAAAACCCCGCCTTTTGAGCGGGGTTTTCGTTTTTAGAAAACGCCCTCGCCGCCCTGAATAATCGTTTCCGCAAAAAGCGTAACAACAAATAGACATTTGGTAATGATTCTCGATAGTATCGCTGCGCTTTTACTCGACCCCACGGAAACGGAGTTTGACTTGATGCACGGACATGTCACCACACCGGAAAAATCCCTGCTTGACCGCTGGGGTGAAGCACTCGCCACCCGTCAATTCCAAGCCAGGCACATTACGATCGATACGCTGGTCGCAACCCTGGCGCCAGCCTGCGAACGCAGTTTCCAGCGCCTGATCCAGGCACTGTTTCGTGAAGGCCTGCTTGATCCGGACACACTCAGCCATGACGAACACGGCCACGGCTGGCTGACGCTGCCCGACCAGACCCGCGTGCGCTTCGAGCATCTGCGCCGCGGCCGCATGGCCAGCTGGGATTTGCGCGGCAAGGTCAGCGTGGTGCGGGCTGGGCAGCCCGAACAGAGAATCCAATTCCCGTCGCAGTTGCTGACCTTACTGAACACCCGCCTCCAATCGTCTGCCGAGCCAGAGGTCCTGGACCGCCTCAACACAGAAATCGACGACAGCTTCATCAACGATACCCTGTGCCTGGCCTTTCACGAGCAATGGACGCTCCAGTTGCAGGCCGCAATGGACCCTGTGCATCAGGGCAACCTGCTCGGCTATCTGAAGAATGACCCTGGCGTTGGCAACCCGACGTCAGTGCTTGAGCAATGGGGTACGCTCGGCCATCCCTGGCACCCGAACTACAAGACGAAGCTGGGTCTGGGAACGGAACAGGTGATCGATTTCTCACCGGAGTTCGAAGCGCGCTTCCCGGTATTGCTGTGTGCCCTGCACCGCCAGTACGCCCACGTCGAAAGCCTGGGCGGTACCGCGGACTACTGGCAGTGGTGGCAACACCAGTTCCCGCAGGCTGCCCGCCAACTGACGGCGCACCTGACCGCCCAGGGCCTTGAGGCCAGCGATTATCTGCCGCTGCCTGCCCATCCCTGGCAAGCTCACCAGGAGTTACCGCAGTTGTTCGCCAATGAGATCGCCGATCGGCTGCTGGTGCTGACCGACATCGTTGCCTTCACGGCCCACCCGACCATGTCGTTCAGGACCGTCCTGCCTGAAGGCCGCAGCGACGCGCCAATGGTCAAGCTCCCGGTTTCACTGCGCCTGACCAGCGTGCAGCGCACGGTGTCACCACGCTCGGCGCGCATGGGCCCGCGCATCAGCCATCTGCTGCAGACCATTCTGGCGCGTGAGCCCGACATCCAGCGCCTGCTCAGCATCGTGCCCGAACGCCTCGGCGTGCATTTCAAACCACAACCGGTAAATGACGAGCACTCCCGTCACCTGGCAGTGCTCTACCGCGACAACCCGCAAAGCCTGCTCGAAACGGGCGAGATGGCCATTCCGGTAGGCAGCCTGTTTGCCACCGACCAACATGGGCAGCCGTTGCTGCGGCAGTGGGTGCGCCTGAGTAAAGGCACTGACGACGCACAGGCCATCCGCGCATTCTTCAAGGACTACGCATCCATCGCAGTGCCCGCCCTGCTGGGCATGTACCTGCGCTACGGCGTGGCCTTCGAGGCCCATCAACAGAACTCCTTTATGGTGATGGGCGCAGACGGACACGTCAGCCGCCTGCTGTTGCGCGATTTCGGCGATATCCGCATCGACCGCAAAACCCTGCACGCCCAAGGCCTGGACATCGAATTGCATGACCCGAAGATGACCTTGTACGACGATGCGGGTTTCGTGCGTGACAAGTTGCTGCACACGGTGTTCATGTGCCATTTGGGCGAGTTGGTATTGCTCTGCGCGCGCCACTTCGAGATTGCCCAGGCACTGCTGTGGGACGAACTGTCAGCGCAAGTCAGCCAGTGCTTCGATGACGTGCGCAGCCAGGTCGAACCACAACGCTGGCTGACCGAACGCGCCGCATTGCTGGAACAGGACTGGCCGGCCAAGTCGTTTATGCGCATGCGGCTGATGGAAA
The DNA here is from genome assembly GCF_005233615.1 of Pseudomonas sp. CFBP13528. Taxonomy (NCBI): domain Bacteria; kingdom Pseudomonadati; phylum Pseudomonadota; class Gammaproteobacteria; order Pseudomonadales; family Pseudomonadaceae; genus Pseudomonas; species Pseudomonas sp. CFBP13528. The sequence continues at coordinate 203,013 of NZ_QGAJ01000005.1, forward strand.
GCCATGCCGACATCGTCGGGCGTCTCCCCAACCCGTTGAGCACTGCCGCCCATGTCGGCTAACAGCACTGCGCTGCGCTTGCTGGTGGTGATTCAGTTGGTGTCGATGGGTGCCATGGAAATGAGCGGGCCTTTCTGGCCCTTGCAGATCCAGAAATTGCTTGGCACTGCGAACGCCCACTACACCGGCCTGCTTTCTTCGCTGGTGTACGCCGGGCCGATGATGGCGGCGATGATCCTCACGCCCATGTGGGGGCGTCTGGGTGACCGTACAGGTCACAAGCCAATGATCCTGCGCGCGCTGCTGGCGCTGGCGCTATGCCAGGCGCTGGCCGCCGTCACTGACGACCCTTGGCTGCTGGTACTCGTCCGTGTGGCGCAAGGCGCGTTGGCCGGCTTCATCGCGGCAGCCCAGGCCTATGCACTGGCCTGCTGCGGCGACGGCGGTCGCGGGCATATTCTGGCCCGGCTGCAATCCGCCACCGCCGTGGGCTCCCTGGCCGGGCCGGTGTTGGGGGGCTGGCTGATGGATATATCCGGTTTCGCTTTGCTGTGTTACAGCGCCACCGCAGTCTGCCTGATATGCGCAATAATCAGCGTGTTCCTACCCAGCGACTCACCACGCTCGAGACCCGCACTCACGTCCAAGCCTGCTGCGCTTCCCAAAGGTTGGCTTGGCGCGATGCTGGGAATCATCGTATTGATCCAGGCCGCCAAGATGATGCCGCAACCGTTCTACGCGTTGTATGTTGCCGATGTTCTGCATGCGCCCGCATGGCTGATCGGCGCCAGCTACGCCGCCAGCGCGCTGACCCTGGCGCTGTCCGCGCCGCTGTGGGGCCGTTTGTTTGACCGGCACTCACCCGCACGCACGCTGCACATCATCGAATGGGTCACCTGGTTCTGCGCCCTGACCCTGGCCTTCACGGCGTTGGCCGGCGAATGGCTGGGGTTCCTTGCCAGCCGCCTGCTGTGGGGCGTGTGGCAGGGCGCGTTGCTGCCTGTCGCCTACACCTTGATCGCCAACACCGTTGCCCCCAGCCAGCAGGGATTTGCCTTGGGCATGGGCAACAGCGCCGCCAAGGCCGGCGCGTTGTGCGGCGCGCTGTTGGGTGGCATCGGTATGGCAATGGTGGGCCTGGCGCACAGCTTCTGGCTGGTGGCACTGACGTATGCCCTGGCCGCACTGGGCATCCGCGCGATTCGTTCGTTCACCCGAACACCTGAAATGTCCGATTTTTCTGTCAATACTTCTAATAACTCAAAGGCAAGGTCATGAATACAACACAATGGGCGATTCTGCTGCCCCTGCTCGGGTCGATCAGCGCCCCCGTCTGGGCCGACCAGACTGAGGAGACGCCAGCGGCGAACAACCTGCAGTTACAGGCCACGGTGGTCTCGGCCACGCGCAGTGAAACCAGCATCGCGGCGATCCCGGGCTCGGTGCAGGTTATCGACGAAGAAGAGATCCGCCAGCAGACGTCGGCGGGACGCCGGGTTGCCGATATCCTCGGGCAACTGGTCCCCGGCATCGCCCCCTCCAGCGGCGGCATGAGCAACTTCGGCCAGACGCTGCGCGGGCGCAATACGCTGATCCTGATCGACGGGGTATCCCAGAACGCCACGCGCGACAACTTCCGCCAGCTCAACAGCGTGGCGCCGGAAAGTATCGAGCGCATCGAAGTGATTTCCGGCGCCAGCAGTGTCTACGGCGCCGGCGCATCGGGCGGCATCATCAACATCATCACCAAGCGCAACACAGGTGAAGACCTGGCCTTCAGCAGCAAGATCGGCATGACCGCCGGCGACAACCTCAGCCGCAAAGGCTTTTCCTACCAGGCCTTCCAGAGCGCAACAGGCCGCCAGGGCCCGCTGGACTGGTATGTGTCGGGCAACACGGTGCAACGCAACGACCAGTTCGACGGCAACGGCAAGCGCATTCCCCAGGACACGTCCCAGGGCAGCAACATGGACACCGACACCTATGACCTGCAAGGTCGCTTCGGCTACGCGCTCGATGACGACAAGAAGATCAGCCTGTCGCTGCAGGACTATAAAGACGAACAGGACACCCGCTACACCAAGAACCCGCGCATCACCAGCGAGGCCGTCGCGGTCAAAGGCCTGGACCTGGACGACCAGCCGTCCACCCACAATCAGGCGGTCAACCTCAATTACGCCGACAAGGACTTCTACGGCCAGGGCCTGCAGGTGGAAAGTTACTGGCGCCGCGCGGATGCGTTGTTCTTCCCGGACCTGTCCAGGGGCCGGGCAGGCGTCTCGGACAACAACAGCGTGCAAGACGTGTATGGCTTGCGCGCAGCCATCGACACGCAGATGCCGGACATCGGCCCCGCCACCGGCAACCTGGTGTGGGGCGCCGACTACGATCACGAAACCTCGCGCCAACGCGGCGACCAATACCGGGTCAACGGCCTGACGTACACCAAGACCGGTACCACCTTCGAGTTGGGCCCGGACATCCAGACCACCACCAAGGCGATCTTCGGCCAACTGTCCTATGACATCGGCGACTGGACCTTGCGCGGTGGCGTGCGCCGTGAGTGGATCCAGAGCGAAGTCGACGACAGCATCGCCTACGGCGAAATCGTTCAGACAGGCAACCGCGCGACGCTGCCGGGCGGCACCCTCAAATATGACGACACCCTCTACAACCTCGGCGCGGTGTACCACCTGAGTGAAAACCAGGACGTGTTCGCCAACTTCAGCCAGGGCTTCTCCCTGCCGGATATCCAGCGTTTCCTGCGTGACGTCAACAGCACGTACAACATCCAGGACCTCAATGCCCAGGCGCTGAAGGTCGACAGCTATGAACTGGGCTGGCGTGGCAACTGGGACAAGTGGCTGGCCAATGTCACGGCGTATGAAAACACCTCGGACGTCACGCAGTTCTACGATGCCAATGACCGCGTACTGCGCCTGATCAACCAGAAAGAGCGCGTGCGCGGTATTGAAACCAGCCTGACGTACAACGTCACCGATCAGTGGTCGGTAGGCGGCACGTACGCGTACGCCAAAGGTGAAACCCAGCAGAACGGCAAATGGATCGACCTGCCCGCCACGCGTATTTCCCCGGCCAAGGCCACCGCCTTCGTCGGCTATCAGCGTGACGACTACAGCCTGCGCTTGCAGGGCATGCGTCTGGCCAATTACGACGCGGCCTTCAAGGACAACAACGGTCGCGATATCCAGGGCTACACCCTGGTTGACCTGCTGGGCTCGGTCAGGCTGCCGGTCGGTCGCCTCGAAGGTGCGGTGTACAACCTCACCAACCGCAACTATCAGAACATGTTCGCCCAGGCCAACGCCCGCGCACCGTACCCGAATGCCGAAGGTCGCACCTTCAGCTTGAGCTACGCGGTGGATTGGTAACCGGCAGGCGCTGTACGGTAAAACACAAACCCCGCCTGTTGGCGGGGTTTGTCGTTTCTACAGCCTTACCACATCAGATCATCCGGGATCTGGTAGGCGGCGTACGGATCATCCTCATCCGGCACCTGGCTTTCGGTCAGGATATTGAGCTGCACGATACGTTCCGGCGCGCGCTCCTGGATCTTCAGCGCGGCTTCGCGCGGGATCACTTCGTAGCCGCCGCCGTGGTGCACGATGGCCAGGGAGCCATTGCTCAGTTTATTGCGCATCAGCGTGTTGACCGACAGGCGCTTGACCTTCTTGTCATCCACAAAGTTGTAATAGTCCTCGGTGGTCAACTTTGGCAGCCGTGAGGTTTCGATCAATTGCTTGACCTGGGCCGTACGGGCCTTGGCCTCGGCTTTTTCCTGCTGCTGGCGGTTCAGTTCCTGGTCGCGCTTGACCTTCTCGGCGTGCGCCTCGGCCGCCAGGCGCGCCTGGGTGTCATCGACCTCAGCCTGACCCTTGTGGACCAGCCGCTGCTGTTTCTGCTTCTCTTTGCCGACCTGCTTGGCCTGCTTTTGGTTGACCAGACCTGCTTTGAGCAACTGGTCGCGAAGGGAAAGGCTCATGGTGCTTACTCACTTGGGCAACTGCTCAACCGCAGCTGGATATAGTCTTTTCCTGGCGTTTGGCTTCGCCCCACAGGGCGTCCAACGTTTCGAGGGTGCAATCTTCTATGGGTTGCTGTGTATCGCGCAATGCCTGTTCGATAAATCGGAAACGTCGCTCGAACTTGGCATTGGCGCCGCGCAGCGCGGTTTCAGGGTCGACCTTGAGGTGACGGGCCAGGTTGACCGCTGCGAACAGCAGGTCGCCGACCTCATCGGCAATCGCTGCCGAGTCGTTATCGGCCATGGCTTCGAGCACTTCATCCAGCTCTTCGCGTACGTTATCCACCACCGGCAACGCGGACGGCCAGTCGAAACCCACCTGACTGGCGCGCTTTTGCAATTTCGCGGCGCGGGACAGCGATGGCAAGGCGGTGGGCACGTCATCAAGCAGGGACAGTTGCTCGGGCGCGTCGGATTTTTCCACACGCTCCTCGGCCTTGATCTGCTCCCAGCGCTGCTTGACCTGCTCCTCGCTCAACCGCGGGATATCCAGCGGTGCGTAAAGATCGCCGGTAGGAAACACATGGGGATGACGCCGGATCAACTTGCGGGTGATGCTGTCGATCACGCCGGCAAATTCGAAGCGCCCATCTTCGCGTGCCAGCTGGCTGTAATACACCACCTGGAACAGCAGGTCGCCCAGCTCACCTTGCAGATGATCGAAGTCGCCGCGCTCGATGGCATCGGCCACCTCGTAGGCTTCTTCAAGGGTATGCGGCACGATACTGGCGTAGGTTTGCTTGATATCCCACGGGCACCCGTATTGCGGGTCGCGCAGGCGGTTCATCAGGTGTAGCAGGTCATCTAGTGAATACATTGATCTCTTTCCAATCAGGTATGAACACCGCCGATCCAATGTGGGAGGGGGCTTGCCCCCGATGGGAAAGGATCAGCCGACACCTGTATTGACTGACCCACCGCTATCGGGGGCAAGCCCCCTCCCACATTATTTGACTGCGTTCAACCAGGGGTGCGATTGCGCCGCGTCTCAATGATGTTCGGCAACTGGGAAATCCGCCCCAGCAACCGCCCCAGCGCGTCCAGCCCCGGAATCTCGATGGTCAGGGACATCAGCGCGGTGTTGTCCTCTTTGTTCGAACGGGTGTTGACCGCAAGTACGTTGATCCGCTCATTGAGCAGCACTTGCGAGACGTCACGCAGCAAACCGGAACGGTCGTAGGCGCGAATGATGATGTCCACCGGGTAGGTGAGCACCGGCACCGGGCCCCAACTGACCTGGATGATCCGCTCCGGCTCGCGCCCGCCCAGCTGCAGCACCGAGGCGCAGTCCTGGCGGTGAATGCTCACGCCGCGGCCCTGGGTGATGTAGCCGACGATGGCGTCGCCCGGCAACGGCTGGCAGCAACCGGCCATCTGCGTCATCAGGTTGCCCACGCCCTGGATCTGGATATCGCCGCGCTTGCCGGGCTTGTAGCCGGTGGCCTTGCGCGGGATCAGCTCCAGCTGTTCGTTGCCACGCTCCGGCTCCACCAGTTGCTGGGCCAGGTTGACCAATTGGGCCAGACGCAAGTCGCCGGCACCGAGGGCGGCGAACATGTCTTCGGCAATCTTCATGTTGGCCTTTTCGGCCAGCTTGTCGAAGTCCACCTGGGGCAGGCCCAGGCGTGCCAGTTCGCGTTCGAGCAGGGTCTTGCCGGCGGCGACGTTCTGGTCGCGGGCCTGCAGCTTGAACCAGTGGACGATCTTCGCCCGTGCCCGTGAGGTGGTGATATACCCCAGGTTAGGGTTCAGCCAGTCGCGGCTCGGCGTGCCGTGCTTGCTGGTGATGATCTCGACCTGCTCACCGGTTTGCAGGCTGTAGTTGAGCGGTACGATGCGCCCGTTGATCTTGGCGCCACGGCAGTTGTGGCCGATTTCGGTGTGCACGCGGTAAGCGAAGTCCAGCGGCGTGGCGCCCTTGGGCAAGTCGATGGCGTGACCGTCGGGGGTGAAGATGTAGACCCGGTCCGGTTCGATATCCACGCGCAGCTGTTCGGCCAGGCCGCCGATATCGCCGAGTTCTTCGTGCCACTCCAGTACTTGGCGCAGCCAGGAGATCTTCTCTTCGTACTGGTTCGACCCGGCCTTGACGTCGGTGCCCTTGTAACGCCAATGCGCGCAGACGCCCAGCTCCGCCTCTTCATGCATGGCATGGGTGCGGATCTGCACTTCCAGCACCTTGCCCTCAGGACCGATCACCGCCGTGTGCAGCGAGCGATAGCCGTTTTCCTTGGGGTTGGCGATGTAGTCGTCAAATTCCTTGGGGATGTGACGCCACAGGGTATGGACGATACCCAGCGCGGTGTAGCAATCGCGCATTTCCGGCACCAGCACACGCACGGCCCGTACGTCGTAGATCTGGCTGAACGCCAGGCCCTTGCGCTGCATTTTGCGCCAGATGGAATAGATGTGCTTGGCGCGGCCGCTGATGTCGGCATCGACGCCGGTGGCCTGCAACTCGGCGCGCAACTGGCCCATCACGTCGCTGATAAAGCGCTCGCGGTCGAGCCGCCGCTCATGCAGCAGCGTGGCAATCTGTTTGTATTGATCGGGTTCGAGGTAGCGGAAGGACAGGTCCTCCAGCTCCCATTTGATATGACCGATACCCAGGCGGTGCGCCAGCGGCGCGTAGATGTCGAAGACTTCGCGGGCAACGCGGTTGCGCTTTTCGTCGTCGGCGGTCTTCACCGCACGGATCGCGCAGGTACGTTCAGCCAGCTTGATCAGCGCGACGCGGACGTCGTCGACCATCGCCACCAGCATCTTGCGCAGGTTTTCCACCTGGCCCTGGGTACCCAGCACCATGGACTGGCGCGGGCTGAGGCTGGCACTGATGGCCGCCATGCGCAGCACGCCGTCGATCAGCTTGGCCACCACCGCGCCGAAACGCTGGCTGACGGTCGGCAACGGGATATGTCCTTCGCGCACGCCGCGATAGAGCACGGCGGCGATCAGCGAATCCTGGTCCAGCTTGAGATCGGCCAGGATCTCGGCGATTTCCAACCCGGTACGAAAGCTTGAAGTGCCCTCCGCCCACAGGTTCTTGGCCGCATTGTCCTGCTGTTCAGACTCACGAGCGAACTCGCAGGCTGCTTTCAAGGCTTCACGGTCCAGTGCCGGGTCGACACTGACGGCATGATCCAGCCATGCCTCGAGATTGATACTGCCGTCGGTGTTGATCGGCTGGTGTGCTCTCACCTGTACCATCTTGCTTACCTTCCCTACGACGCACCTTGGATGCGCCAAAAATCATCGCCGACCTTGCTGCAGATTCCCTGGCAGTTCACGGCCCTGGAGACTGCAGGCCAGTCGGATTAAACGGGCATCCTAGCCCGCTTCAAATAACGCCATGGCCTCGACATGCGCTGTCTGCGGAAACATGTCGAGGATCCCGGCACGCTTTAGCCGGTAGCCTTGCTTGACCAATTCAACCGTGTCCCGCGCCAGCGTCGCCGGATTGCAAGACACATACACCAGGCGCCTGGCGCCCAGGGTGGCAAGTCTGCGCACAACTTCCTGGGCACCGTCGCGCGGTGGGTCCAAGAGTACCGCAGAAAAGCCTGGTTTGGCCCATTCCGCGTCAGTCAGGGGCTGGGACAAATCGGCCTGAAAAAACCGCGCGTTATGCAAATTGTTGCTTACGGCGTTCTGTGCCGCGCGTTCCACCATGGTCTGCACGCCCTCCACGGCAACGACTTCGCGGACCTGCCTGGCCAGTGGCAGGGCAAAATTGCCCAGCCCGCAAAACAGATCCAGCACCCGTTCATCGGGTTGCGGCGCCAACCATTCCAGGGCCTGGGCGACCATCGCCTCGTTGACCCCGGCGTTGACCTGCACAAAATCACCCGGCCGGTACGCCAGCTCCAGGTCCCATGCCTCCAGGCGGAAACCGAGCGTGCGACCCGGCTCGACCGGCTCCGGCTGGCCCTCGCCATGCAGCCACAACTGGGCATCATGGAAGCTGCAAAATTCTTTCAACACCTGCATGTCCGCCTCGGACAGCGGTGCCATATGCCGCAGCAACACGGCGATGGACGTTCCACTGAACAATTCCACATGCCCCAACGCCTGAGGCTTGCTCAAGCGGCGCAGCATGTTCGGCAGACGCTGCATGATCGGCTGCAAGGCCTGTACCAGGACCGGGCAATCATCGATGGCGACGATGTCCTGGCTGGCCACGGCACGAAAACCGACCTCCAGGTGTTTGGCCTTGGCATCCCAACGCACGGCCACGCGGGCGCGGCGACGGTAGCCGAATTCCGGCCCGCTCAACGGCGCAGCCCACGCTTGCGGCTCCACACCGGCCACACGGGACAATTGCTCGGCGAGCATGCGCTGTTTCAGCGCAAGTTGTTCGGCATGGGGCAGGTGTTGCACGCTGCAGCCGCCACAGCGGCCAAAATGCGCACACGGCGCCGGGCGACGCAGTTCGCTGGCCGTGAACACACGCTCGGTGCGCGCCTCGACCACCTTGCCGTGGGCGCCGAGCACCCGCGCTTCCACCTCTTCGCCGGCCAGCGCACCGTTGACGAACCAGGTACGCCCTTCGAAGAACACAATGCCGCGTCCGTCATTGGCCAGGCGTTCGATGGTCAGGCGTTGCTTCTTGCCCACCGGAATCTGCGGAGCCCGGCTGCCGCCCGTCGGTTGAAAGCGCAGGCCTCTCTCGTGCTTGGCCATCAGTTGGGTTCGTCAAAGATGCCGGTCGACAGGTAACGGTCGCCTCGGTCACAGATGATCGCGACGATCACCGCGTTTTCCACCTCTTTGGACAAGCGCAACATACCGGCCACGGCGCCACCGGACGACACACCGCAGAAGATGCCCTCTTCACGGGCCAGGCGGCGGGTGGTGTCTTCGGCTTCACGCTGGGCCATGTCGATGATGCGGTCCACGCGCGTGGCGTTGTAGATCCTGGGCAAATACTCTTCGGGCCAGCGGCGGATGCCGGGGATGGCCGCGCCTTCCATCGGTTGCAGGCCGACGATCTGAATCGCCGGATTCTGCTCCTTGAGGTAGCGCGAATTGCCCATGATGGTGCCGGTGGTGCCCATGGAGCTGACGAAATGCGTGATGGTGCCCTGGGTCTGGCGCCAGATTTCCGGGCCGGTGCTGGTGTAGTGCGCTTCGGGGTTATCACCGTTGGCAAACTGGTCCAGCACCACGCCACGGCCTTCGGCGGCCATGCGTTCGGCGAGGTCGCGCGCGCCCTCCATGCCTTCTTCCTGGGTGACCAGGATCAGCTGTGCGCCATAAGCGGTCATCGCCGCCTTGCGCTCGGCGCTGCCATTGTCGGGCATGATCAGCACCATCTTGTAACCCTTGATCGCGGCGGCCATGGCCAGGGCGATCCCGGTATTACCCGAGGTGGCTTCGATCAGCGTGTCCCCCGGCTTGATCTGCCCGCGCAGTTCGGCGCGGGTGATCATCGACAGCGCCGGACGGTCCTTGACGGAACCGGCGGGGTTGTTGCCTTCAAGCTTGAGCAACAGGGTATTGCTGGTTTCACCCGCCATGCGTTGCAAGCGGACCAGGGGCGTGTTGCCGACGCAATCGGCGATTGTTGGGTACTGCAAGGTCATGGCGTATTCGCAATCCAGACTGCGGGGGCGGACATCATACCGGGAAAGGTCGGCGGGCCATATCACGCAAAGTGTGGTGCTTATGGCTTATAGGAATAAGGCAAAGAGGTGGAGACTGGGCGGACGCCACCGAGGGCAAGCCCCCCTCCCACACTGGACCGCATTCTCATGTTGGGACGCTGTCAACTGCGGGAGGGGGCTTGCCCCCGATGGCCACGCCTCGATAATCCGCCTGGCCCTAGTCCCCACCGCCATGATTTCTCTGAAAAACCTCTTCCCCCATCGCCGCAATCTGCCCCTCGATCAATGCTTCAAAGGGTTTGAGCAGCGTCTCGAACGATGCTGGCGCTTCCAGTACCTGCAACGCTTGCACGATCGCTTCGACCGTCGACAACGCGCCCGGGCCCGGTGCCTTGCGCAGTCGATAGCGCGACACACCGCCATCGGCCAGCGTCACCCGAGGCAACGCCGCCAACAGTGGGTTCAGATGCAGCAACTTGCGTGCCTTACGCCAGGTGCCGTCGGGCACCACCAGCAACAGCGGCTGATCGTTTTGTGCGTAGGCTTGCAGGGGTTGGGCATCGTCGGCCGGAAACAACAGCCGCGCCTGATAACCGGGCCGGTTCAACAGGTTCGCCAAGTCATTGAACACCTCGCCCACCACCAACTGCGCATTGTTCAACCCCAACGCCGCGAGCCGCGCGGTGTTGAGCGCGTGGTTGACCTCGCTCGGATGCTGCAGCAGCAACACGCGGGTGCGACTGTCGAGACGGGGAATCAGCGGGCACAAGCAGTGGCTGACTGGCCTGAGACAACGGGGACACTGGGGTCTGGACATGTTTTTTTTCAGGCCTGGTTGAGCTGGGCTTTAAGTAGATCGCGAAAGGTCTGTATCAGCGGTTCGCGGCTTCGGCCCCGGCGCATGATCATCGAAAACGGCGCCTGGTAGCCAAAGGTGGCCGGCAGCAGCACGCGCAGGTCGCCCTTGTCGGCCCAGGCCTGGGCGTAGTGCTCGGGCAGATAGCCGATGTAGGCCCCCGACAGCACCAGGATCAGCTGCGCCTCCATGCTTTCCACGGTGGCCGCGCTGTGCTTGAAGCCGTGGCGCGCCAGTTCGGCCTGGCTCCAATAACCCCGCCCGACCATACGTTGCTGGGTAATGACCTGCTCGGGAATGCGCCGTTCATTGAACAACGGGTGCCGGGTGCTGCAATAGAGCCAGTGCTGTTCGCGGTACAGCGGCATGTAGATCAGCCCGCTCATGCGGTTGGAAAACGCGCCAATGGCCAGGTCCAGGCGATTGTCCTGGACCCCCAGTTGCAGTTCATAAGGGCTCATCACCGACAGATGCAAATGAACCGCCGGGTGTTCGAGGCTGTAGGCACCGATCACCTCAGCGAACGGCAGCGCTTTGTCGCTGACGGTGGAGTCGAGCACGCCGAGCTTGAGCGTGCCGCGCAATTCGCCCTTCAACGCGGCGGCATATTGTTCGAAGCCTTCCAGCTCGGCCAATAAACGCAAGGTTTCCTGATAAAACAGCGCGCCCTTGCTGGTCAGGCTGAAGCCGCCCCGCCCGCGATGGCACAGCACCAGGCCCAACGCCGATTCCAGCTGGCTCATATAGGTGCTGATGGCTGACGTCGACAGGTTGAGTGCGTGCTGGGCGTTGGCGAACCCCTGGTGCCGCACGACGCTGACGAAGATGCGCAGCAGTTTCAGGTCGGGCAAGGCGTTGGCCATTAAATCTCCGCAGGCGCTCTCATTTGAACCGAGTTTACCCCAGGCTTTAGTTTAGAAAAATCTGAACTAAGTATTTGCCTCTGCCGATTCTTCCCTGCCCTCGCTTTTTACAGAATCGGCCACCTGATAAACACCACAACGATGAGGCAATCCCGTGGACAAGATTTTCCACCAACCACTGGGCGGCAACGAAATGCCGCGCTTCGCCGGCATCGCCACCATGATGCGCCTGCCCCACCTGCAAACGGCCAAGGGCCTGGACGCGGCCTTTATCGGCGTGCCCCTGGACATCGGCACCTCGCTGCGCGCCGGCACCCGCTTCGGGCCTCGGGAAATTCGCGCCGAATCGGTGATGATCCGTCCGTACAACATGGCCACCGGTGCTGCGCCGTTCGATTCGCTGTCGGTTGCGGATATCGGCGACGTGGCGATCAATACCTTCAATCTCCTCGACGCCGTGCGCATCATCGAACACGCCTACGATGAAATCCTCGAGCACGACGTCATCCCCATGACCCTGGGTGGCGACCACACCATCACCCTGCCGATCCTGCGGGCGATTCACAAGAAACACGGCAAGGTCGGGCTGGTGCACATCGACGCCCACGCCGACGTCAACGACCATATGTTCGGCGAGAAAATCGCCCACGGCACCACCTTCCGCCGTGCCGTGGAAGAGGGTCTGCTCGATTGTGACCGCGTGGTGCAGATCGGCCTGCGTGCCCAGGGCTACACCGCCGAAGACTTCAACTGGAGCCGCAAGCAGGGCTTCCGTGTGGTCCAGGCCGAAGAATGCTGGCATCACTCGCTCGCGCCGTTGATGGCCGAAGTGCGCGAAAAGGTCGGCGGCGGCCCGGTGTACCTGAGCTTCGACATCGATGGCATCGACCCGGCCTGGGCACCGGGCACCGGCACGCCGGAAATCGGCGGGCTGACCACCATCCAGGCGATCGAGATCATTCGTGGCTGCCAGGGCCTGGACCTGATTGGTTGTGATCTGGTGGAAGTTTCGCCGCCCTATGACACCACCGGCAACACCTCGCTGCTGGGTGCCAACCTGCTGTATGAAATGCTCTGCGTACTGCCTGGCGTGACACATCGCTGATGAACGATGAGCAGTTCCAAAAACAATGAAAACAGTGTCTTCACACTAACAGTCAAGGGGATCGCACAGATCCCCAACCACTGATGTACCTGACCTTGGCTCGCACGTTTGCCGAGCCGACTGCCGCCTGATCGTCCATAAAAAATATAATCGGAGAATCAACGCCATGGCTTTGGATCTATTCGTCGTACTCATCTACACCGCCGGCATGCTGGTGCTCGGCTACTACGGCATGCGCCGCGCCAAGACCCATGAAGATTACCTGGTGGCCGGACGCAACCTGGGGCCATCCCTGTACATGGGCACCATGGCCGCCACGGTATTGGGCGGCGCCTCCACCGTCGGCACCGTGCGCCTGGGTTATGTGCACGGTATTTCCGGTTTCTGGCTGTGCGCCGCACTGGGCGCGGGGATCATTGCGCTGAACCTGTTCCTGGCCAAGCCGCTGTTGAAGCTGAAAATATTCACCGTCACCCAGGTCCTGGAGAAACGCTACAACCCCATGGCTCGCCAGGCCAGTGCAGTGATCATGCTGGCTTACGCACTGATGATTGCAGTGACCTCGATCCTGGCCATTGGCACTGTGCTACACGTGCTGTTCGGCCTGCCGTTCTGGATCTCGGTGCTGCTGGGCGGTGGCGTGGTAGTCGTGTATTCGACCATCGGCGGCATGTGGTCGCTGACCCTGACCGATATCGTGCAGTTCGTGATCAAGACGGTGGGGCTGATGTTCATTCTGTTGCCGATCTGCCTGTACCGCGTCGGCGGCTGGGATGAACTGGTGGCCAAGCTGCCGGCATCGAGTTTCAGCTTCACCGCGATCGGCTGGGACACGATCATGACCTACTTCATGATCTACTTCTTCGGCATCCTGATCGGCCAGGATATCTGGCAGCGCGTATTCACCGCCCGCGACGAAAAAGTTGCCCGGCACGCCGGCACCTTCGCCGGGTTCTATTGCATTGTTTATGGCCTGGCATGCGCATTGATCGGCATGGCGGCGCATGTGCTGATCCCGGACCTGGACAACGTCGACAACGCGTTCGCGGCCATCGTCAAAGCCTCGCTGCCGGACGGCATCCGCGGCCTGGTAATTGCTGCTGCCCTGGCGGCGATGATGTCCACGGCCAGCGCCGGCTTGCTCGCCGCCTCCACCGTGCTGACCGAAGACTTGTTGCCACGTTTGCGCGGCGGCAAGCAGTCGAGCCTGGGCGTCAACCGCTTGTTCACCCTGCTGACCGGCATCGCCGTGCTGGGCATCGCACTGGTGGTGAACGATGTAATCAGCGCCCTCACCCTGGCCTATAACCTGCTGGTGGGCGGCATGCTGATCCCGCTGATCGGAGCGATCGTGTGGAAACGCGCGACCACCGCCGGGGCGATTACGTCGATGGGCCTGGGGTTCTTCACCGCGCTGGTATTTATGTTCAAGGATGGGCTGGATGCAAACACGCCGATTTATTACAGCCTCGCGGTGGCGTCGGTGAGTTTTGTGCTGGTGAGTGTGGTGTCGCGTAAACCGGGAGCGGTGGCGGCACGGGTGGCTTGAAACAAATGTGGGAGCGGGCTTGCTCGCGAATGCGGTAAATCAGTCAACTATTTATCGACTGACTCAACGTATTGGCAAGCAAGCCCGCTCCCACCTCAATCCCGAGTTGGCTGGGGCTCAACGCCGACGGGGACGGCGTTGCTCGTCATCGGTGCGAATCGGCACCGGCTGCAGTGGAGGCTCGATCAAGCCTAGCGCAACGCCAAGGTCATGGAGCCAGGTTTGAATTTTCTCTTTCATGATGTGCCCCCTTTGAGGGTAATGCGTGTAGGCGCCCGTTTTGTCGCCCTTTCCTACACTGATAGTAGCCCTAAGTCCTACGTATTGCTTGCGCGAAACCACAACGAACTATTACTGAATGGATCAGGATCCTGACGAATCGTTCAAGCAATCTCGCGCCTGTCTTGCACGCTGTCTGCCTGGCTCGCCTGCTGCAACTCGATCCATGCATTGAGGTTAGCGCCGAGCATACCCTTTCGCCACATCAACCAGGTGGTGGCAGTGGCAAAAGGCCCAGTCAGCGGATGAACGGACACGCTGTCCCTGCCCGGCAGGCTGTCGAGCATGGATTCGGACATCAACGCCACGCCTGAACCGGCGATGACACAGGCGAGCATGCCTTGGTAGGACTCGATCTCGATGGCGCGGCCCATGGCCACACGCTCGTGGGAAAACCACGTCTCCAGGCGGGTCCGATAGGCGCAACTGCGGCGGAACGTGAAGACCGAGCGGCCGGCCACATCCTGGGGGCCGCGCACCGGCGGGTGGTCGGCCTCGCAAATGATCACCAGGCGCTCTTCGCACAACGGCACGCCGTCCAGCGTGGCAATCGTCAATGGACCATCCACCAGCGCCGCATCCAGCCGCCCGGTGATCAAGCCTTCCAGCAGTTCGCCGCTCGGCGCAGATTGCACCTGCAGGTTCACTTTCGGGTAAGCCTTGTGATAACGCGCCAAAAGGGTGGGCAAGTGAATCGCCGCCGTGCTGTACATGCTGCCAAGGACAAAATCACCCGCCGGTTGCCCGCCCTGCACGGCGCCGTGAGCTTCGTCGTGCAGCGCCAATAGACGGGTGCTGTAGTCCAGCAGCACTTTACCCGCAGGAGAAAGTTGCAAGCGCTGGCGTTCACGCACAAACAGCTCGACGCCAAGCTGTTCTTCCATTTGCTTGAGCCGGGTCGACAGGTTCGACGGCACACGGTGCAAGCGCTCGGCGGCGCGGGTAATGGAGCCCTCCTCCGCCACCGCCTGGAAGATGCGCAGTTGACTGAACTCCATAGCCTTTCTCCAAAACTGAACAAGTTACTCACTATTATTCATTTTTACAGAAAGTCAATCCGCTTTAGCCTGAAGGTCTTCGCTTTCTCGCAGGACACTTGAACATGTCACCGTTGATTCGCTTAACCGCCAGCTTTGTCGCCCTGATGATGGCCATGGGCATTGGTCGCTTTGCCCTGACCCCGCAGATGCCGCATTTGCTCAGCGAAGGTCAGATCGACCTGACCGGCGCCGGGGTGATCGCGGCCGCCAATTACCTGGGTTACTTCGTCGGTGCGGTGGACTCGATCTTCGCCCGCAGTCATCAACATATCAAAGGCCGCTTGTACGGCGGGTTGTGGCTGTGCGTGCTGCTGACACTGGCGTCCTATTGGGCCGAGGGCTTCTGGCCCCACCTGCTGCTGCGTTTCGGCACTGGTGTCGCCAGCGCCTGGGCCCTGGTGATGATTACCAGCCTGAGCCAGCCGCTGGCGATTGCCGCCGGCCGGCCACGCCTGGGAGCGCTGGTGTTCGCAGGGCCTGGCTTGGGCATTGTGCTCACCGGCCTGCTGGCGCTGGGCGCCAATCTATTGGGGCAAAGCTCCGCGACGCTGTGGCTGGTGTATGGCGCGGTGGCACTGGCGATGCTACTGGCGATCCTGCCCTTCCTGCCGAAGCCGACCACACTGGCTGCACCCGCCTCCACCGCCGGCAATAACGGCAGCATCGCGCACTTGGGCTGGATCTACTTCCTGTACGGCCTGGGCTACATCATTCCAGCGACCTTCCTGTCGCAGATGGCCAGTGCGCAGTTCAAGGGCGCCTGGCAGGCCGACGTGTTCTGGCCGTGCTTTGGCCTGGCCGCAGCGATGGGCGTGGTGATTGCCAGCCTGCGCCGCAAGGACCCGAACACCACCCGACGCTGGCTGATGACCACGCTGTGGCTGCAAGCGGCCGGCGTATTCACTTGCCTGCTGGGCAATGGCTGGGGGCTGGCGTTGGGGGTGTTGCTGTGCGGAGCACCGTTTCTGGCCTGCATGCAATTGGTCATGGCGCGCCTGCGCGAGATAGCGCCCCACGGCTACCAGCGCAGCACCGGGTTGTTGACGGCCAGCTTTGCCATTGGCCAATTGAGCGGGCCGCTGCTGGCCTCGGTGAGCAGCCACTGGAGCGGCGGCCTGCAACCGGCGTTGGTGATTGCCGGTTGCGGCCTGCTGGTGGCGGGCGGTGTAGTGCTCAGCCAGCGACCACAGGGGTTGGCAAACGCACCTGCTCACGCCGCGCCAGTACCAGAAAAAACAGCCCACCCAGGAAGCAGCCGGTAAACCAGGCGAAATTGGCCATGCCTTGCAACGCCGGCGTGAAGGTGATGGCGACGCCCACCAGCGTCGCCGGCACCAGGGCCTTGACCGCCGTCCAGTTCACTCCGCCGTCGAAGTAATAGCGCCCGCTCGGACTGTCATCGAACAGCGCATCCACGTCGATGCGCTGCTTTTTGACCAGGTAAAAATCCACCAGGAGGATGCCGAACAGCGGCCCGATAAACGCGGCCAGGATATCCAGGGTGTAGTGAATCATCAGCGGGTTATTGAACAGGTTCCATGGCGTGATAAAGATCGACGCCACGGCCGCGATCATTCCACCCGCACGCCAGCTGATTTTATTCGGCGCGATGTTGGCGAAGTCGAACGCCGGCGAGACAAAGTTGGCGACGATATTGATGCCGATAGTGGCGGTGACGAAAGCGAAGGCGCCCAGCAACACGGCCATGCTGTTGTCGATACGCGACACGGTGGCGATGGGGTCGTGCAACATTTCGCCAAATACTGGCAAGGTGCCCGAGACGATCACCACAGTTACCAGGGAGAATGCCAGGAAGTTCACCGGCAGCCCCCAGAAGTTGCCCCGGCGCACGTCCTGCATGCTGCGGCAGTAGCGGCTGAAATCGCCAAAATTCAGGGTAGGCCCGGAGAAGTACGACACCACCAGCGCCGTCGCCACGATCACCTGGCCGAACGCCTGCCAGCCCGACAGCGATTTTTCCGCCAGGGTAAAGCTGATATTTGCCCAGCCCGCTTTCCACACAATCCAGCCGGCCAGGGCAAACATCACCGCGTACACCACCGGGCCGGCCCAGTCGATAAAGCGGCGGATGGACTCCATGCCGGCCCAGAACACAGCGGCCTGCAGCACCCACAGGGTAAGAAAGCCGAACCAGCCCAGGTAAGACAACCCGGCAAAGTGCGGCTCGGCATACACGGCCATCGACGGAAAAAAGCGCAGCACCACAATGATCAAGGCACTCGACGCCAGGTACGTCTGAATCCCGTACCAGGCAACCGCGATCAGGCCACGGATCACCGCAGGAATATTTGCGCCAAATACACCAAATGCCAGTCGGCAAATCACGGGATAAGGTACCGCCGCTTGCTGACTCGGCTTGGCCACCAGGTTGGCGATCAATTGCACAATGCAAATGCCCGCGAGCAAGGCAATCAACACCTGCCAACTGGCCAGCCCCAGGGCAAACAGACTGGCGGCGAACACGTACCCGCCGACGCTGTGCACGTCGCTCATCCAGAAGGCGAAGATGTTGTACCAGGTCCATTTTTGCGGCAGTGGACCCAGGTCCTGGTTATACAGGCGTGGACTGTAGCCTTTGGGCAATGGGTCGGTCATCGCGAAACTCCTCGAAATATCGCCCTGCGCTGCCGTAGCGAAATGCATACGGTAGGCAATACGGGTTGTATACGAGGTAGTCAGCAGAATGCGTGCCAACGGCACACAATACCTGTGGAACGGCGCTCCAAAGACACTATGATGGTTTAGATAAAACAGTTATGCGCAGCAACGGTGCACGACAATCCTGTACACAATCACTGGCGCACCCGTTGTGCACAGAGGTAGCCGACTGTGCAACAGATCGCTGTGAGAACAGTCCCCCACGCCATGTCCATTACCGCCAAGCCGGCGGACCAGCCTTGCAGTGTGGCCCAATTGCTCAGGTCGTAAGTGCCATAGGCCACCAACCCAAGCAAGGCGCCCAAACGCGCAGCGCGTTGCCAGCTCGCGCTGGGCAGAACAACGAAGATCACGCAACCGAGGACATACAGCAGATAGAACACGACGGCGGGCAGCAGTCGGGGCTGATCGAGCATCAGCGAGCCGAGCAGGCTCTTATAGGTAGGGCCCATGAGGACGCCCAGCCAGAGCCCGTCCAGCACCAGAAAGGCGACCAGCGTGCCGAGGTAGGCAAACAACGTTTTCTTAGACATTTGACCGGTCCACTGTAGGAGCAAACATGCTCCTACAGCAGAGCCAGGCGCACTCAGCTTAGTTCAATGCGATCGGCATGAATCACAATCTGCCCCTGCTTGTAGAGCGCACCAATGGCCTTTTTGAAGTTGCCTTTGCTCACGCCGAACAAGTTGCTGATGACGGCGGGATCGCTTTTATCACTGACCGGCAAGGTGCCGTTGTTGTCACGCAATTTGGCGAGGATCTTCGAGTTGAGGCTCGAAGCCGCTTCCTGGCCAACCGGCTGCAGGCTCAGGCTGATGTTGCCATCGGCGCGGATCTCTTTGATAAAGCCTTTCTCTTCCTTGCCCGGGCGCAGGAACTTGAACACTTCGTTCTTGTGGATCAGGCCCCAGTGCTTGTTGTTGATGATCGCCTTGAAGCCCATGTCCGTGGCTTCGGCCACCAGCAGGTCGACTTCCTGGCCCACCTGGTAATTGGCCGGCGTTTTGTCCAGGTAACGATCAAGGCGCGCGGTGGCGGTGATGCGCCGGGTGTGCTTGTCGAGGTAGACATGCACCACGCAGTATTCACCGGCGCTCAACTGACGTTTTTCTTCCGAATAGGGCAGCAACAGATCCTTGGGCAGGCCCCAATCGAGGAACACACCGATGCTGTTGACTTCCACCACTTTCAAACTGGCAAATTCGCCCACTTGAACTTTGGGTTTTTCCGTGGTGGCGATAAGTTTGTCATCACTGTCCAGATAAATGAAAACGTTAAGCCAGTCTTCATCTTCACTGGGAATGTCTTTGGGGATATACCGATTAGGCAAGAGGATTTCACCGTCCTGCGCACCATCCAGGTACAAACCGAAGTTAGTGTGTTTAACCACTTGCAAGCTGTTGTAGCGCCCGACTAAAGCCATTTCCAGATACCCTCATTGCGTGGGCGGCATTCTACCCGAGTTGAGCCAGACACGCGCGCGCGCCTGAAAAATCCGCGGGCTGAGGTGGCGCGCCAATGGCACCGCCCGCTCGTCTGATCAGTCCTGCGAATTTTACCCGCGGCCAGCATCCGTACGTCTCAAGCTTTCGAATTAAAACAGTCAGTTAGCGGGTTAATGGGTTGATCAAGTTCGGTCTTTTGCAGACGCGACATTTAATTCCTCGGGGATATTTGCCAAGCAATTGTCAAGTATTTCCTGTACGATGCCTGGCCAAGTTAATTTTCTACAGGTTAGTGGCCGCCATGCGCGTAAAAGCATCCAACAGCAAAGCAAAGCCAGCTCCCGCCGTTGAAACCAGCGAATCGATCAACAGCCAGATTGCTGCGTTCCTCAAGTCCGGTGGCGAAATCCAGCAAATTGCCAAGGGCGTGAGCGGCCAGACTTTCGGCCCGTCCAAGCAGATCAGCCTGGGCAAGAAGTAATACCTGCGCAACGCACCTGGTCCCTATGCGTCTTGCCTTCAAGGCGCTAGGACTAGAGCCCGAAACACCTTCGCAACACCTTGATCCTCACATCAATCGACGAACGGGCCTCACCTGCGAGCTTTCGCCGGTATCCTTGCACACGTCTAGCACGGGCATCTGCTCGTCTTTCTTCGTCACTGCTCCTCGCTTTTCATGGAGTGAAGCATGCTCAAATCCTGCATTCTACTGGTCAGCGCGCTTGTCGCTTGTCCGCTCGCCGACGCGCAGATTTTTCAGCGCGAATTGGGCGACTTCGACCTGAAATTGGGCACCACTCCCAGCCGCAGCATGGCACAGGGCCTGGTCAAGCCGACCTCCCCCGGCAGCGATGCGTTCCATGGCGGGCTGGACGTGAGTCACGACAGCGGCCTGTACGTCGGCCAGTTTTCACCGAACATGGGGTTGTCCTCGCCCAGCACCCTTGAAGTCGACTCCTATATGGGCTTCAAACACCCCTTCGACCAGACCCTGGGCTACGAAGTGGGTTTGATTCACTACAGCTACCCCAAGGTCAGCCCCCTCGACAGCCAGGCGTTTTATGGTGGCCTCAACCTGCTGGGCAACCGTTTCGGCGTGTCCTTCAGCAACGACCCCGACCGCCAGGACAGCACGCTGTTTGCCGACCTCGGCGGCACCCAGCCGTTCGGCATCGGCGTCAGCATGAAGTACACCACCCATCAACTGGGCACACCGGTGTCGGTGGAGAACGGCGCCATCAGCAGCTTCAGCGACTGGTCGGTGCAACTTTCCCGGGCCTGGAAAGGGGTCGACCTGGACCTGATCTACAGCGACTCCAGCCTCAGTGGCGGTGACTGCTCGGCCTACTCCGGACACAATTCGCAATGTGACGGTCTGTTGACCTTGAAGGCTGTTCGGTCGTTTTATTGATGGGCTGAACTGTCGCACCCTGTGCAGGTTCACATGCATTAACCCCACCCGTGCAAGGAACCGCCCATGTTGCGTCGGCTCAAACTTCTGGTGTTATTGCTGACCCTGAGCCTGGTGCTCGCCGGCTGCAATCGCGTGGGCCTGGCCTACCGTAATCTTGACGTGATCATCCCCTGGACCCTCAGCGACTATCTGGAGATGAATGCCGGGCAGAAGAGCTGGTTCAACGACACACTCAAGGAGCATCTGACCTGGCACTGCACCACGCAATTGCCGGGTTACCTGGACTGGCTGGACCGCCTGCAACAGATGGTCGACAGCAATCAGGTCACCGACGCCGCCTTGCAGGCCCGCACCGTCGAAGCCAAACAGGCCATCGCCGAGATCGCGCGTGAAATCACCCCGTCTGCGGTTCAACTGCTGCAAGGCCTGGACGATCAGCAGGTCAAGGAGATGAACGACGCCCTGGCCAAAGACCTGCGCAAACGCCAGGACGAATACCTCAAGCCGCCGTTGGCCCAGCAGATCAAGGAGCGCGCCGAGCGCATGAGCAAGCGTCTGGACGCCTGGATCGGCCCACTCAGCGCCAGCCAGCAGCAGCGGGTGATGGCCTGGTCTGTGGCGCTGGGGGATCAGAACAACGCGTGGATCGGCAACCGTGCCCACTGGCAGGCGCAGTTCAGCGAGGCGGTGCAGCAGCGCAACAGCGCTGAGTTTGCGCAAAAAATGCAGCGATTGTTGGTCGATCGGGAAAGCCTCTGGACACCGCAATACCGTGCTGCCTATGCACAGACCGAAGCTGCGGCGCGTAGCCTGATCGTGGATTTGATGGCGCAGAGCACTGAGCAACAGCGCATGAAGCTGAGCCAGAAAATCGACAAGGTTCGCAGCGACTTTCAGGCCCTCAAATGCCTCAAGGCTGCCTCTGCGTGATGTGGGAAAGGGCGTGCTCTCGATAGCAGCGGGTCAGATTCTTCTCAGCGACTGACAAACTGCTATCGGGGGCAAGCCCTACCGCCATCTGTAGGAGCGAGCTTGCTCGCTCCTACACTGACCGGGATTGGGGCAAGCCCCGTCCCACAGGGTTGTGCGAGGTCTTCAGATCGCGCCGCCGGCAATTGCCGCCTTGGAGGCCACGTGATCGAAGGTCGCTTCGTCCAGCGCATCTTCCTGCTGGTCCAGCACATGGCGTGGATGGTGTTCGCCTGGAATGGAACTGTCGATCAGGGAGAGCAGGCTAGAACCGCGCGGCGTCAAAATGAAGTTCTCCCCATTGCCGCCTTCCTCCTGCGGACGCGATTCGATAAACCCACGCTTGAGCAACAGCGCTTCGTAGTCGGCAGCAGTCTTTTTCAGCGTATCCAAGTTACCTACGGACTCGCCCGCCGTGGCTTTCTCGGCGGCTTCCTGTTCGGCGTACTTGCGCGGGGCAAAGCTGCCCTCACCATTCTGCACTTCGTGCAGCAGACGTTCGATCAGATCCCAGTTGTAAGTCGTCATCCTGATTCCTCCTGCAGGCCCACGAAAAAGTAGCCCGTCTGCAGGTGTGACACGCCAGGTCGGCCGCCGTTCAGCCGGATCGACGGCTGCCATTTCTCTGAACTTTCCCGACGTTCGCCCCCTCAACCGTACACAATCGCCAAGGAGGTCCCCGATGAAAACCCTGATGAACCTGGCCATCGCCGCCACGCTGCTGAGCACGCTGCCCGCCTGGGCCTGCACGCCGGAAGAAGCCACCGCCAAGCGTGAGCAACTGGCGCGGGAAGTCACCCAGCTCACTGAGCAGAACCCGACCAAGGCCAAAGAGATGAACGACGAGTTGCAGAAAATGGACCTGGACACCGAAAGCGCGGAATTCCCCGACAAGTGCCAGTTGATCGATGCCCGGCTCAAGGAACTCAAGGAAGCGGCGGCAAAGGCCAAAAGCTGAATGCAGGAGTGGACGCGGAGCGTCCTGGGAACGATCAAAAAAAAACCGGACATCGTCCGGTTTTTTCATATCAACCGATCTTATTCGGCAGCCGGCGTTTCCGGCTTGCGGCGCTTGAGCGGGGCCATGCCGTCCTTGCTGACGAGCGACAGGTTGTCGGTCTTCGGCCGGTTGGCTATCTTGCGCTTGGTCGGCGACTTGGCGCCGGCTTTCTTCTTGTCGCCCTTGGCGTCGGTCTTTTTCTTCTTCACCCCAACCGCCTTGCCCGAGGCCTTGACCTTCTTCGGCCCGGTGTAGGTGCCTTTGACTTCCTTGATGGTACGGCGCTCGAATGATTGCTTGAGGTAGCGCTCGATGCTCGACATCAGGTTCCAGTCGCCGTGACAGATCAGCGAGATGGCCAGGCCATCGTTGCCGGCACGCCCGGTACGGCCGATACGGTGCACGTATTCGTCGCCGCTGCGCGGCATGTCGAAGTTGATCACCAGGTCCAGGCCATCCACGTCCAGACCGCGCGCGGCGACGTCGGTGGCGACCAGGATCTTCACGCCGCCGGCCTTGAGGCGGTCGATGGCCAGTTTGCGATCCTTCTGGTCCTTTTCGCCGTGCAGCACGAACGCCTTGTATTCCTGCGCCACCAGCCGGCCGTAGATACGGTCGGCAGCAGCGCGGGTGTTGGTGAAGACGATGGCCTTCTGATAGGTCTCGTTGGCCAGCAGCCAATTGAGGATCTGTTCTTTATGCACGTTGTGGTCAGCGGTGACGATCTGCTGACGCGTGGTCGCGTTCAGGTCGCTGACGTTGTTGACCTGCAGGTGCTCGGGGTTGTTCAGCACCTTGGCGACCATGTCGCGCAGGGTCGAGCCGCCGGTGGTGGCGGAGAACAGCATGGTCTGCTGGCGGTTGACGCACTCGGCTACCAGGCGCTGCACGTCGTCGGCAAAGCCCATGTCGAGCATGCGGTCGGCTTCGTCAAGCACCAGCACTTCGACTTCCTTGAGGTCGAGGTTGCCGGCATTGAGTTGCTCGATCATGCGGCCCGGGGTGCCGATCAGGATGTCCGGCACCTTGCGCAGCATGGCGGCCTGGACCTTGAAATCTTCACCGCCGGTGATCAGGCCGGACTTGATGAAGGTGAACTGCGAGAAGCGCTCCACTTCCTTCAAGGTCTGCTGGGCCAGCTCGCGGGTCGGCAGCAGGATCAGGGTCTTGATGCTGACGCGGACTTTGGCCGGACCGATCAGGCGGTTGAGAATCGGCAGGACGAAAGCAGCGGTCTTGCCGCTACCGGTTTGCGCCGTCACCCGCAGGTCACGCCCCTGGAGCGCGAGCGGAATGGCCGCTGCCTGCACAGGCGTAGGCTCGACAAATTTAAGCTCGGCCACGGCTTTGAGCAGGCGTTCGTGCAGGGCGAATTGGGAAAACACGGGTGCTACCTCGAAGAAATACAAAATATCAGCTGCATAGGTTACCGGTTTCGGGCGTCCAAACCGAGTTTCTTTACGCGAACGGTGCTAATCAGCTGCTTTTTTGTCAGCGATTTTGTCCGTGGCGTCAACTTTGTTGCACTTAAATGCTCTAATCGGCCCGTGTTGTCTTACAGAAGAATCGGTTAACCCATGGATATCAAACAGCTCTGGCTCAACGTCCAAGACCTCTGGGGCGCCCTCGATGAACACCCGGTCCTGCATTCCAGCCTCGGCTTGCTGGTACTGCTGGTGGTGGCCTTGGTGGTAGGGCGTGTGGCACGTTACCTTATCCTGCACGCGGTCAAGTTACTCGGCCGGCAACCGGCGCTGCACTGGCTTAACGATCTGCGGCATAACAAAGTCTTCCATCGCCTGGCGCAGATGACGCCGTCCCTGGTGATCCAGTTCGGCCTGTACCTGGTGCCGGACCTGAGCAAGACCGCCATCCTGTTCATCGGCAACGTGGCCCTGGCGATCACCATCCTGTTCATGGTGCTGGCGATAAGTGCCCTGCTCAACGCGCTGCTGGATATCTACGCACGCACCGAACATGCGCGCACCCGCTCGATCAAGGGCTATGTGCAGCTGGCAAAGATGGTGCTGTTCGTGTTTGGTGCAATCATCATCGTCGCCACCCTGATCGACCGTTCGCCGCTGTTGCTGCTATCGGGCCTGGGTGCGATGTCGGCAGTGATCCTGTTGGTGTACAAGGACACGCTGCTGTCGTTCGTCGCCAGTGTGCAATTGACCAGCAACGACATGCTGCGGGTCGGCGACTGGATCGAAATGCCCCAGGTCGGTGCCGACGGGGATGTGGTGGATATCACCCTGCACACGGTCAAGGTGCAGAACTTCGACAAGACCATCGTCTCCATTCCCACCTGGCGCCTGATGTCCGAGTCGTTCAAGAACTGGCGCGGCATGCAGGCCTCCGGCGGCCGGCGCATCAAGCGCAGCCTGTTCATTGACGCCAGCGGCGTGCGCTTTTTGCGCGATGACGAAGAAGAGCGCATGACCCAGGTGCACCTGCTCACCGGCTACATCGGTCGCAAACAGGCCGAACTCAAGGCCTGGAACGAGGCCCAGGGCCACAGCGCGCAACTGTCGGCAAACCGCCGCCGCATGACCAACCTGGGGACCTTTCGCGCCTATGCCCTGGCGTACCTGCAAAGTCACCCGGACATCCAGCCGAACATGACCTGCATGGTGCGCCAGATGCAGACCACCGCCCAGGGCGTGCCGCTGGAAATCTACTGCTTCACCCGCACCACGGCGTGGGCGGACTACGAGCGCATCCAGGGGGATATTTTCGATTATTTATTGGCGGTGTTGCCGGAGTTCGGCTTGAGCCTGTATCAGCAGCCGAGCGGCACGGACCTGCGCGGCGGGCTGTTTGCGATGACGCAAAATGCCAACGCCGCGCAAACCCTGGAGCACTGACAACCTGAGCTGCGAGGGGCTTGACCGGCCCCTCGCAGTGGCCGCTACTTAAGTTGGAACTGCGGGTCACCGGTCAATTGGTAAAGGTACTCCACACCCTTCGGCCAAGGCCCATACCCCGCGTCGCCGCTGATATGGCCGGCGTCCTGCTCCCACACCAGTTCACTGCCCCATGCCTCGCCGAACGCTTTCGCCCGCTCCTGGGTGACGTAGGGATCGTTGGTGCTCGCCACCAGGATCGTGCGAAAAGGCAGGCGCTGCATCGACATCGGCGTAAAACCGGTGGTGCCCGACGGATACGAGTCCGCCTCGGTATCGCTCGGCGCCACCAGCAAGGCGCCCTTCACCTTGTTCGACTGCGGATACTGCGCCGCCCAGCGGGTGATCAGGGTAATCGCCAGGCTGTGCGCGACCAGCACAACGTCGCTGTCGGCCGCCTCTATCGCCTGATTCAGGCGCGCCACCCAATCGGCAGCGACCGGTGTTTCCCAGTCCTGCTGCTCCACCCGCTGCAAACCGTGGAACTGACGCTCCCATTGCGATTGCCAATGGGCTTCACCGGAGTTGAACAGGCCCGGCAGGATCAAAACGTTGACTGTCATCTTCCCTCTCCCTCAAGACCTTTCATACACGACCAAAAAACCACTGCACTGCAAAAAACACCAGCACACCGATAAAACTCGACAACAACATACGCCGAGTCAGGAAAAACAACATAAACACCGCTACAGACCCTAGCAGATAAGGGTTTTGCACACTGAAATCGATGGCCGTCCCGGTGGGCACCAGCATCGCCGGCACCACCAACGCCGCCAGCACCGCCGGAGGCACCGCGCCCAATACCGTCTTGGCCAGCGGTGACAGCTCGCGCTGCCCCCATAGCACCAGGGGCAGGTAGCGTGGCAGGAACGTGCAAAGGCCCAAACCGAAAATCAAGATCCAGGTAGTCATTTCACAGCTCCTTGGCGCGACGTTTTTCCAACACTTCACACAGCACACCCATCGCGGCGCCCGCGACGGTGGCGATCAACAAGCCCAGGTTGTAAGGCAGCGCGACAAACAGCAGCGCCACCACCCCGGCACAGCTCACCGTGGCCCATACCTTCCAGTTGACCAGGGTGGACGCCAGCATGGCGACGAACACTGCGATCATCGGGAAATCCAGCCCGTGCTGAATCAGGTCGGGCAACGAGGCACCGATGGCGATACCGATCACGGTCGCCACCATCCAGTTCACATACATGGCCAGGGAAGCACCCGCATAGAACCATTGCCAACCCGGATAGGCCTCGTGGTGTTTCTTGAATCGATCCAGCATCACGAAGAACACCGCGTCGATCATGCCGAAGGCCAATACCGCACGCCAGCGCTGCGACAAGTGGCGGGTGCTGGAACGCAATACCGTGCTGTAGATCAACAGGCGCAGGCTGAGCACCAGGCCCGTCAGGAGTAACACCGACGCGGCCGCATCCTGCTGCAGCAACTTGATGGCAATGAACTGCACCGTGCCCGAGTTCAGGACCATGGCGAGCGCCAACGTCTTGGCTTCCCCCAGGCCGCTGGTCATGCCGAAGGCACCGCCCAGCAGCCCCATGGGAAATGCCGACACCAGAAACGGAATCATCGCCTTCGCCCCGGCGGTCAACTCTTCCCGGCGATTGGGCATCGGGCCGGCATTGAGCGCGACGGCGCCCGCTGCCACCGCCGCGTCCTGTACAAACGACTCTTTATGGGTCATGTCGATTCCTTATTGATGAGTACGTGGGCTGCTGGTCGGGCAGGCCGCGTTGATCACGGCAGCCACCGCTTCGGGGCGAGTCCGGCAGAAGTAATGCCCACCGTCGTCGATCACCTGCAGCGACACGTCCTGACTGAACAGACTCCAACGCTGATAGCGCTCGGCGAAGTCAGCAGTCATGCCATCGTCACGCGTCACCACCACGGTCAGCGGCGCCACCAGGGTTCGGTCGCGCCACGCCTCCTCGGCATCGGCCAGGTACAGATTGGCCACCGTGGCGTCATGGCGGAAAGCACGGATCAAGGTGGCCGACTGTTGCTCATTCATCTGTGCCAGTTCCTGGTAGCCCGTTTCGCCGACCATCCAGTTCAACACTTGCTCATGGCTCAGCGCCTGGGTTTGCGCGGTGCGCTGGCGCGTCGACTCGGCGTCGTCGAGTAACTTGCCACCAATGAACAGCCGGGAAATCGTGCGCCCCAGCCCTTCAAGCAATCGCGCGGTTTCCAGCATCAGCGCCGCACCGACGCAATGCCCCCAGAACAACAGCGGTACACCCGGCGAAGTCTGCTCAATGGCGCGGGCGATGCGTTGCGCCGCTTCCTGCACATCCAGCAGCGGCTCATCGGCACGGGTGATGTCGTGCCCCGGCAGTTCGACCGCAAAGAGATCCCGCTCAGCGCCATCCGCCGCCAATGCCTGGCCCAGGTCGCGGAAGTTGATGGCGTTGCCGCCCGCATAGGGGAAACACACCACCGCAGCGCTGGCGTGACTGCACGGTGGTGCCAGGCGCTGCAACACGCTCTGTACATCCCCCGCGCCGGCATCGATGGCGTCGGCCAGGGGCTTGAGCGTGGAGTGGCGCATCAGGTTGGGAATCGAGATCAAGCCTTCAGACACCAGCGCGACGCGAATCGCCGCCATCGAGGTACCGCCCAGCTCGAAGAAGTTGTCCTCAAGCTGGATGCTCTCTACCGGCACTCCGAGCACTTGCGCCCACACCTGGGCAATACGCCGCTCGGTGGGTGTGTGCGGGGCCAATGGCGTGGCGCCTGACCCGGCACCCTGGGACTTGCTCGCCCGCGCAAAGGTCATGACCTCGACGGCCCGGGCCTGATTCAACAACTGCGCCTGTTCAGGGCTCGGCAGCGGGATGGCATCGTGGGGCGCCTGACGGTCACGGGTCATCAGTTCGAACGCCTGACGGTAGTAATCCCCCATCTGTTCGACGTATTGCGCACTGAAAACGTGGTCGTGGTAGTGCAGGCTCAGATGGACCTCGTCGGTGGAGAAATGCCGGGAGAATTCGGCACGCAGCACGAACTCGGTTTCAGAGTTGGCGCGCACGTCCAGCAGGTCGAACTCCGGCAGGCTCTCCAGGTCCTTGAGCAGATAGAAGTGGGTGTAGTTGAACGCGGTTTCGAACAGCGGTTGTTGGGTGCCCATGTCTTGCTTGATCTGCGCCATCGGGTAACGGCGGTGCGGCAGCAGGTCGGTTTCGGCGTTGTACACCTGCTGGATCAATTGCGCCCACGACCCCTTGGCGATCTTCACCCGCAGCGGCAGGGTATTGAGGAACAGGCCAATCGCCCGCGTCGCCCCATCCACCTCGGGACGCCCACTGTGCTCATAGCCGACCAGCACGTCATTGTCGGCGGTCAGTTCGCTCAGGACCTTCAGGTGCGCGGCCATCAACACGGTTTTGACCGGCACATTCAGGGCATCGGCCAACGCAATGATGCGCTCCGACAGCCCGGTGTCGATCTTCACTTCATGGAACACCACCGATAAGCCGTCCGTCGGCTGCTCAGCTTGCAGGCGCGGCAGTTGGGTAAACCGCGCCTCCTCCATCAGGTCGTGCCAGAATTGACCGTCGGCAACGCTGGCCAGCGACTGCTGCTCCAGGCCCATGTAGTTGCGCAGGTGGTTATCGACCAGCGGCTTGTCGTACGTGTTGCCCTTGAGCAGGCTGTAGTAGATGTCGAACAACTGCGTGTGTACCAGCGTGATGCTCCAGCCATCCAGGGCCGAGTTGTGCTGGCTGAGCACATAACGATACAGCGTGTCGCTCAGCACATGCACATGCAGGCGCACCAGTCCGGCATTTTCCCAGACAAAACGGTGGGCCTTTTCGTCTTCCAGCCATTGCTGGTACCACTGTTCCTGGGCCTGCTCGTCCATGCCACGCAGGTCCGCCATCGTCAGCGGCAGCTCCACGTCCCGATTGACCATCTGGATGAACTGGTCGAAGCCGGACAAATGATAACTGGTGCGGAAAATCGGATTACGCTGCACCAGAATCCGCACGGCTTGCTCGAATACGGCCAAATCAATTGCGCTTTTGATCGTG
Source organism: Pseudomonas sp. CFBP13528 (assembly GCF_005233615.1). NCBI lineage: Bacteria > Pseudomonadati > Pseudomonadota > Gammaproteobacteria > Pseudomonadales > Pseudomonadaceae > Pseudomonas > Pseudomonas sp. CFBP13528. The sequence continues at coordinate 232,812 of NZ_QGAJ01000005.1, forward strand.
TAGCTGATGATGTCGTGATACTGCGCAGTGCCGAAACTGAGTTCGTTCTGGAAGATCAGTCCGGCCTGCAGCATGGACAACGGGTAGGCGTCTTCGGCGCTTTCGGGCAAGCGTTCGCGGTCCGCCGGGCTCAGCAGTTCATAAGGTTCAAACGTATGGCGAACCTGTTCGCCGCCAGTGCCGGACGCCAGCCCCTCCACCAGTTGAGCGACGGTCGGACGGGCAAAGAAGTCCTGGAAGGTGAAGTCCATGCCTTGGGTACGCGCCCGGGCCAGGATAGTCACGAAGTGGATGGAGTCACCCCCCAGTGCGAAGAAGTTGTGATGCACGCCAATCGGGCGCACGCCCAGCACGTCTTCCCAAATGCCCACCAGCAAGGTCTCACTGGCGTTGCGCGGCGCCACGTACTCCGTGTCGTCGGCGTTGGTCAATTGCGGGTCCGGCAGTGCTTTTCGATCCAGCTTGCCGCTGGGTGACAACGCGAAGGCCTCAAGCACGGTCAGGTGGGTGGGCACCATATAGTCGGGCAAAAACTGCCCGAGGAAGCTGCGCAGTTGCGCCAGGTCCAGGGTGTGCGGCGCCTCGACATAGCCGCACAGCGATTGGGTCTCGCCGAGGGTGCGTACCACGACCACCGCCTCACGCACCTGGGGAAAAGCGCGCAGGCGGCTTTCGATTTCACCTAATTCGATGCGCAGGCCGCGCAGTTTGACTTGGTTATCGATACGCCCCAGGTATTCGATTTCCCCGTTCGGCAACCAGCGTGCAAGGTCGCCGGTGCGGTAGATACGCGACTCGCCCGCCACCGGCTGCTCGACAAAACGCTCGGCCGTCAACGCCTCGCGCTGATGATAGCCACGGGCCAAACCGGCACCGGCAATGCACAGCTCGCCGGGCACACCGACCGGCAGGGGCTGAAGGTTCGCCCCCACAATGTGCAGGCGCGTGTTATCGATGGGTTTGCCGATGGGCACCAAGTGACTCAGGTTGCGCCCGCAGCAGTTGAAGTAAGACACATCCACCGTGGCCTCGGTAGGCCCGTACAAGTTGATCAGGGCCGTGGCGTGGGTGTCGAACAGCAGCGTTTCAAACAACCGCACCTGGTGCACGCCAAGCGCTTCGCCACTGGCGAACACCTGGCGCAGGCTCGCCAACCGGGCGCCGGAACGGGCGCTCTGCACATACCCGAGGAACGCGTTCAACATCGACGGCACGAAGTGCAGCGTCGTGACCCGATGGGCCTCAATAGTGCTGACCATCGCCTCCGGGTCACGCTCCGCGCCCGGTGCCAGCAGGCACACCGTCGCGCCCTCGATCATCCACCAGAACAGTTCCCATACCGATACGTCGAAGGCAATCGGGGTCTTCTGCAAAATCACATCGCCAGGGCCGATAGGATAGGCACGCTGCATCCAGGCCAGGCGATTGACCACCGAGTGATGCTCCACCATCACGCCCTTGGGCTGACCGGTAGAACCGGAGGTGTAGATGACGTAGGCGAGGTTGCGCGAATCGCCCACCACCGCCAGCGCCTGGTCGTCGGCCGCGTATACAGCGGCATCGGCCAGGTCGATGACCTGCTGTTCGCGGTCCGCCGACTCGCTCAGCAGGTGCGTCTGCGCCAGAATCAGCAGGGCGCCACTGTCATTGAGTACATAGTCAATCCGCGACTGCGGATAGTTCGGGTCGATGGGCAGGTACGCCCCGCCCGCCTTGAGCACAGCCAGAATCGCCACCAGCATTTCGTTGGAGCGCTGGGCCACCACCGCCACCACCTGGTCACGGCACACGCCGCGCTCGACGAGGGTGCGGGCCAGTTGGTTGGCCCGTTTATCCAGTTCGGCAAAGGTCATTTGCCCAGCGTCAGAGACCACTGCAACAGCCTCGGGGCGCTCCTGCACCTGACGAGCGAACAGCGTTTCGATCCTCACGTTCTGGTCGTAGGCCTGCGCGGTGGCATTGACCGTACTCAGAAAATCCACATCGCGGGCGGTCATCAGGTCGAGGTTCGCCAACGGCGCTTCAGGCGCACTCAAGACCTGCGCCAACAGTTCCTCCAGGTGCATGGCCACCCAGCGCAGCGTGGCGGCCTCATATTTGCGCTGATCGAAGTGGATCGTCAGCTCGACCTGCTCGGCGCCGACGTTAAAGCTGAACAGCGTCGCTACGTCCAGACGCTGTGCGAGGCCGGTCTTTTGCGGATGAGCGATTTCCACGGCCACGTCGAAAAACGGACTCTGGCCTTCGGTTTCCGGCAGTGAGAGTTCGTCGGCAAACAGCGCGAGCGGGTAGTCACTGTGCTCGATGGCGCCCAGTACGCGGCTGCGCACCTGGTCCAGCAATTGTTTGAAGCTGGTGTCGCTGTGCAGGCTGGCGTGCAGGGGGAACGCCAGGTTCTGCGACGCGACAAGGCTCGGTTCGAAGCTGGCCGGCAGACCGACCACCAGCACTTCGTGGCGCGTGTAGACCTGCAGCAGGGCGATCACCGCCGCCGTCAACAACACTTGCTGGCTGGCCTCGTTGCCTCGGGTCACCTTGATGACCTGGGCCGAGACCTCGCCACGCAAGGCGAGCGTCAGCGCGCTCTGGCGCGGTTCACCGGCCAGCGACGTGTCGACCGGAAAACCGGTTCTACTCCAGTCCAGGTTGAACAGTTCGCGCCAGTAAGCGGCTTGTTTCGGGCGCTGGGCCGCAGCGACCTTAAGTTGACCAAGGGTTTCAATCGATTGCATCACAAGCTCCGGGAATTCAGAAACAGAAGTCGATAGTGGGCAGTTCAACGGCCTGTTCGGCCGGCTCGGTGATCAGCAGCGCATCCAGGCGTTGCGATGGGTCGGCCAACAGCGCGTCCAGGATTGCCAGGTAGGTGTCGCGAAAACTGCCGATGGTGGGCGCCAGAAACAGATCGCTGCTGTACATCCAGGCGGCGCTCAGTTGCTGCGGCTGTTCGCTGATCTGCAAATTGAGTTCGAAGATCGTGCTCTGCGTCGCCTCGGGTACCCAGCGGGGCTGGCCACCGAGAAAGTCGAGCGCTTCGAGGTCGGTGTTCTGCAGGGCAAACAAACTGTCGAACAACGGGTTGCGGTTGGGCTCGCGCACCAGCGGCAAGCTTTTCACCAGGGCATCGAAGGGGTAGATCTGATGATCGAACGCCTGGTTGGCATGTGCGGCCACGTCCTGAAGGTACTGGTCAAAGCGCAGCTCCCCGGCAAGTGCCAGGCGCAGGCACACGGTGTTGACGAACATGCCTTGCAGCGCTTGGGTTTGCGCCAGGTTGCGACCCGACACAGGCGTGCCCACGGTCACGTCCCGCGCCATGCTCACCCGCCCCAGGAACAGGCCATAGCCGGCCAGCAGTACCTGAAACAGAGTCACCCTGTGTTCGCGCGCCAGGGTGCGCAACGCCAGGGTGCGCTCGCTGCCGAGCGCGAAATCCAACCGGCCACCGGCAGTGGAACGCTTGTGCGAACGCGGGTGATCACAGGGAATGTCCAGCGGTTTGAACGGCACCTGATACACCTGCTGCCAGTACGCACCGGCGTGCGCCAACAGCGGTGCAACCGTGTCCTGCGCCATCCACTGGGCGTAGTCCTTGTACTGCAATAACGGCTGGGCGACAGGCCGGCCGTCATAGGCCAGGGCCCATTCGCGGAACAACAGCGCCAGGGAGAAACCGTCGGTGATCAGATGGTGGATATCCAACACCAACGCGACGCCGCCACTGTGACGTACCACGGCCACACGCCATAGCGGCGCCTCGCTCATCGCGAACGGCCGCACGAACTGGCCCAGGAAAGCCTCGGCCGTGCCGGCGTAATCATGCACGGGCAGCTCGACCGGCACTCGCGCCTGAATCCGTTGCCAGGTCGTGCCGTCTTCCTGCAGGAACTCCGTGCGCAATATCTCGTGGCGTTGCACAAGCGCCTGCAACGCTTCCGACAATTTCGGCACGTCCGGCATCTGGGCAAGCGGCACGATCATGGGCAGGTGGTAGTGCGTGGCGCGCTCGTCCTTCATTTGTTCGATATAAACGCGCTGCTGTTGGGCTGAGGCCTGATAGCGCGGCTGTTCGTGCGCAACGCTGATGTTCCCGGGCAACAATGCCGCACGCCCAGTGTTGGCATCCAGGTACGCGGCGATCCCGGCCACGGTCGGCGTCGCCAGCAACTGCGCCACCGGGCAGCGCCAGCCCAGGGTTTGTTCAATACGACCGGCCAGCAGGGTCGCCGTCAACGAACTGGCGCCCATGTCGTACAAGCTGGCATGCACCCCTACCGCAGGCATTCCCAATGCATCGGCCCACAGCTGTACCAATGCGCGCTCAGTGGCCGTGTCGGGCGCCGTACTGTCGAGCCCGCCGCCGATGAAGTCCGCGGGTTCGGGCAGCGGCAGTGCCGCTCGGTCGACTTTGCCGTTGGTCGTCAGCGGCAGATTCGCCAACCGGATAAACGCCGCAGGTACCATGTGCGCCGCCAGCTTGCACGCCAGCGCCTGCCGCACGCGATCAACGCAGCCACCCGGTTCCAGCGCCAGATACGCCACCAGGACGCGCTCCTGGGTTACCGCTTGTTTGTGCACCTGTACCAGGGCCTGGCGTACGGATTCGAGTGCCAGCAACTGTTGTTCGATCTCGCTGGTCTCCACCCGGAAACCCCGGATTTTCACCTGATGGTCACGCCGGCCGAGAAATTCGATGCTGCCGTTTTCCTGCCAGCGCGCCATGTCGCCGGTCCGGTAGACCAGGCGCCCGCCGATGCCCGCCTCGCTGCGGAACGCCGCCTGAGTCAGATCCCCTCGATTCAGGTAGCCCAGGCCCAAGCCGTCGCCGCCCACATAGAGTTCGCCCTCGACGCCGATCGGTACGGGGTGACCTGCGCGATCGAGGATGTAGGCCGTCGAGTTGGCGATGGGACGCCCGATGGAAATGTGCAGGCCGTCGGCCTGCGTCACCGTGCACGCCGTGGAAATTACCGCGTTTTCAGTCGGCCCGTAGGCGTTGATCAGGCGCAGCGGCGCACAGGCACTCAACACGCGTTGAACATGCAGAGGGGAAATGACATCCCCTCCAATCACCAACTGCTGCAGGGGCTTGAACAGCGCGGGGTCCTGTGCGGCCAGCTGGTTGAACAGCGACGTGGTGATGAGCGCGCAGGTGGTCTGGTGAGTGGCGAGGAAGCGACCGAGCGCCGTCGCGTCAAGTAACACGTCGCGATCGACAAGTTGCAGGCAGCCACCGTTGAGCAGCGCGCCCCAGACTTCGAACGTCGCGGCATCAAAACCGATGGCGCCCGCCTGGAGCATGCGGGTGTATTGGTCCAAAACCACGTAGTCGGGGTTACACACCAGGCGCATCACGCCTCTGTGCGTAACGATCGCGCCCTTGGGCTGGCCCGTCGTGCCGGAGGTGTACATCACGTAAGCCGCGGCTTCGGCACGTCCAGGCGCCGACATCAGCGAGGCTGCGCACGCTTGGCCGTCGAGTTCGCCCACGTTGAGGGTGCGCCCGCTGAAGACCCCGCCGCCCTGCCGGCGTTGGGCGCTGTCGACCAGCAAGTGCCCGGCGCCGCTGTCTTGCAGCAAGAAATTGATCCGGTCTTCGGGATAGTCCGGATCAATCGGCAGGTAGACAGCGCCGACCTTGAGAATCGCCAGAGTCGCCACCACCATGGCAGGGATACGCGGCATCAGCAGCGCCACCACCTGACCGGCCACCACCCCTTCTGCCCTTAAACGTGTGGCGAGGCGATTGGCCTGCTGCTCCAACTGCAGATAGGTCAGGTGCTGATCACGGTGCATGACCGCACACCGCTCGGGAAACCGCGTGGCAATCGCGGCAAAGCGCTGCTCGATGGTCAGGTCGGACGGGTAGCTGCGGGTCGTGCGATTGAACCCTTCGAGCACTTGCCTCGCCTGCTCGGGCGGCAACGCGTGCAGCTGGCTGATGGGGCGGTCGGGCGCTTGTGGCAGTTGACGATAAACCTGCGCCAGGTGTTCGAGATAACGCTCGAAACTTTGCCCATCGAGCGTCAGGTCGCTGCGCAGGCACAGGTGCTCATCGGCCCAGGTCAGCGTGATTTCCTGCCCGCTGCCGGGCGGCGCATCGGGCGCGGTGGCGACCACATACCGCGCAGTCGCAGGCAAGGCCGCCAGGTGCGCCTCGATCTGCTCGGCCAGGACCGAACACGCCTGAGCGGAATCGAGATCCAGCTCCAGCACCGCTCCCGGCCCGTGCGTCAGCCGCGGATGCAACGTGACCCGCGATTGGCGCGTGTACACCTGAATCAGCACCGACCATCCGGCCAACAGCCACGCCGGGCTGAGGCCGCTTGCACCGATGTCCGCCAGCGCCAGGGTGCGCTTGCAGACGCCGCAGTCATTAAGCTCTGGGGAAGTCGACATCATCACACCCCCGCAGTCGAGGGCTCACCCTCGGCGGCCTGCAGAAACGCCACGAGGTTGCGCACGGTCTGCTGGATGTAGATCTCGCGCATTGGAATCGAAGGCAACTGTTGCTCACGCAACAGAGCATCGATACGCACCGCGTACAGGGAGTTGCCCCCCAGCTCGAAGAAGTTGTCGTCCAGCGCCACCGGAACGCCGAGCACCGTCTCCCAGATCGCCACCAGGGCCTGGGTCACGTCATCCCCCACCACGCCTGCTTTCTTGCTCGGCGCAGCGGCGAGCCCTTGCAGGGCCGGTGCCGGCAAGGCCCGTGCATCGAGCTTGCCATTGGCGGTCAGGGGCAGCACATCCAGCACGGTGAAGGTCGCCGGCAGCATGTACTCCGGCAGGAACTTGCCGGCGTGCTGGCGCACCTCCTGCACGCTGCCGCCGTTGAGCACGATGTAGGCGTCCAGTCGCGCCGATGCCGCATCCCCTGGCTTACCCTGATTGAGCACCACCGCAGCGGCGACCACCGCGTTGACTTGCAGCAGCACCGAGCGGATCTCATCCAGTTCGATACGAAAACCACGCAATTTGATCTGGCTGTCCAGGCGGCCAAGGTGCTCCAGCCGCCCATCCGGACGCAGGCGCCCTTTGTCACCGCTGCGATAGAGTCGGCCAATGTGGGCCGGCCCCTCGATAAAACGCTCGGCGGTCAGTTGCGGCTGGTTCAGGTAGTGCAGCGCTACCCCGGCACCGGCCACACAGATCTCGCCACTCACGCCTGGCGGCAGCAAGCGGCCCGCCTCGTCCATGATGTAAACGTGCCAGCCGTCCACGGGTCGTCCCACCGAGCGGGTGGCCTGGAGCGCCTCGCGACGGGTGATGGTTTGCGCCGTGACATGCACCGTGGTTTCGGTGATACCGAACATGTTCACCATCCGGCATACAGACTCGGGGTGACGGTCGAACCAGCGCACCAGCATCCCGGCGTCCAGAGGTTCGCCGCCAAACACCACCAGGCGCAGGGCCAGGGCCTCGTCGCTGTGCTCGTCGGCGTCGATCAATTGCGAAAAAGCCGACGGGGTCTGATTCAGCACCGTGACCCGCTCACGCACCAATAATTGGTGAAACTCCCGGGCCGACCGGGAGACCCAATACGGCACTACCACCAGATGCCCGCCGGTCAGCAGGCAGCCCCACATTTCCCAGACGGAGAAATCAAACGCACTGGAGTGGAACAGTGTCCAGGTATCGGAGGCGGACAGCTTGAAGTCGTCCTGCGTGCCGATGAGCAGGCTGAGCAGGTTGCAGTGGCGGACCACCACACCTTTGGGCTTGCCGGTGGAACCGGAGGTGTAGATGACATAAGCAGGCGCCTGCGAGTCGCCGGTGTGCACAGGCGCGACGGGCGGATAATCAACGCTGCGCTCGACAATTGCCTGCACAGAGAGCAACCGGACCGGGCCTGGGAACTGCGCCTGGCTGCTGACGACCAGGCCGATGCGTGCATTGTCCACGGTGTAGGCCAGCCTTTCGGCCGGGTACGCCGGGTCCAGCGGTACATAGGTTGCACCGGCCTTGAGCAGCGCGAGCAGCATGACCACCAGCTCCAGGGAGCGCTCCAGGCAGACGCCGACCAGATCCCCCTGCGCGACGCCTTCGGCGCGCAAAACATGGGCCCACTGGCTGCTCTGCTGGTCCAGCATTTCATAGGTGAGGCGCTGCCCTTCAAACGACAGCGCCAGCGCCTGGGGACGCAGACGCGCCTGCTCGGCAAAGCGCTGCTCGATGCGCGGCAGCGGGTCTTCAGCCTGGACGGTGCGGCCCAGTGAACCGACCTGCAGCGCATGGGTGTCGCTGAGCAGGCACAGGCTGTTTACCTGGGCCTCGGGCAGCTCGAGCACTTGCTGATGAACATGCACCAGTGACCGCGCAAAGTGCCGGATAACCTCGTCATTGAACGACTGGCAATGGTAGGCGCACTCAAGATAGGCCTCGCCCTGGGCATTCTGGTCACGCACGAACAGCAGCGAATACAGGCGGCTCAAGGACGACTGATAGTCGCTGAGGGGCGCCAGGTCTGCCTCGGGATCGCGGGCAATCATGGCCGCCACAAAAGCCTTGAGCGGCCCGGCCGGCAAGTCCTCCAGACGCGGCAGGTGCGCCGCGACAGTGGCCTGCAATGCGGCACACGTGCCCTGCGCCTCAATCGGCACATGCACCAGCCGCTCGTAGGCGCCCATGGCGAAAGGTGGGCGCTGGTCGTCCTGCACCAGCGTCGCGATCTCGCAGGGCAACGCCTCGGCGTATTGGCCCAGGGTCACCGCCAACGCCGCCAGCCAACTGCTGGCGCTGCCGGTCTGCTGCGGCGTCAGAGGCAGTTGGAAACGTGACACCAGCGCCGCCTGGCCAGGCTCTCCCAGCGCCCATTCCGGTGCGGCAAAACGCTCTTCCTCCAGGCGTTGCACGTCGGGCAAGCCGGTGGCCTGCGTGAGCGCCAGCGGTTGCAGCGGCTGGTCGCCGCCACACAGCAAGGCATCCCCCAGCAGCAACAACGAGCGCCGGTCCAGTTGGCCGCGACGCGCGATCAGGATCAGGTCGCACACGCTATCCTGGTATTCCAGCAACACTGCCCGCAACGCGGCAGGGCTCGACGGTGAAAGTGGCTGTCGCAACTGCGCCTCGGCCCGGCGCAACGCCACGGCATCCCCGGACTGCGCGGCAACCGTTTCATGCCAGAGGGTGTAGGCCACCGGCGCCTCGTGCGTATTGCCATCGGGCAAATAGCGGGCCACCACACGCGAATAATGCTGTTGAAGCTGCGTCACATCAGAAACGCCGCTGACCCTGTAACGCACACCGTGGCAATAGGCGCCATCGCGGCGCTTGGCGCCCACCAGGACGGAACGCTGAACAGACTGAGGCTCAGTCGCCACCGCAGTGCTAAGTAAACTATCCATTTTGAACCTGCCCTTATTGCTCTGGGGTCTGCACCACCGCGAGCCCTGCAAAGAGATGAAAGACGCCTGCCATCAGCGGGCAGTAAAACCGCCGTCGACCGCAATCACGCTGCCCGTCACCTGGCGCGCGTCGTCGGATGCCAGCCATATCGCTGTCGTGGCGATGCTCTGCGGCTCAATCAAGGCGTTCATCGGCTGGGCCTGGACGAAGATTTCTTCATGCTCGCCGGTGGGCACTTCGAGTGAACGTGCAATCTCCGACAGCATCCGGCCTTCCACCTTGGGATCGTCCCGTACCGAGCCTGGGCAGAGCGCGTTGACCCGCACCTTGAAGGGCGCGAAGTCCAGCGCTGCGGCCTTGGTCAAGCCGACAATGCCGTGCTTGGCACTGACGTAGCCGGCGAAGTTGCGGTACCCCACCAAGCCCGCGGTGGAGGCGATATTGATGATGCTGCCGCTGCGCTGGGCCACCATGCAGTGCCCGACCGCCTTGATCATTCGCCAGGCGCCGGTCAGGTCAACGTCAATCATCAGTTGCCATTGTTCTTCGGAAATCTCATGGATCATCTGCCCGGACGGCGCGGCAATCCCGGCGTTGTTGACCAGCACATCAATCCGCCCAAAACGCTCCAGTGCCGTGGCGATCGCCGCGTCAATTTGCTCACCGCGCCGCACATCGACTTGAGCCGTCAGCACCGAAACGCCGTGGTCGCGGCACAGCTGCGCGGTGTAGTCCAACTGGCTGAGCGTGCCCAACGCATAGGGGACGCCTTCGATATCCGCAGCCACGTCCAGCAACACCAGGTCGGCGCCCTGTTCAGCAAAATGCACCGCACACGCCCGCCCCAGCCCACGGGCCGCGCCGGTGATCACTGCAGTCTTGTCAACCAGCCGCATGAGCCGCCTCCGGTGTGACGCCCGCCAGGACGGTGTGGATCGCCTGCAAGACGGCCTCGGGGTTTTCGCTCAAGTACATGTGCCCACCTTCCACCTCCAGGGCGGTAAAGCCGACGCTGGTGGCGCTGGCCCACTGCGCGGCCTGATCGCGAGTGACCAGGTCATCTTCCACGCCACGTATCGACAGCACAGGCACCGGCAACGGCTGGTCCGATTCCGGCAGGTAACCTTCATGCAGCTCGACGTCGGCGCGCAGGGACGGCAGCAGCATGGCGCGCATGTCCGGGTTGCTGAGCGCCGGATGGTTGTAACCGGCGAACGAGGCAACCTGCGCCAGGAACATGTCATCGCTCAGGCCGGTGGCCTTCGCCTCACGCGGGCACAGGGGGCCGGGCGAGCCGCTGACCACCAGGTGCACAACCTTCACCGACGTGACTGCGCAGAGTTTGCGCGCCATTTCAAACGCCAGCACGGCCCCCATGCTGTGGCCGAAAATGACCACTTCGCTACGCCCTGCCAGCAGTTCGAGCACTTGCGCCAGGCTGCCCTCGATCGCCGCCTTGACCGACCGATAGGCCGGCTCGACGAAACGCCGCTCGCGGCCAGGCAATGTCACCGGTAACACCTCAAACCGCTCACCCGCCAACGCCTTCCAGGGTTGGAAAACAGAAGGACCGGCACCCGCAAACGGAAAACACAACAATGGAACTTTAGACATTTCGCACCTGGGTTATAAAGTTGAACTCAACAATTAAAATGACAACTTGCGGGCGATCTGAACTATCAGCCTTACCGCGCCAATAACTCCCCATCGGCCCTGACAAACAGCAATAACCCACTCGCCGACGACTGACTGTCGGGCACACGTACGTCGACGTGCCTCACGGCCAGCCGATGAATGAGTTAACTAATAACGAAACGACTCGAATGAGCCGTCGAACCTGAAGTCCCAGGCAATGAGCGCGCGAAGTGCACACTCAATGACGGCCTGACCCCAGGTTTTTTTGCGCGTTCAAGGGTCGGTATCAGTACCTGTCGCAGCACGGCGCACGGCGCGGCGCTGACCTTCGGCCTCACCCAAATCAAACACGCCTTCTGTCTTCAACTGGCTGATATACATGACGTTTCTCCTGGATTCCTTTCCTGCTGCCGATTGACGGGTACCCTGGGCGTGCCTGAAAAAAGCCGACGAACATGTGTAGTCGTCGCCCTGAAAAAAATCAACTGACCCAACTGACAAAGAAGACTCCGCCTATGCGTTTAGTGAAATTCACTATCTACGCACCCGATTTTCAATCTGTTTTTAGAAAAACCAAATCTATAGCATCTGGGCATCGAACAAATCAGCCAAAAGGCACTTCTTATGTTATGGACAACTAAGCTGTCAGATGATGCGCCACACTTCGCACTCAGTTCGGATGCCGAGGCGCTTACGCACTACGGTGGTGCCCAGGCTTTTGCCCAGCCGCGCAGCTTTTATACCAACAGCCCTTTCCAGCGCCCTTCTCGGCCGCAGGATATTTCAGATGTAATTATCAGTACTCGCCTGACAAGCGACCAACTTTCAGACAGCCAGCATCTATTGGCGCAACGCTTGTTACTGAATATCTATGAGCAGGACCTGGTATTTCTGCCAAAACCGCCCATGGAACTCGATCTCAAGGCGTTCAAACAGTTCTACGACCCCGAGCATGCTGCCAGCGGCAAGAAGATCCGTCCGTTGCTCGAGCAATATCTGTACGACTGGCTCAAGCAAGAAGTGCATATCAACGGTTCGTGGTGCCTGGAGTCGTTTGTCGCCCACACCGACAAAGTCCTGGAGGAGGTCGCGCACTCCGAGTCCAAGTTGCACAAGGTACTGACCACCAGCCGCAACCCTGAACGTGCCGCGCGTTTCTTCATGACCCAATGCGCCGGCGATTTCCTCAGTGAAGCGTCGGCGATGGCGCGTAATGTGCTGGGCAACTGCGGTGTGTACACCAGCGAGTTGTTCAAGATCCTGATCGATGAATATGGCTACGGCGTCGATAAAAAGAAGCACAGCACCATTTTTGAAGACATGCTCAAAGACATGGGCATGTCTCATCATGTGCACCATTACTGGCAGTTCTACACCGCAGGTTCCTTGTCGCTGACCAACTACTTCCATTATGTGTCCGCCAACCACGGCGAGCTGTTCCGCTACATTGGCGCGATGTATTACACCGAGGCCACCCTGGCGCTCACCACCAAACATCAGTCGAGCGCCATCAAGGCCATTTTCGGCGACAGCGTCTCCACCGACTATTTCGATGAACATTCACACATCGATGTGCATCACGGAAGAATGGCCCTGCAGCGCCTCATCCTGCCCATGATCAAGCAATTTGGCAGCAAGATCATTCCTGACCTCGTCCGCGGTTTCGAAGAGTTCAGGTTGCTGCAGGACATCGCCGACGAAGAGCTTTACGCCCATATCAAATGGCATGACGAGCTGGATGAACACCGTGCACTGGCTGCCGCCCAAAACGGCCTGAAGCCGGTGGACCTGCGCATTACCGAGGCCGAGCACGAACTCTCGGTGCCGCACACCCACCCCAATGACGAGCTGTTCTGGGTTGAAACCGGCGAGCTGGATTTTGTCGCAAGCCCCGAACTCAGCGTGCGCCTGAAGGCCGGGGAAGGCGTGGTGATTCCCAAGGGCATGCTGCATGGCACCCGCGTCGTCAGCCCGTCCTGCACCTATACCGTCACGGCACTTTGAGTAGGCACCCCATGAAAGCTATCCGCCTGAACCTTACCGACGCCAACTACGTGGCCGTGGAAAACACCACCTATTTTCTCAAGCGTCACACCTATTCGACGCAACTGCTGCCGACCACTTGCCCCCATCGCGGCGGCCCTTTGCACATGGGTGAAACCACAGGCGACGGGCAAAGTGTGATCTGCCCGTGGCACGACAACGCTTACAAGGTGTGCAACCTGGAAAAGAAGTCGCCACCCACCGTTCGCGTCAGGAACCAGTTCAGTACCGTCGTGGGTGACACCGAGCGGTGTGTGCCTTTACTCAAACTTTCTCGTTACGACTGACCCCTATGACCACTAAATCAACACTGACAGCGTTTTATTCGATCGTGACCCTGTTTACCGGCCTGGACATGGCGATTGTGATTGCCATGGTCTGGTTCGGCCTGGAAACCACCGGCTCGACATTCCTGGTGGGGGCCACGCTGTGCGTGGCGACCGTAGTGCCGTATGTGTGCGAACAATACATCGGCAAGTTTTTCACCATTGAACTGAGCATGAAACGCCTGCTGTACATCCGCCTGACCGCGTTCGCCGCCGTGCTTGGCCTGTCGTTCACGAACGCCGCCGTGTTGCCCATCGGCTTCCTGGCCATCGCGTTTGTGGTCGGTGTCACTGACTATTTCACCATCAGCACCCTCGAGTCGAAAAATACCAAGCTGGTGTTGGCCGGTGCGACCGACAGCGACACCTCGGCGCGGCTGATGCAAACGTCCATCCAGATCGGTGCCTTTGGCGGCGCGCTGCTGGGCGGGGTGATCGTGGACGTGTTTTCGGTCAGCCAGACCCTTCAGATCATCAGCCTGGCGGCGATTGTCTCGCTGGCGGCGATCCTTTTCGTGCAGGCCACGCCCAGCGCCGACACCGCCGAGCAGGCCAGCGACAGCCCTGTCGCCCAGGCACTGAACCTGCCGCGAAACCTTTACGTGCTGATCATCGTGTTAAGCATGATCGGGTTCCATATCGGCGCCTTCAACAGCCTGGTGCCGATCGTGTTCCAAAAGCTCAATGAGTGGAACGCCACCCTGTTCGGCGTGGCCAGCGGCCTGGCGGGCCTGGGTGCCTTCAGTGCGGCGGTGCTGCCACGTATCAAGCTCAACAGCTACAGCGCCATCGTGCTGGTGCTGCTGGCCGATGTGGCAATCGTGTATTTCCAGAACCTCTACGTGATGATGGCGGCCGCGTTCCTGCTGGGCTTTTGCATCAACAGCCTGCGCATCCAATTGCGTAAAAACCTGATCGAGTCGGCGCCCAACGCTCGGGTGGCCGACGTGATCGCTGCAAAAAGTTCGCTCTATTACCTGCTGGTCAGTGGTTCGGCGCCCATGATCCTGACGTTTTTTACCACCGCAGGATTTCTCGGGCTGGAAGGTGCGCGCGTGTTGATGATCGTCTCCGCCGGCCTGTTGGCCGCCGCCGTGCTGGCGTGGAACCTCACACCGGCGGTCCCGGCCACCGCGACCCTTGAATAAGGAATGCCTCAATTGCAAACCGTACTGATCGTCGACCCGTTCTCCACCGGCAAACTCTACGCCCCGTTGTTCAAGGCCCAGGGCGTGAAGTGTATCGCGGTGATATCCGCCGACACCTTGCCCAGGCACTTCACCGATGACCTGATCAGGGAAGATTTCGAACAGGTCTACCACTGGGAAGAGAGCCTGCTGGAAACCCTCGAGACGCTGTCATTGAGCGCGGTGATCGCAGGCTGCGAGACCGCGATCTATCTCACCGATTACCTCACCGAAGTGCTGCGTATTGCGGGCAACAGCCGCATCACCAGCGACCTGCGGCGCAACAAGTTTTCCATGCAGCAAGCGCTCAAGAAACACGGATTGGCAAACATTGCGTCGCAACTGTTGAGTTCGCCAACCCGCATCCGGGAAGTCGTCGACTCGTTGGAGGACGCGGCCACCTACGTGGTCAAGCCATTGAATTCGGCCGCCACCGAAGGCGTGGTATTCGCCCAGGGCAAGCACGAAGTGGAAACCGCCTTGAACAACGCGGCCTGGCGGCAGAAAAACGACCTTGGGGAGTTCAACCTCGGGTTTATCGTACAGCCGTTCGTGTCGGGCCCGGAGTACGTGGTGGACATGGTCGCCTTTGATGGCGAGTACACCATCGCCACGGTGTGCAAATACACCAAGATCCACAAAAACGGCAGCAAGTTTGTCTATGAAAGCCTGGACACCCTCGATCCGCAGGCGCAAGAGCTGCAACCTCTGATCGACTACGCGCGTCAGGCAGCGGCGGCCCTGAGCATCGAGATCGGCCCGATTCACATGGAAATCATCTGGTCCGACACCGGTCCGGTGATGATTGAAGCGGGCGGGCGTTTGCATGGCGGTATCGCCCCGCTGCTGTTCCAACAGGTGTACCAGCCGGACCTGTTATCGCTGGCCATCGACAGCTACCTCGGCCGGCCTCGCCCGCCGGCCGGTGCCGCACGCGAGATCAGCCATGGTCGTATCGGCTTTTTCTGTTCCGACGAACGCCGCACCTTTACCGCGCCTTCACCACAGGCGCTGCAGAGCGCAATGCTGGATGAAACCTATTGCGGTCATCGCTTCTTCCTCAGCCCGGGCGATACCACGCCGGTCACGATCGACTTCGCCACCTGCCCGGGGCTGTTCTGGTTGCAGCACCCAAGCCTGCAACAGCTGGATGCCAGCACGCAACTTCTGCGCAATAAGCTATGGAGCTAAGGGCATGAAAAGTCGTTTGATCATTCAACAGTCAGCCCTGGACCTGGGCCTCAATAACGCGTGCGCCGCCGTTGTCGAAAACATCAGCGTGTCTGACGACCAGAGCTTCGTCAGTCTCTTGCAGAGCAACTTGAATCATGTGGCCTCACACCTCAATGAACTGGACGCCAATCCCGTTTACGAAGGGTTTGCCCGGCAGCTTGAAAAGCTCGGCTACACCAACACGGTCAGCGCCAACGAAAAACTGCTGCGGCGCTTCATCGCCAACGGTGTGCGCCCCATCAATAACGTCGTCGATGCCTATAACGCCGTGGCGATCCGACACGGCGTCAGCATAGGTGTACACACCTATCATCAGCGGGACGATATCCATGTCATGCGCTCGCCGGCACCGCGGGCCTTCCGCCCGTTGTTTGCCAAGAAGGACGTCATGATCCCCGCGGGCGACATCGTCTATACCTGCGGCGACGTGCCCTTGGCGAGCATCGGCAAAGTCGATGCCGATGCCCATGACTTCAGACTGACGAACGCATCGTCCAGCCTGCTGGTGGTGGTACTGGGGCATGACGACACCACGTTCGAATTCAACCAGACGGTCATCGCAGAATTCGTGGACACCCTGCGCCAGACAATGCCGGCCCTGAATCACTACTTTCTCGAAACCTTCCACGACCACGCGTCAGCCTGATCGGGCGCAGCTGCTGCCGTCGCGGACGGCAGCGGCCTAGCGCCAGGCCTTGAGCACCGGATTGACCACCACCTCATTCACATGCTCGATCTTGAGCAGGCTCTCCTTGAACACCATCAACTCTTCAAAATTGCGGTAGCGCACCTCGAGCATCATGTCCACGTCGCCAAACAATGAATAGGCCTGCACTACCTCGCGATACTGGTAGATCTTCGGAAACACCAAGTGGCAGCTGCTACCGTTGAGCTTGAGCATCAAAAATGCCGATTGCTGGGTCTCATCACCCTCAGCGACGTTGATGGTGAAGCGCAGGATGATGCCCTTTTCGATCAGTTTTTGAACCCGCGACTCCACGGCGGTTCGAGACTTGTGAACCTGGCGCGCCAGTTCCGCAAGGCTGACTCGGGAGTCGTCCTTCAAGGCAGCAATTATCAGCTCATCGACCTTGTCCACTCTGCCACCCCCACACTGTTCCTTTCGATAACACACTTTCATTACCGCTCACACATCACTGGCACCTTCAGGTCGCAGACTCTACGCCAGACGCGGCTTAATACCCAATCGACTGACCCACACCGCCCCCAGAATCACCAAACCGCCCAGGGCCAGCCTTCCCAGCGGCTCATGCTGGTTCCAGATCAGCAAGTTCAGCAGCAGCCCCACCGGCACATGCAGGTTGTTCATCACCGCGAGGGTGCCGCCATTGACCAGGCACGCCCCCTTGTTCCACCAGTACATGCCCAGCGCGGTACTGATCACCCCCAGGAACACCAGCACACCCCATTGCAGCGGCGCCTGGGGCAGGAAATCCGCCTTGCCGAACAGCAGGAACGCGGGCAACACCACCAGCAAGGCGCCCAGGTAGAAATAACCGAAGCGTCGGTAGTGCGGCTGATCGCTCGGATAGCGTGCCACCAGATGCTTGTACAGGAGTTGCCCGGCGGCGTAGGTGAAATTGGCCAGTTGCAGCAGCACAAAGCCCATCAGGAAGTTCGGGGTGATCTGGTCGAAGCGAATCACCGCCGCCCCCGCCACCGCCACCAGTGCCGCGACCAGTGCCCAGGGATTGAACCGCCGGTTGAGCGCGTCTTCGATCAGGGTCACGTGCAACGGTGTAAGGATCGTGAACAGCAACACCTCCGGCACCGTCAGTACGCGAAAGCTCAGATACAGGCACACGTAGGTCACGCCGAACTGCAGCGCACCGATGACCAGCATGCCGCGCATGAATGCCGGTGCCACCGAGCGCCAGCGGGTCAGTGGAATAAAGATCAACCCGGCCAGTACCACACGCACCAGTACTGCGAAGTAGCTGTCGACGTGACCGGCGAGGTATTCGCCGATCAAGCTGAAGGAAAATGCCTGAATCAGGGTGACAACCAGTAGATAGCCCATGTGCGCCTCGTTTCGAATGGGCGCGACATTAAAGCTTTTCGATGCTTGAAGAAACTCGAGACAAAAAAAACCCGACCTCGCTGAAGCGGCAGTCGGGCAGGAGCACTCAGGAGCAAAAAGTGCAAAGGGAGGTTCGGTACGCGTACTTGAAGGGATTGCGTGGGGCTAGATAAACACCGGGGGATTATCTGGCGATTAAAGGATCAAGCCACCTGCGCGAGCAGGGCTTTGGCATGGTTGATACCTTTTTCCTGGAAATCACCGCTCAGGTTCACCCCTTCGGCATGAATGAAGGTGACGTCATGAATCCCGATAAAGGCCATGACCTGGCGCAGATACGGTTCCTGATGGTCCGAGGCAGCACCGGTGTGAATGCCGCCACGGGCGGTGAGCACGATGGCGCGCTTGCCGGTCAGCAAACCCTGCGGCCCGGTGGCGGTGTATTTGAAGGTCACCCCGGCGCGCAACACATGGTCCAGCCAGGCCTTGAGGGTGCTGGGGATGGCGAAGTTGTACATCGGCGCCGCCATCACCAGCACGTCGGCGGCGAGCAGTTCGTCGGTCAATTCGTTGGAGCGGTCCAGGGAAGCCTGTTCGACCGGGCTGCGCTGTTCGGCAGGTTTCATCCAGCCGCCCAGCAGGTTCGCGTCCAGGTGAGGTACCGGGTTGAGCGCCACGTCGCGCACGCTGATCTGATCGCCTGGGTGAATAGCCTGCCACTGGCTGATGAACTGCTGGGTGAGTTGGCGGGAAATCGAATCCTGCTGGCGGGCGCTGCTTTCGATGATCAGAACGTTGGACATGGCTATGTAGGCTCCATCGGTAAATGCTGTGAGTCGATGGAAAAAAGATTAACCATGGCCACTTCGATTAAAAAGCGCAAAAAACTGCTATAACCCATCTATAAATTTGTTTATAAGCGGAGTATGCCTACAGTGCGCTCCGCGCTCGCTTTATTTCGGTGCGCACGCCAGGGCGATTCGCATCTTGATGATCGCGCGGTTGAACTTGACCGTGGTGTGGGTGCTTTTGCCTGCGGGTACGGTGACGGTGCGACGACGCGGCGCTTCCGGGCCGTTGGTAAAGATGACAGAACACAGCGCATCCTGGGTACCGTAGTTATTGAGCTGAATCGAGCTGATATCGCCGTCCACATCGGACGCGGTGTAGTCGATGCTTACACCGTCGATCTTTTTCGTCACGTCGATGGGGTAGGCAAATGCGCTCATCGGCAGCAGCGCCAGCAACACACAACACAATTTTCTCATTCGGCAGTCTCCAATAAGGACCGCCAGCTTAGGACAAGAGGAGCTCATCTTGAAAGCGCCCCGCGTGACCCTTGATCAATGGCGCACGTTGCAGGCCGTGGTCGACCATGGCGGCTTCGCCCAGGCGGCCGAAGCGCTGCACCGTTCGCAGTCCTCGGTGAGCTACACCGTGGCGCGCATGCAGGACCAACTCGGCGTGCCGCTGCTGCGCATCGACGGACGCAAGGCGGTACTCACCGATGCGGGTGAAGTGCTGCTGCGCCGCTCGCGGCAACTGGTGAAGAATGCCAGTCAACTGGAAGATCTGGCCCACCATATGGAACAAGGCTGGGAGGCCGAAGTGCGGCTGGTCGTGGATGCGGCCTACCCCAACGCGCGCCTGGTACGCGCCCTGACCGCCTTCATGCCGCAGAGCCGAGGCTGCCGGGTACGCTTGCGCGAGGAGGTGTTGTCCGGGGTCGAGGAGCTCTTGATAGAAGGCGTGGCTGACCTGGCGATCTGCGGCTTCAGCATTCCCGGTTACCTGGGCACCGAAATGAGCGATGTGGAATTCATCGCCGTGGCCCATCCCGAGCATGCGCTGCACCGCATGAACCGCGAGTTGAGCTTCCAGGACCTGGAAAGCCAGATGCAGGTGGTCATCCGCGACTCCGGCCGCCAGCAACCGCGCGACGTGGGTTGGCTCGGCGCCGAACAGCGCTGGACCGTCGGCAGCCTGGCCACCGCCGCCGCGTTCGTGGGCAGCGGCCTGGGGTTTGCCTGGTTGCCCCGGCACATGATCGAACGCGAACTCGCCGAAGGCCTGCTCAAGCAACTGCCGCTGGAACAGGGCGGCAGCCGCCACCCCACGTTCTATTTGTATTCGAACAAGGACAAACCCCTGGGGCCGGCGACGCAGATTCTCGTGGAATTGCTGCGCACCTTTGATACCGCTGCGCTGGACGCACCCTTCGCGGCCCCTCGGCAAGCCTGAAACGGAGTCCACCCATGAGCGGCGTTCAATCGCGCAAGCTCGACGCAATGTGGGCTGTGGCGACAGGAACAACGTTCCAGAATCACCTGTCCAACCCAGGTCATCAACGCCGACCACGACGACTCACCCGTGGCGCAGAAAGAAAACTATGTAAAACTGCTGCCCAACGCGCGACTGGTGGTGTTTGAAAATGTCCACCACGCCACGCCCTTGGATCAACCCGAAGTCTTTGACGCCACCCTGCTCGATTTTCCAAAGACCGTCAACACCACTACCCAGGATCACTGACCCATGCTGAAAAAAATCGCCTTCCTTGCCGGTTCCGTTCTGTTCGCTGCCAACCTGATGGCGGCCGAGCCCGCCAAGGCGCCCCACGTATTGATCTCCACCACCAATGGCGACATTGAAATCGAACTCGACCCGGTCAAGGCGCCGATCAGCACGAAGAATTTCCTCGCCTATGTCGACAAGGGCTTCTACACCAACACGATTTTTCACCGTGTGATCCCGGGCTTCATGGTCCAGGGCGGCGGGTTTACCCAGCAAATGTCGCAAAAGCCGACCGAAGCACCGATCAAGAACGAAGCCAGCAACGGCCTGCATAACGTGCGCGGCACCTTGTCCATGGCCCGCACCAATGACCCGAACTCGGCCACCAGCCAGTTCTTCATCAACGTGGCCGACAATGCCTTCCTCGACCCGGGTCGCGATGCCGGTTACGCGGTATTCGCCAAGGTGGTCAAGGGCATGGACGTGGTCGATATCATCGTCAATTCCCAGACCACCACCAAGCAAGGCATGCAGAACGTGCCAATCGATCCTGTCCTGATCAAGTCGGCCAAGCGCATCGACTGAGGTCTGCAGGAACTTCCGCACGTTGCCCACAAGGCGACGTGCGCATTTGAAAGGAGAGCCCGCACGGCGGGCGTCAAGCCTAATGCTCTATCGTCGTTTTGAAAAACTGATCGATATTTTTCGCGCCCCCCCAAGCGAAGCCCCGCCCGACAACGTCCTGCCCTTCTACCTCTACTACCTGCGCCAGGTGTGGCCGTGTTTTGCCGCGCTGTTGGTGGTGGGCCTGATCGGTGCGCTGATCGAGGTCGCGCTGTTCAGCTACCTGAGCCGCATCATCGACCTGGCCCAGGGCACGCCGCCCGCGAATTTCTTCCAGGTGCACAGCACCGAGCTGATCTGGATGGCAGTGGTCGCCCTGCTGCTGCGGCCGATTTTCAACAGCCTGCATGACTTGCTGGTGCACCAGACCATCAACCCCGGCATGACCAGCCTGATCCGCTGGCAGAACCACAGCTATGTGCTCAAGCAGAGCCTGAATTTCTTCCAGAATGATTTCGCCGGGCGGATTGCCCAACGCATCATGCAAACCGGCAACTCGTTGCGTGACTCTGCGGTGGCAACAGCGGAAGCCATCTGGCACGTGTCGATCTATGCCATCACCTCGCTGGTGTTGTTTGCCGAGGCCGACTGGCGGCTGATGATTCCGTTGATCATCTGGATCGTCTGCTACTGCCTGGCATTGCGTTACTTCGTGCCGCGGGTCAAGGAGCGTTCGGTGATCTCTTCCGAAGCGCGCTCCAAACTCATGGGGCGCATCGTCGACGGCTACACCAACATCACCACCTTGAAGCTGTTTGCCCATACGCAGAATGAGCAGGAATACGCCAAGGAAGCGATTGTCGAGCAAACCGAGAAAACCCAACTGGCGGCGCGCGTGCTCACCAGCATGGACGCGGTCATCACCGTCCTGAACGGCCTGCTGATCGTCACCACCACCGGCCTGGCCCTGTGGCTGTGGACGCAGTCGCTGATTTCCGTCGGCGCCATTGCCCTGGCCACCGGCCTGGTGATTCGCATCGTCAATATGTCCGGCTGGATCATGTGGGTGGTCAACGGCATTTTCGAAAACATCGGTATCGTGCAGGATGGCCTCAAGACCATCGCCCAGCCGCTTGCGGTGGTCGACCGCGCCGACGCCCCGCGCCTGACAGTGCCCCATGGCCTGGTGCGCTTCGAGCAGGTGGATTTCCACTACGGCAAGCGGAGCGGGATCATTGGCGGCCTGAACCTCGAGATCAGGGCCGGGGAAAAGATCGGCCTGATCGGCCCGTCCGGTGCGGGCAAGTCGACGCTGGTCAACCTGCTGCTGCGCCTCTACGACCTGCAGGGCGGGCGCATCCTGATCGACGGCCAGGACATCGCCGAAGTCGCCCAGGAAAGCCTGCGCGCGCAGATCGGCATGATCACCCAGGACACCTCGCTGCTGCACCGCTCGATCCGCGACAACTTGCTGTATGGCAAGCCGCAGGCCTGCGACGAAGAACTCTGGGCCGCCGTGCACAAGGCGCGCGCCGACGAGTTTATCCCGCTGCTGTCGGACTCCGAAGGCCGTACCGGGCTGGATGCCCATGTGGGCGAGCGTGGGGTGAAACTCTCCGGCGGCCAGCGCCAACGGATCGCCATCGCCCGCGTGCTGCTCAAGGATGCGCCGATCCTGATCATGGACGAAGCCACCTCGGCACTCGACTCCGAAGTGGAAGCCGCGATCCAGGAGAGCCTGGAAACCCTGATGCAGGGCAAGACCGTGATTGCGATCGCGCATCGACTCTCGACCATCGCGCGGATGGACCGTCTGGTCGTACTGGAGAAAGGCCAGATCGCCGAAAGCGGCAGCCACGCCCAATTGCTGGCCCATGGCGGGCTGTATGCGCGGTTGTGGCAGCACCAGACGGGTGGGTTTGTTGGCATCGATTGAAGGTATCGAGACCCACACGACTCAAAATAAGAGCGGGCCTTGATCGTTCCCCCGCTCCGCGTGGGAATGCATCCTGTGACGCTCTGCGTCACGACTTCAAAAGCGGACGCAGAGCGTCCAAGGCGGCATTCCCACGCAGAGCGTGGGAACGATCTTACGGTCAGGCCTGCCGATAGGGCAGCGCCGACCTTTTTAACGTGTTGATCAGCCTTGATGAGCCTGCATGTATTGGCGCAAAAGCTGGTTAATACGGGTCTGGTAGCCAGTGCCTTGACCTTTGAACCACTCTAAAACATCGGCATCAAGTCGAATGGTGACCGCCTGCTTCACAGGAACACGCAGTTCAGCACGTCGAAAAAACTCAGCATCCAGTTCAGGAATTTCACTGGTATCAATATCTTTATCACTCATCTTGGCCAGGCGCTCCCAATCAGTTTTCGATGTTTGCGTCATAATATTTGGCCTCCTTCTTGGTTGCTTTTCGGGCGGAAATGATACGGATAACATCGCCACGCCGTTCGGTGTATACGACAACACCAATCAATAATTTGATCCAGCCAATACTGATCCAACGCTCTTCGTCATAATCCGCTCGATCATCGCGCAAGGCCAGCATTGGATGTCTGAAGATATCCGGAACGTCGTTGAAATCGATGCCGTGCTTAGCAATGTTGGCCTTATTTTTTGAATCATCCCACTCAAAATGCATGGCACGCTCTGTATGTACTTTTGTACATACAGGATAGCGATTTCAGCTTCTTTGACCAGTTCTGCCAGACCGGTGGCTCAGGCCTGCCGATAGGGCAGCGCCGACCTCGCCTCTTCGGCATACGCCAGAATGCCCACCCGCTCGCGCTCGAGGAAATCCTCCACGGCGTTTTTCAAGCCCGGATGGCGCAGGTAATGCCACGAACGGGTAATCACCGGCTCAAAGCCACGAATCAATTTGTGCTCGCCTTGAGCGCCGGCATCGAAGCGTTGCAGGCCGTGGGCGATGGCGTAGTCCATGCCCTGGTAGAAACAGGTCTCGAAATGCAGCCGGTCGAACTCCGCCAGACAGCCCCAATAGCGGCCGTAGAAGCTGTCACCGCCGATCAGGCTGAACGCCATGGCCACCGGGCGTGAGCCCTGTTTGGCCAGGACCACGCGAATCGCCTCGGGCATACGCTCGGCCAGCAGGCTGAAAAACGCCCGGGTCAGGTAGGGCGACTGGCGGCGTACCGCGTAGGTGTTGGCGTAACAGGCGTAGACAAAATCCCACTGGGCTTCGCTCAACTGATGGCCCTGTAACCACTCGAACTCAATGCCCTGCCCCGCCACCTGTTCGCGCTCTTTGCGCATCTGTTTACGCTTGCGTGAACTCAGGGCATCGAGAAAGTCCTGGAAGTCGCGGTAGCCCCGATTCTGCCAATGGAATTGGCAGCCCAGGCGCTGCAACCAGCCGGGTTGCCGGGCCAGTGCGTCATCGGCCAGCGCGTCGGTGAAATTGATATGGGCGCTCGACAGCCCTTCGATTTCCAGGTAACCGGGCAGGCTGTTCAGCAGTTCGAAGCCGTCCTCGGCATTGGCGGCCAACAACCTCGGACCGCTGACCGGACTGAACGGCACGGCCGTCAGCAGCTTGGGGTAGTAGTCGATGCCGGCGCGCGCGCAGGCGTCGGCCCAGCCGTGATCGAACACGTACTCGCCGTAGGAATGCCACTTGCGATAACCGGGCAATGCCGCCACCAGCCGCTCACCTTCCCAATGCAGCAAGTGCTCCGGTCGCCAGCCCGAATGGGGCCCCAGGCTGGCACTGTCTTCCAGTGCGCTCAGGAACGCATGCCGCACGAACGGCTGGGCCTGCGGCGCCAGGGCATCCCAGGCCTGCGGGGTGATGTCGGACAGGCTGTCCAGGCGTTGCAGCGGCATTGGCATCTTCTCTGTGTCTTGGGCGTGAAAGCCTGGCGAGTATCGCCTATCACAGCCGTGTGCACACCCCGAAAAAACCCACGACACAACTCGAAATCAATAGTTCCGTGGGCAAACGAATTGTCATGGAGATGAAATCACTTGGCCACTACTCCGTCATAAACCGTCGCGATACTGACGCCTGTTTTTAGAGCACCCGGGTTTGCCAGGTGGCCTTTTTTCCGTCCGTCATCGGTCGGTTGTGTCCTGGAGGGTTTGTTACCCCTCCTCACTTTCGGAGATTGATATGCGTCTTGCTTCCACTAAAACTGCGGCGGTCCTGTGCGGCGGCCTGTTGCTGGCCCTGAGCGTTCCGGCCAGCGCTGCAGTCGACGCTAAGTTGCTCGACATGCTCAAGGCCAACGGCCAGATCACCGCTTCGCAGTACACCGAATTGCAGAACGAGTTGGCCAAGGACCAGAAAGAACAGCAGATCGCACGCCAGGCCCAACAGGAAACCAACGAACAGATCGCGGCCACCGCGAAAAAGACCAACGAGCTGAGCAGCTTCGACCAGAAGCTGGCGTGGGCCGCCAAGACTCAGTTCAAGGGCGATGTGCGCTTTCGCCAGGAAACCATCAAGATCGATGGCGAGCCCAACAACGGCGGGCGTGACAAGGACCGTCAACGTATCCGCGCGCGCCTGGGTGCCTACACCGAGATCAACCCGCAAGTGGACACCGGTATCCGTATCGCCACCGGCGGCGGCGACGATGCGCGTTCCACCAACCAGGACCAGGATGGTTACTTCGATAAGAAATCGATCTGGCTGGACCTCGGCTATATCGACTACCACCCGGACCAGATCAAGAACCTGCACGTGATCGGCGGCAAGATGCTGCAACCGTGGGTGAGCATGGGCGATGTGATCTGGGACAGCGACATCAACCCGGAAGGCCTGGCCGTCACCTACAAATACCCATTGGGCAGCAGTGCCGAATTGTTCGGCAGCCTGGGCAACTACAACCTCAAGGACAACGTCGACGGCGACGGCGTGCAATTTCGCCACGACCTGCGTCTGACATCCGGCCAGTTGGGCACGCGTTTCTCGCTGACCGACAACCTGAAAATGACCCTGGGCGGCAGTGTCTACGCCTACCAGAACGACAAGGACAGCCGCTGCACGACCACCACCACGCCTTGCGCACTGGCGGTCAACGGCAACTCGGCCAACGGTGAATTCCGTCTGTACGAAGGGTTTGCCCAAGCCGACATCGGCGGCCTGGCAGTGCCGTTGGCCTTCTACGGCCAATACGTGAAAAACAACGATGCCGTGACCGACCAGGACACCGCCTGGTTGGTGGGTGCCAAGTCCAAGGTGTTCGGCTTCAACCTGGACTACAACTACCGCGATACGCAACGTGACGCAGTGGTAGGCGCCTTCACCGATTCGGACTTCGCCAACGGCACCACCGGTTCGCGCGGTCACAAGATGAAGGTCAGCTACGACATCGACAAGAACTTCGCCCTGGGCGCCACGTACTTCCTGACCAAGGCTGACTACGCCAGCCGTACCCAGCGTGATGCCAACACCAACACCCTGCAGCTGGATGCTGAAGCCAAGTTCTAACCTCACCCTGTAGGCGCGAGCTGGCTCGCGAAGGACGAACAGGCAGCGCGGTTATCCAGGCTACCCGCGCTATCGTTGACGTCTTTCGCGAGCCAGCTCGCGCCTACACATCTTTACGCCGCTGGGCCGCGAGTCGCTCGGCCAGCGCATCCGCATCCTGCACCGGCTCGTCCGGCATGATCCGCAACGTAGCCTGCATCAGGCGCATCTGACGGATAAATCGTCGGCAGTTGGGGCAGAACATCAAGTGATGACGCACCAGCAGACGCTCACGAAAGGTCAATTGCCCATCGAGGTAGTCACTGGAACGTGCCACTTGTTCCTTACACGTCAACATTCGCCCGTTTCCTCAAAGTGCTCCACTGTGGCAAAGACTTTAAGCCGTGCCCGGTGCAACAACACACGCACATTGGAGAGCGAGAGCGTCAGAAGATTACAGATTTCTTCCAGCTCCAGGCCCTGGCGCTCACGCAGCACCAGCACGCTGCTTTGCAATTGGGACAGGCTCAGAAGCGTGTGCTCCAGGCAGTCGCGCAATTCCTCTTCGGTCAGCAAGGCTTCCGGGGTGTCCTGGTGCCAGGCATACGGCGCTACGGCCCAGTGTCCATCGTCAGGCGTAAAGCGTTCATCACCGATGGTTCCATGGGGAGAAGGCAAGTCGTCAAGCAACACTTCCCGACGATTTTGCTTGTAGCGGCCCTTGGCGGCGTTCGCGGTGATGGTCAGCAACCAGGTCTTCAGGCTGGAGCGCCCTTCGAACCTGGCGAGGCTGCGTACCACTGACAGCCAGGCATCCTGCACCACTTCATCGGCATGCCGCTGGCCGACGATGGCATAGGCCACCGCCCGCATCGCACTCTGGTACGTGGTGACCAACTCCTTGTAGGCCCGCTGCTCGCCCTTGAGCAGGCGTTCAAGCAGATGCGTGTCGTCCGCTGCCGCCATCGTTTACCTCAATCTCGCCTTGGAAATACGCTCAACGCAGGAGCGATGATTAAGGCACACCGAGCCGATGCCTTCGCAGGCAAGCCAGCTCCCACATTTCCCCGCGTCCGGCCGCGCAATCAGCGTTTACGCAGGATCACACTGCCAATCGAATACCCGGCGCCGAAAGAGCTGAGTACGGCAACAGCGCCCTTGGGCAGGTCATCCTGATAGGTGTGAAACGCAATCACCGAGCCTGCCGAACTGGTATTGGCGTAGGTATCGAGGATCACCGGCGCTTCTTCCACCGAAGCCTCGCGCCCCAGCAGTTTCTTCACGATCAAGTGGTTCATGCTCAGGTTGGCCTGGTGCAGCCAGAAGCGCTTCACATCCGTGACGCCCAGCTGGTTTTCTGCCAGGTGCGCGCCAATCAATTCGGCCACCATCGGGCAGACATCGCGGAACACCTTGCGGCCTTCCTGCACGAACAGTTTGTCCGGCGCGCCGACGCCCTCTTCCGCGGTGCGGTTGAGGAAACCGAAGTTGTTGCGGATGTTGTTGGAGAACTGGGTCAGCAGCTTGGTGCTCACCACGTCGAACTGGTGCTCGGAGGTCGCCAGGTCGGCACGCTCGAGGATCACCGCCGTGGCGGCATCGCCGAAGATGAAGTGGCTGTCGCGGTCACGGAAATTCAGGTGGCCGGTGCAGACTTCCGGGTTGACCATCAGGATCGCCCGGGCCTGGCCCAGCTGGATGCTGTTGGCGGCATTCTGGATACCGAAGGTGGCCGAGGAACACGCCACGTTCATGTCAAACCCGAAGCCCTGGATACCCAGGGCTTCCTGCACCTCGATGGCGATGGCCGGGTAGGCACGCTGCAGGTTGGAACAGGCGACGATCACGCCATCGATGTCGGCGGCGGTCTTGCCGGCGCGTTGCAGGGCCTGTTCGGCCGCGCCGACGGCCATCTGGCAGAGCACCGACCATTCGTCGTTGCTGCGCTCGGGCAAGCGTGGGGCCATGCGCTGCGGGTCAAGAATGCCATCCTTGTCCATCACGAAGCGGCTCTTGATGCCCGAGGCTTTTTCAATGAATGCCGCACTGGACTCCGTCAGCGCCTGCACGTCGCCGCGCTCGATGGCCGCGGCGTTTTCGCTGTTGAACTGCTGCACATAGGTATTGAAAGACTGCACCAGCTCTTCGTTGGAGATGCTGTTGGCCGGGGTGTACAGGCCAGTGCCGCTGATGACGACGTTATGCACGGTCGTTCCTCTAAATCTGTCAGGCAGAAGATATTGGTACCGTCGTACCAAACTGTAGGTCGTTTGATTCCATCCAGCGGGCATCAAACTGGCAATGCTTTATTCCATCACGTCGCTGCTACGACGATTCCGGCATTTATGGGCGCGAAGTTTGCCACAAACACTGGGGTTTGGCGCCACTTCCCGGACAGACACCCTTAAATGTGGGAGGAGGCTTGCTCCCGATGGCGGTGTATCAGTCAAGGCATCAGTGGCTGACACTCAGTCATCGGGGGCAAGCCCCCTCCCACAGTGGGACCGTGTTACCAGTTGCTTGCTGCGGTACTGGACCCAAATCCTTGTCGGAAATTTCCTCGATAGTCCGGCTGCACACAGCTCACAATGTGGGAGGGGGCTTGCCCCCGATGGCGGTGTATCAGTCAAGACATCAGTGGCTGACACTCAGTCATCGGGGGCAGGCCCCCTCCCACCTTTGATCGCTGCTCACTTGGGAAACTGGGCAGCCCTCAAGGCTCTACCTGGCTCCATTGCTTGCTCAATCGCTTGTCGGATATGGGCACCTTGGTACCCAACTGCTGGCCGAACAGCGACACCCGATATTCCTCCAGCCACCAGCGATACAGTTCCAGCTGAGGATCGCGCTTGCCTTCCTGGGCGTGCTTGTTCAGGCGGTTCTGGTACTGGGCCCACAGGCCGCTCAGTTCGGTGCTCCACACACGGTCCTTCTGCACCTGGCTCGGCAGTTTTTCCAGGCGCAACTCAATGGCCTTGAGGTAACGCGGCAGCTCCTTGAACCACTGCGCCGGAGTTTCGCGCACAAAACCCGGGTACACCAGATGACTCAACTGCTGCTTGATATCGTTCAAGGCCACTGCCTGGGCCAGGTCGATCTTGCCTTTGAAGCGTTTTTGCAGGCCATGCCAGAGTTTCAGCACTTCCAGGGTCAGGCGCGCCAGACGCTCGGCGTGCTCGGTCCAGCCGCCACGCTTGCGCTCGGCCAGCGCGGCCAGCCCGGCGCCATCGCGCGGTAGATTGGTTTCGCCTTCCAGTACGCAGGTGTCGAGACTGGCGAGCAGGATATCTTCGACCAGTGCATCGATGCGCCCCAGTTCGCGATACATCAGGCCCAACTCGGTCAGCCCCGGCAATTTGCCGCGCAGGAATTTCGCCGGTTCCGCCAGTTGCTGCATGAGCAGGCGTTGCAAGGCACGGCGGTGCTGGAATTCGGCCTCGGCGGCCGTGGAGAAACGCCCCTCCTTGACCGTGCCGTTTTCTTCCACCAGCGCCGGGTAGACCGTCATCGACAGGCCGGCGATGTTTTGCTGGGTCTTCTCCGCCACGGGTGCGAACACCTTGGCTTCTACCGGTTGCTGGCTTTTTGCGGTTTGCGGTACCGCCAGCGCCGCCTGGCTGGCCTCGGCGAAACGCGCCGTCAGCTGCGCCAGGTCACGGCCTTCGCCGAGGAATTTGCCCTGGCCATCAACCACTTCCAGGTTCATCTTCAGATGGTTTTCCACCTGCTGCGCCGCCTCGGCCCAGGCTTCATCGCTGACCCGCGCACCGGTCATGCGCAGCAATTCGCGGCCCAGCGCCTGGGGCAGCGAGCCCTGGCCAAACTCGATGCGCTGCAGCGCCGCCTTGACGAAATCCGGCACCGGCACAAAGTTCTTGCGCAGCGCCTTGGGCAAGTTGCGCACCAGCGCGATGCACTTGGCTTCGATCACCCCCGGCACCAGCCATTCCAGGCGCTCGGCCGGCAATGCCGGCAACAGCGGCGCCGGCACACGCAGGGTGACGCCGTCACGCGGGTGGTTGGGCTCGAAGTGGTAACTCAAGGCCAGGGCCAGGTCGCCCAGGTGCAAGGTGTCCGGGTAATGCGCGGCGGTGACTTCACTGGCTTCGCGGGCCAGTACGTCTTCCTCGCGCATGATCAGCAGTTGCGGGTCTTTCTGGCTGTTGACCTTGTACCAGCTGTCGAAGGTCGCCGTCTGGTGGATCTCTGCCGGCAGGCGCGCATCGTAGAAGGCATAGAGGGTTTCCTCATCGGCCAGGATGTCACGTCGGCGCGCCTTGGCTTCCAGTTCGTCGAGCTGCTCCAGCAGTTGCTGGTTGGCCGCAAGGCACTTGGCGCGGGACTGGATTTCCCCACGCACCAGGCCTTCACGGATAAACAGCTCGCGCGACACCGCCGGATCGATCGGCCCGTAATGCACCGGCCGGCGTCCGACCACGATCAGCCCGAACAAGGTGATCTGTTCAAACGCCACCACCTGGCCGCGCTTTTTCTCCCAATGCGGTTCGAAATGGTTTTTCTTGATCAAGTGCCCGGCCAGCGGTTCGATCCAGTCGGCGTCGATCTTGGCCACCATGCGCGCATACAGCTTGGTGGTTTCCACCAGTTCAGCAGTCATCAGCCATTGCGGACGTTTCTTGCCGATGCCCGAGGAGGGATGAATCCAGAAGCGCCGCTGACGCGCGCCCAGGTAGTCGCCGTCCTCGGTCTTCTGGCCGATCTGGCTGAGCAAGCCGGACAGCACCGCCTTGTGCAATTTCGGGAAGTCGGCCGGTTCCTTGTTGATCGTCAACTGCATGTCGCGGCAGATCAGGCTCAACTGGCGATGGGAGTCGCGCCATTCGCGCAGGCGCAGGTAGTTGAGGAAGTTCTTTCGACACCAGTTGCGCAGCGGGCTGGCGGTCAGTGCCTGGCGCTGCTCTTCAAAGCCGCGCCACAGATTGACCAGCCCGGCGAAGTCCGAATCCGGGTCTTTCCACTGCGCATGGGCCTGGTCGGCGGCCTGCTGGCGCTCCGGCGGACGCTCGCGCGGGTCCTGGATCGACATGGCGCTGGCCACGATCAGCACTTCCTGCAAGCTGCCCAGTTTGGCGGCTTCGAGCAGCATGCGGCCCATGCGCGGGTCCACCGGCAGGCGCGCCAGCTGGCGGCCCAACGGTGTGAGCTGGCTGTTGCGGTCCACCGCCGACAGCTCTTGCAGCAGGTTGAAACCGTCGCTGATGGCCTTGCCATCCGGCGGTTCGATAAACGGAAAGTCGGTGATTTCGCCCAGGCGCAGGTGCAGCATCTGCAGGATCACCGCCGCCAGGTTGGTGCGCAGGATTTCAGGGTCGGTAAATTCCGGGCGCCCGATAAAGTCTTCTTCGCTGTACAACCGAATGCAGATGCCCGGCTCGACCCGGCCGCAACGGCCTTTACGCTGGTTGGCGCTGGCCTGGGAGATCGCTTCGATCGGCAAGCGCTGCACCTTGGCGCGGTAGCTGTAGCGGCTGATGCGCGCGGTGCCGCTGTCGATCACATAACGAATGCCCGGCACCGTCAACGAGGTTTCCGCGACGTTGGTCGCCAGTACCACGCGGCGGCCCGGGTGCGATTGGAAAATGCGCTGTTGCTCGGCCGGTGACAGGCGTGCATACAGCGGCAGGATTTCAGTGTGCTTGAGCTGGGCCTTGCGCAGCATCTCGGCGGCGTCGCGAATCTCGCGTTCGCCGGGCAGGAACACCAGCACATCGCCGGGGCTGCGCCGTTCGCTGCGCTCATAGGCGGCGATTTCATCGAGGGTGGCGAGGATTGCCTGGTCGACGGTGAGGTCGTCCTCGACGCGGTTGCCCTCCTCATCCTGCTCCAGCGTCAGCGGGCGGTACCAGGTGTCGACCGGGAACGTGCGGCCCGAGACCTCGACAATCGGCGCATCGTCGAAGTGTTTGGAGAAACGTTCAAGGTCGATGGTGGCCGAGGTAATGATGACTTTCAGGTCGGGCCGGCGCGGCAACAGCGTCTTGAGGTAACCGAGCAGGAAGTCGATGTTCAGGCTGCGCTCATGGGCTTCGTCGACGATGATCGTGTCATAGCGTTCCAGGTACCGGTCGTTCTGGGTTTCCGCCAGCAGGATACCGTCGGTCATCAGCTTGATCAGCGTATTGGAATCGCTCTGGTCCTCGAAGCGCACCTGATAGCCGACCAACGCGCCGAGCGGCGTGGCCAATTCTTCGGCGACACGGCTGGCAACGCTGCGCGCGGCGATCCGGCGTGGCTGGGTATGGCCGATCAGGCCGTATTGGCCACGGCCGATTTCCAGGCAGATTTTCGGCAACTGGGTGGTTTTACCCGAGCCGGTTTCGCCGGCAATGATCAGCACCTGATGCTTGTTCAGCGCAGCCTTGATCTCGTCACGCTTGGCCGCAATCGGCAGGCTGTCGTCGTAACGAATCACCGGCAGGCTCGCACGCCGCGCCGTGACCTGGGCGCAGGACGCCTGCATGCGCGCCACCCACTGCGCCAGCTTTTGCTCGTCGGGCTTTTTGCGCAGCTCAAGCAACTGCCGGCGCAAACGGTGGCGGTCGGCGAGCATGGCGTGATCGAGGGTGTCGAGCAGTTGGTCGAGGGTGGGGGCTTGGTCAGTCATCAGGTACGCAAAGGTCTTTATAGTGAGGCAGGTGAGCCTGCGGTGACATGATCGTAAGGCGGCAATTGTCGCAGATTTCTGACCTTGTGAACGAACCAGGCTCTTTCATCACCGTAACAAGGCCGTTTCCTAGGCGTGCAGCAGGCTATTCTGAGCCCGACGAGCACGCCCCAGCCCACTCCCTCATCAGACTCTTCATACAGGGCTATCAGAGCTCTTCATATGGCTTGGCCACAGTCCGGCGCGCTTTACTGCGACAACACCTGCACTCCCACTCTCCGCTGCTCGCCAAGGAAAAACCTGATGCCCACACCCATTGCGGAATCGCCCACTTTCCCGACGACATGGACCTTGCACACGGTCCCCGCTTATACGGAGGAGCAGGACCCCGCCCTGGAACAGCGTGCTCGCAGCGCTCAGGCCTATTTCAACACGCTGCAAATGTACGCCGAAGATACGCACCCGGACTCGGTCAGGCAGCTCGAATCACAACGACCTGCATCGCTCCCGCCCAGCTACTGGCAGGCCACGAACAGCATCAGCCCTCAGCCCGCACGTGACGCAAACGACGAGCAAGACACAGCCAACCCCTCCCCCCATCAGGATGCAACACAGTTTTCTCCCCATTTGTCAGGAAGAGCGCTGTCCCAGGCAGTCAAACATGTGCACCGCCTCGACCGCCTGCTCGAGCGGGCTGAACAACTGGGCGCATTGTTGATGAGCCATGGCCAGGAGCAGGGAACATCGATTGATCTGGAAACCGTCGGGAATCTCTGGCGCAAGATAGGTAGCCTCAAAAATTCCTGGGCCAACGGCGCTTTCGCTGGGTCATCGCAGCTGGTCACTCAATTGGCCGGCCAGTGCCTCACTGTTCCGCGAGCATTGAAGGAGAACGACCTGAAAGCAGCGATAGACAACCTGTGGAATATTGCGCAAGCCGAATACCGAGACGTTTACCTGCCCGACCCGCTGAGCGCATCTCCAATCCTGGCACAGGTCTACAGATTGGCTGAAGAACTGAAGAACGCAGACATTTGAGGCCCACTACCACTCAACCGTAGCGCAGATGCCATTATGACCAGACCCGAAGTATTTCCCTCCAACCCACTTGGTTCCACCGTGGGCCAGCTGTTCCAGCAGACCCGCGCTATCCATGAAGCGGTGGTCAACAGTCTGGTAGGGCAAGGGCACCGACACATACTCGACAACGCCCGGCGGCTTGAACAGACGTTGTTCAGCCCTGTCAGCTCCATGCCGGAGAGTGTACCGCAGGACAGAGGCCATCAGCTTCAAGCCTGGATGCATATTTCAAGGATTAATGACGCGCTTGCAACCTTCGACCAGCAAAGCCGCAGCCATTTCGCCGTGCAACCAGATGACAGGACAAGCCTGCAAGTCCTCCAGCAACGCTACGCGCAACTAACGGCTCGCGTGGAGCAACGCACTGCCCTGCTGGATCGACGCGCAGCGTGGGCCACCGCCGCCCCGCCACCGCCCTGCGAGCTGGACCCGATAACGGTTGCCGTCCTGCAGCCTGCACCACTGAGCAAGCAGTTGAGTGGGCACGGCCTGGAACAGGCGGTCAAACATATCAACGTCCTGGACAAAGAGATTGCGCTGCTGGATAGCCACATCAAGCAACAGCCGCTCCCCCTCTCTCACGCCGAGGAAGACCTCTTTCTCAAACAACGCAACGCCATGACCGATTATCGCAATGCATGGGCGATGGGCCGTTTGAAAGGCAGCAGCCAGTTCAAATCCTCCATCGGCCTGGTTCCGGAGCGCAAACGCCTGGAGCAGAATCTCGAGCGGCACAAGCAACTGGCATCGGTGGAACTGACACTCCACCGACTGGACCGCACCGTCGATACCGCACAGCGCAACGGCCTGGGGGATAAACTCTCGTCCCAGGCGGTCGATGCCGCACGGGGCGCCTTGGTGAATTTGCGCGATGCCTGGCGCAACGGCAATCTTGATGGCAGCTCGATCGAGGGCATGAACCCCGCGCTGCTGCTGACTGCGCCAAACAACCGCCGAATCAAACTGGAACTGGCCGTCATCGAAAAGGGCTTTGTACAACTGAACGCAGTGCCCCGCACGGAACAAGCTGACAGCGCCCAGGAGCGCGCGCAGTTCAAGTCACTGGTTCATTCCAATACCAGCATGCACGTCAAGCAGGCGGCTATCAGTCAACTTAAAGAAAGCAATAAACAGCGAGCGCTGGTGGCTGAACTGAACACCGACTTGCGCAATATTTATACAGATCTGGCAAACAATCTGGCCCTTCACGGCATGACCGCTTCACATCAATAACGCGATAGAGAAAATGCCTGATACACCCCAGGCCCGCCTGGATCGATTGAAGGGGAACAGGTTGGCGCAGACGTCGTGCGGCCTTGAGACGGTCAATCAAATGGGGCCGCACGGCGTTATCCGCCTTGTCGAATGGGCAAAAAAATCAGTCCCCCCATGCGGACTGTTTGGGCCACGCCGTAGCGCTGGCTCAATCGCGCAGACCCGGTGACTCAAGACATGCCTTCCCACTTGCGCCGATATGGAAACACATCAATCACCTTCCCAGCCCGAATGGCCTCCTGCAGGCCCTTCCAGTAATCGGCGTTGTACAACTCGCCATGCAACTCATCGAACAACCTGCGCTGGCCAGCATCGGCAAACAGGAACGGCGGGAATTCTTCAGGGAACACGTCCAGCGGGCCGATGGAGTACCAGGGTTCCGATGCCATTTCATCCTCGGGAGTGCGCGGCGCGGGGATGTGGCGGAAGTTGGCTTCGGTGAGAAAGCAGATTTCATCGTAGTCGTAGAACACCACCCGGCCGTGACGGGTGACGCCGAAGTTCTTGAGCAGCATATCGCCAGGGAAGATATTCGCCGCCGCCAACTGCTTGATCGCCAGGCCGTAGTCTTCCAGGGCTTCGCGCACCTGGGCGGGGTTGGCGTTGTCGAGGTAGAGGTTGAGCGGGGTCATGCGCCGTTCGGTCCAGCAGTGGCGAATGAGCACCGTGTCGCCGTCTACCTGGACCGTGCCGGCGGCGACTTCCAGCAACTCGGCCAGGCACTCGGGCTCGAACTTGCTCAAGGGAAAGCGGAAGTCGGCGAACTCCTGGGTATCGGCCATGCGCCCTACCCGGTCGACGCTTTTCACCAAGCGATACTTTTCGATCACCGTGGCGCGGTTGACGTTTTTCGACGGCGAAAAGCGATCCTTGATGATCTTGAACACGGTGTTGAAGCCCGGCAGGGTGAACACGCTCATGACCATGCCGCGCACACCCGGGGCCATGATGAACTGGTCATCGGTGGTAGCCAGGTGGTTGATCAGGGCGCGATAGAACTCCGACTTGCCGTGTTTATAAAAACCGATGGAGGTGTATAGCTCGGCAATGTGCTTGCCGGGCAGGATGCGTTTGAGAAAGCCGATGAACTCCGCAGGTACCGGCACATCGACCATGAAGTACGACCGGGTGAAGGAGAAGATGATCGACACGTCGGCTTCATCAGTGATCAACGCATCGATCTGGATGCCCCGTTCTTCGCGGTGCAGCAAGGGGATCACCAACGGCCACTGTTCGTCGCGGGTGTAGATACGTCCGACGAGGTAGGCGCCTTTATTACGGTAGAGCACCGAGGAAAACAGCTCGACGTTCAGGTCCGGGTCTTTGCACACCCAGTCCGGCAGGTTTTCCCGCAGTTGCGCTTCCAGGCGTCGCAGGTCGGCAGGCAAGTCGGCGTAGGGCTCACTGAAGCTGTAGTCCGAGAAAATCTGCGCGAGCATCTCGGTTATATTGCCGACAGGCGTGTAGGAGCGGGTTTGCGCTGCCCGCGCCCGCCGCTGGCTGGGCCGCGTGGTATGAATGAACATGCAGCCGTCGCTGATCAGGTCATGACTGAACAGGCCGCAGAACACCGAGTTGTACCAGGTTTCGGACAGCTCATCGTCAAAGCGCAGGTCGATCAGGCCGATGTAGGCACTTTTCACCAGGGGCCACAGGTCGATGTCCTGCAACGTGCCCGCATCGAAAGCGGCGCGCAGACGCGCCGTGACCTCCCCCACCTTATCTTCGTAGAGGTTGATGCGCGCCGCCGAAGCGGCCTGCCCTTGCTGCCACTGGGCTTTTTCGAAGCGTTCGCGCGCGCCATCGGTAATTTGGCGAAAGTGCTCACGGTAGTCGTCGAAACCGTCGAGGATCATCCGGGCGATAGCGAGGGCGGGCTGCGACATACGGAAAACCTCGAACGGGTTGCGGGAAGCCCTGAGCTTAGCCAGTGAAGCGCGGCAGGAGAAGGCCGATTTTTCATCGGCGACGCTACTTAGCGATTGTGTCGACCGGGACGCTGGGCAACACTCCCCCGCCTGATTGCGTAGGAGTTTTCCGTGAAACCTGTCGACACCCTCTACTTGCTGGGACTGGCCGCCATCTGGGGTGCGAGTTTCCTGTTCATGCGCATCATCGCGCCGGAAATCGGCACCGTGCCGACCGCGTTTTTTCGCGTATCGATCGCTGCCGCCGGCCTGTTGGTGATTCTTGCACTGATGCGCGTGAGCTGGGATTTCCAGGGCAAGTTCAAGACCGTCCTGCTGTTGGGCGTGATCAACTCCGGAATTCCGGCAACCATGTACTCGGTGGCGGCCCAGGTATTGCCGGCGGGTTATTCAGCGATCTTCAACGCCACCACCCCCTTGATGGGCGTGCTGATTGGCGGGCTGTTCTTCAGTGAACGCCTGACACCGTCGAAAATCGCGGGTGTAGCCTTGGGGCTGTTTGGCGTAGCCGTGCTCACGCGTGCGGGGCCGGTGGCATTTGACATGGAATTGTTGATGGGCGCGATGGCGTGCCTACTGGCGACCACCTGCTATGGCTTTGCCGGTTTTCTGGCACGGCGCTGGCTGGATCAACGCGGCGGTTTGGACAGCCGCCTGTCGGCCTTGGGCAGCATGCTCGGCGCCACCTTGTTCTTGCTGCCGTTGTTTGCCTACAGCGCCATCAGCCAGCCACCGGTGAGCTGGGGTGGGTGGCAGGTGTGGATGTCGTTGCTGGGGTTGGGCCTGGTGTGTACGGCCTTTGCCTACATTCTGTACTTTCGCCTGCTGTCATCCATCGGGCCGGTCAAATCGATGACCGTGACCTTCATGATCCCGCCGTTCGGCGTGTTGTGGGGCGCGCTGTGGCTGGATGAGCCGCTGTCCATGGCTCACCTCTACGGTGGGGTGCTGATTGCAGGGGCGCTGTGGCTGGTGCTGCGGCCACACAACAGTAGGCGCGAGCCACGAGCAGCCTGAATGCACGCGCGGCTCCCGGATACTTAAGGCCATGGAGGCGTTTTCATTCCGTCGAGCCGGACCGCTCGCTATAATGCCGGCCGTTTTTTTCGAAGGACTTCACATGACTGCTCTGCCCTGGCTGTACCTCACGCTGCTTTCCATTGGCTATGTCCTGGCCTTGAGCTACGGCCAACTGGGCGTGCTGGCGGCGGTCTCAGTGGCGCTGTTGCTGGTGGCCGGGTATGCCGTACGCCAGCAACGCAACCCTTGGGCACGCTACCTGGGTCACGGCTTGTTTATCGTCCTGGCCCTGGGCCTGGCGATGCATTGGCTGCCGGGTTTCCATAATGGCCGCGGCATTGCGCCCCAGCGCTTCACTCCGGACGCCGTGCCGTTCTCGATGTACCTGAACCAGGACAAACCCCTGATCGGCTTCTGGTTATTGCTGGCCTGCCCATGGACCGTGGCGCGGCGTTCATTGCGCCTGTCGATCTGCGTCACGGCCCTGGCACTCACCCTGACCGCCATCGCCGCGCTGGGTGGCGCAGCCCTGCTTGGGATAATCAGTTGGGCGCCGAAGTGGCCGGACCAGGCGTGGTTATGGGTGTTGAACAACCTGCTGCTGGTGACGCTGGTGGAAGAGGCGCTGTTTCGTGGCTATATCCAGGGTGGCCTGAGCCAACGCTTCAAACACCTGCCCTACGGCGACAACCTCGCGCTGCTGCTGGCCTCGCTTATATTCGGCCTCGTGCATTATGGCGCCGGTTGGCACTGGGTGCTGCTGGCGAGCATTGCCGGTGTCGGTTACGGCCTGGCGTATCGGTTTGGCGGGCTCGGCGCAGCGATTGCCACGCACTTTGGCTTGAATCTGCTTCACTTCGGCCTGTTCACCTACCCGATGCTGGCCAGCTGAACCTTCCTGACGGTAGGAGGGAGCTGGATTGTTGCAAAAATAAGTTAAATAAACGCCCGCCATGGCCGATAACCCGTGAAAGCCTTGCGGATTGAACAATCATGCGTAATAACCAACCCGTTACCCAGCGCGAACGTACCTTCCCCGCTCAGCAACGGTTGATCTCCACCACAGACGCCAAGGGCGTGATTACCTACTGCAACGACGCCTTTGTCGAAATCAGTGGGTTCACCCGCGACGAACTGACCCGTGCCCCGCACAACCTGGTGCGTCACCCGGATGTTCCGGCGGCGGTGTTCGCGCATATGTGGTCGACGCTCAAACAAGGCTTGCCATGGATGGGCATTGTCAAGAATCGCTGCAAGACCGGTGATCACTACTGGGTTAACGCCTATGTGACGCCGGTTTTCGACGGCAACCAGGTGATCGGTTACGAATCGGTGCGCATCAAGCCCACCGCCGAGCAGATCCGCCGGGCCGAAGCGCTCTATCAACGCATCAACCAGGGCAAGTCGGCCGTTCCCCAGCGGGACAAGTGGCTGCCGGTGCTGCAAGACTGGCTGCCGTTTATCCTGGTCAGCCAGTTGAGTTTCATGATCGGCGCCACCCTCACGTCCCAATGGGGCTTTGCCTTGGCGGCAGGGCTGTCGGTGCCGTTGGGCCTGCTCGGCCTGAGCTGGCAGCAGCGCGGCCTCAAGCGTTTGCTGCGCCTGGCCGAGCAGACCACCTCCGACCCGCTGATCGCGCAGATGTACACCGACAGCCGTGGCGCCCAGGCGCGCCTGGAGATGTCGATCCTCAGCCAGGAAGCGCGTCTGAAGACCTGCCTCACCCGCCTGCAGGACACCGCCGAACACCTCAACGACCAGGCGGCGCAATCCAACACCCTGGCGCACAACAGCTCCAGCGGCCTGGAGCGCCAACGCGTGGAGACCGAACAAGTGGCCACGGCGGTCAACCAGATGGCGGCGACCACCCAGGAAGTCGCAAGCCACGTGCAGCGCACGGCGGATGCCACCCAGGAAGCCAATCGCCTGACCGGTCGCGGCCGCGATATCGCCGGGGAAACCCGCGAGGCGATCCAGCGCCTGTCGGTGGCGGTGGGCGAGACCGGTGTCACCGTCACGCAATTGGCCAAGGACAGCGATGAAATCGGCGGCGTGGTGGATGTGATCAAGGGCATTGCCGACCAGACCAACCTGCTGGCGCTCAATGCCGCTATCGAAGCCGCGCGTGCCGGTGAGATGGGCCGTGGGTTTGCGGTGGTGGCCGATGAAGTGCGCCAGTTGGCGCAACGCACCGCCGAGTCGACCGGACAGATTCATACCCTGATCGCCAAGCTGCAAAGCACCGCGGCCGCAGCCGTGCAAACCATGGACGCCGGGCATCGCCAGGCCGAAGAGGGTGTAGCGCGGGTGATGGAAGCGGATCAGGCGCTGGTGGGCATCAGTGAGGCGGTAGCCAATATTACCGACATGACCACTCAGATCGCCGCCGCCACCGAAGAGCAAAGCGCGGTTGCAGAAGAGATCAGCCGCAATATCAGCACCATTGCGCTGTTGGCGGACCAGACCTCGGAGCAGGCGATGAACTCGGCGCAGTTGAGTGAAGAGCTGACGCATACCGCCAATACCCAGTACTCGCTGGTGGAGCGTTTCAACCGCTAGACCGCTATCGGGGGCAAGCCCCCTCCCACACTCGACCGAGTTCCAAGGTTGGAATGAGGTCAACATGTGGGAGGGGGCTTGCCCCCGATAGGTCCCTAACAGGCACCCAGAAACTCAGCCACGCGCACCGCAGCCGCCTCCAGATGCTGCTCATGGGTAAACCCCGACGCCTTCAGCGGCTTCAAGTCATGATCCCCCGCCACCAACCACATCACCTCGATGCTCGGCGACAACGCATACCCCTCCACCGCCGCCCGATTACCCAATGCATCCCGCTCGCCCTGCACAATCAGCGTCGGCGTCGTAAGCGCAGCCAAATGCTCGACCCTGGGCTTCTCCGGCTTACCCGCCGCATAGAACGGATACCCCAGGCACACCAACCCGGCGGCGCCCAGCTCATCGGCCAATAGACTGGCCATGCGCCCGCCCATGGATTTGCCGCCAATCGCCAGTTTCCCAGCGACATGACGTCGCACCTCTGCATACACCTCACGCCAGCATTCCAACAGTTTCGGCGCCGGATTCGGCGGTCGCTTGCCGCCGTCCGCGCGGCGCTGGGCCATGTAGGGAAACTCGAAGCGCACCACGTTCACACCATGCCCGGCAAGGCGCGCAGCCATGTCGTTCATGAATGCCGAGTCCATCGGCGCACCGGCGCCGTGGGCCAGGATCAAGGTGACAGGCTGGCCCGAGCGGGTGCCCGTGGCGACATCCCACAGCCAGCCGCGTTCACGCACACAGTGCGCCCATTGATCCCCGTCAATACTGGCCTTGTGCTCTTTGCCCATGCTTGCCTCGCTTTTTAGTCTGCCTATAACTCCAGCCCAAGTGCCGCATCTGCTTGGGTTGAACCGTGGATGGGGAACCATGAACACTACTTTAAGTACCGCCTATAACTACAAGGTGGTCCGCCAATTCGCCATTATGACGGTGGTGTGGGGCATCGTCGGCATGGGGCTCGGGGTTTTTCTCGCGGCCCAATTGGTTTGGCCTGCGCTCAACTTCGATTTGCCCTGGACCAGCTTCGGTCGCCTGCGCCCGCTGCACACCAACGCGGTCATCTTCGCCTTCGGCGGCTGCGCGCTGTTCGCCAGCTCCTTCTACTCGGTGCAGCGCACCTGCCAGACAACGCTGTTCGCACCGAAAATCGCCGCGTTTTGCTTCTGGGGCTGGCAACTGGTCATCCTGCTGGCTGCAATCTCCCTGCCGCTGGGCTACACCAGTTCCAAGGAATACGCCGAGCTGGAATGGCCGATCGACATCCTGATCACCATCGTCTGGGTCGCCTATGCCGTCGTGTTCTTCGGCACGATCATGAAGCGCAACACCAAGCATATCTATGTGGGCAACTGGTTTTTCGGTGCATTCATCATCACCGTGGCGATCCTGCATATCGTCAACAACCTGGAAATCCCGGTCAGCCTGACCAAGTCCTACTCGCTGTACGGCGGGGCGACGGATGCCATGGTGCAGTGGTGGTACGGCCATAACGCTGTGGGCTTTTTCCTCACCGCAGGCTTTCTCGGGATGATGTACTACTTCGTGCCCAAGCAGGCCGAACGCCCGGTGTATTCCTATCGCTTGTCCATCGTGCACTTCTGGGCGCTGATCACCCTGTATATCTGGGCCGGCCCTCATCACTTGCACTACACCGCGCTGCCGGATTGGGCGCAGTCGTTGGGCATGGTGATGTCATTGGTGCTGCTGGCCCCGAGCTGGGGCGGCATGATCAACGGCATGATGACGCTGTCGGGCGCCTGGCATAAGTTGCGCAGCGACCCGATCCTGCGCTTTCTGGTGGTGTCCCTGGCGTTCTACGGCATGTCGACCTTCGAGGGCCCGATGATGGCGATCAAGACCGTCAACGCCCTCTCCCACTACACCGACTGGACCATCGGCCACGTACACGCCGGCGCACTCGGTTGGGTGGCGATGATTTCCATCGGCGCGCTGTACCACATGATCCCGAAAGTCTTCGGTCGCGAGCAGATGTACAGCCTCGGCCTGATCAACGCGCACTTCTGGCTGGCCACCATCGGCACCGTGCTCTACATCGCCTCGATGTGGGTCAACGGCATTGCCCAGGGCCTGATGTGGCGTGCGGTCAACGAAGACGGCACCTTGACCTACTCCTTCGTCGAAACCCTGGTGGCCAGTCACCCAGGCTTCATCGTGCGGCTGGTGGGCGGTGCGGTGTTCCTCAGCGGCATGTTGCTGATGGCTTACAACACCTGGCGCACCGTGCGTTCGGTGCAGCCTGTCGAAGCTGTCCCTGTCGCGCAGCTGGCCTGAGGAGTCTGTGATGAAACACGAAACGATTGAAAAGAACGTTGGCCTGCTGATGCTGCTGATGGTGCTCGCCGTGAGCATCGGTGGCCTGACCCAGATCGTCCCGCTGTTCTTCCAGGACGTGACCAACAAGCCGGTCGAAGGCATGAAGCCCTACACCGCGTTGCAACTGGAGGGCCGCGACATCTACATCCGTGAAGGCTGCGTGCAGTGTCACTCGCAGATGATCCGCCCGTTCCGCGCCGAGACCGAGCGCTACGGTCACTACTCGGTGGCGGGCGAAAGCGTGTGGGACCACCCGTTCCTGTGGGGTTCCAAGCGCACCGGGCCGGACTTGGCCCGCGTCGGCGCACGCTACTCGGACGATTGGCACCGCGCGCACCTGTACAACCCGCGCAACGTGGTACCGGAGTCGAAAATGCCGGCTTATCCGTGGCTGGTCACCGCCGCCGTCGACAGCAGCCACACCGAGACCAAGTTGAAGGTGATGCGCACCCTCGGCGTGCCGTACACCGACGATGACATCACGGGCGCGGTCGCCAGCCTCAAGG
This sequence comes from Pseudomonas sp. CFBP13528, assembly GCF_005233615.1. Lineage (NCBI taxonomy): Bacteria > Pseudomonadati > Pseudomonadota > Gammaproteobacteria > Pseudomonadales > Pseudomonadaceae > Pseudomonas > Pseudomonas sp. CFBP13528. The sequence continues at coordinate 276,462 of NZ_QGAJ01000005.1, forward strand.
GCAAGACCGAGATGGACGCACTGGTTTCCTACCTGCAAGTACTCGGTACTGCCATCAAGAGCAAGAGGTGAGCCATGGGATTTGAATTCGATGCGGGCACCATCCGCGGCCTCGGCACGCTGGTGGTCGCCATCGCCTTTATCGGCCTGTCGCTGTGGGTGTTCAACAACCGGCGCACTGCGGAATTCGAGCAGGCGCGCCTGCTGCCCTTCGCCGATGAACCTTCTCCATCCGACGCTCAAGAAGAGCCTGCAATAAGGAGCACTCGGCCATGACCCTGTTTTGGAGTACATGGATCTGCGTACTGACCCTCGGCAGCCTGATCGGCCTGACCTGGCTCTTGATCGGTACCCGCAAGGGCGAGACCAAGGGCAGCGTCGACCAGACCATGGGCCACGCCTTCGACGGTATCGAGGAATACGACAACCCGCTGCCCCAGTGGTGGTTCATGCTGTTCGCCGGCACCCTGGTGTTTGCGGTCGGCTACCTGATCCTCTACCCGGGCCTGGGCAACTGGAAAGGCGTGTTGCCGGGCTATGAAGACGGCTGGACGTCGGCCAAGGAGTGGGACAAGGAGATGGCCAAGGCCGACACCAAGTTCGGGCCGATCTTCGCCAAATTCTCGGCCATGCCGGTGGAAGAAGTGGCGAAGGATCCGCAAGCCTTGAAGATGGGCGGTCGCCTGTTCGCGTCCAACTGCGCGGTGTGCCACGGCTCGGATGCCAAGGGCGCGTATGGCTTCCCCAACCTGGCGGACAACAATTGGCGCTGGGGCGGTTCGGCCGAAGCGATCAAGGCCACCATCATGGGCGGTCGTCACGCGGCGATGCCGGCCTGGGGTGAAGTACTGGGCGAGGATGGGGTGAAGAATGTCGCCGCCTATGTACGCCACGACCTGGCCAAGCTGCCCTTGCCCGCCGACAGCACTGCCGACCTCGTGGCGGGCCAGGCCACGTTCAACACCACCTGCGTGGCCTGTCACGGTCCGCAAGGCCACGGCGTGGAAGCCATGGGTGCGCCAAACCTGACCGAGCCAGCCGGGTTTATCTACGGCACCAGCCTGGCGCAATTGCAGCAGACCATTCGCCATGGCCGTCAGGGCCAGATGCCGGCGCAGGAAGCGCTGCAAGGCAATGACAAAGTGCATCTGCTGGCGGCCTATGTGTATAGCCTGACCCATTAGCACTTGTAGGAGCGAGCTTGCTCGCGAAGCACGTAAACACAACGCGATAGACCAGACTGACCGCGTTACCGTTGACGTTTTTCGCGAGCAAGCTCGCTCCTACAGTGTTGCGACATTCGCGACCAAGTGTCACACCCCTTCAAAACCCAACTGTCCCCTCCTCGCTTTCGGGTCTACGCTTGTTCCTGCAGTGGGCCAATCCTGGCGTACGCGACGGTATCCGTTGCGCCCTCGAAAATTCCTGTCCACTCGATCAGCTTTCGATTTCTGACTTTATCCTTACACACAACATGGAAAGGGCGCAGAATCTGGCGTGGAACGCCTTGATACAGGTCAGTCATTGCGTTGCAATGGCCCCTCGCTTTCTACATACTTGCGGCCGATTTTACCTATAAAAATACTTAAACCGTGGAACCTTAGAATGAGCACAGCAATCAGTCCGACTGCTTATAACTATAAGGTGGTTCGCCAGTTCGCCATCATGACGGTGGTCTGGGGGATCCTTGGCATGGGGCTCGGGGTGTTCATCGCCTCGCAACTGGTCTGGCCGCAATTGAATTTCGACCTGCCCTGGACGACCTTCGGCCGCCTGCGCCCGCTGCACACCAACCTGGTGATCTTCGCCTTCGGTGGCTGTGCGTTGTTTGCCACCTCCTATTACGTCGTGCAGCGTACCTGCCAGACGCGCCTGATCTCCGATGGCCTCGCCGCCTTCACCTTCTGGGGCTGGCAGGCGGTCATCGTCGGCGCCATCATCAGCCTGCCCCTGGGCTACACCACCACCAAGGAATACGCCGAGCTGGAATGGCCGATCGCCATTTTGCTCGCCATTGTGTGGGTGACCTATGCCGTGGTGTTCTTTGGCACCATCGTCAAGCGCAAGACCAAGCACATCTATGTCGGCAACTGGTTCTACGGGGCGTTTATCCTGGTCACGGCGATGCTGCACATCGTCAACCACGCGTCTTTGCCGGTGAACCTGTTCAAGTCCTATTCGGCCTACTCCGGCGCGACCGATGCGATGATTCAATGGTGGTACGGGCATAACGCCGTCGGCTTTTTCCTGACCACCGGTTTCCTCGGAATGATGTATTACTTCGTGCCGAAACAGGCCGAACGTCCGATCTACTCCTATCGCCTGTCCATCGTGCACTTCTGGGCGCTGATCACCCTGTACATCTGGGCCGGTCCTCACCACCTGCACTACACCGCGCTGCCGGACTGGGCACAGTCCCTGGGCATGGCGATGTCGATCATCCTGCTGGCGCCGAGCTGGGGCGGCATGATCAACGGCATGATGACCCTCTCGGGCGCCTGGCATAAGCTGCGCACCGACCCGATCCTGCGCTTTCTGGTGGTATCGCTGGCGTTCTACGGCATGTCGACCTTCGAAGGCCCGATGATGGCGATCAAGACCGTCAACTCGCTGTCCCACTACACCGACTGGACCATCGGCCACGTACACGCAGGGGCTCTGGGCTGGGTGGCGATGATTTCCATCGGCGCGCTGTATCACATGATCCCCAAGCTGTTCGGCCGCGCACAGATGCACAGCGTCGGGCTGATCAACACCCACTTCTGGCTGGCCACTATCGGCACCGTGCTCTACATCGCCTCGATGTGGGTCAACGGCATCACCCAGGGCCTGATGTGGCGTGCGATCAATGATGACGGCACCCTCACGTATTCCTTCGTCGAAGCGCTGCAAGCCAGCCATCCGGGCTATATCGTCCGTGCCCTGGGCGGTGCGTTCTTTGCCGCCGGCATGCTGTTCATGGCCTACAACGTCTGGCGCACCGTGCGTGCTTCGGACCCTGTAGAAGCCGAAGCCGCCGCCAAGATCGCCGTTGTGGGAGCCCACTGATGAAGCATGAAGTCGTCGAGAAGAATATCGGCCTGCTGGCCTTCTTCATGGTCATCGCCGTGAGCATCGGCGGCCTGACCCAGATCGTCCCGCTGTTTTTCCAGGACGTGACCAACAAGCCGGTCGAAGGCATGAAGCCGCGCACCGCCCTCGAACTGGAAGGCCGCGACGTCTACATCGCCAACGGTTGCGTGGGCTGCCATTCGCAGATGATCCGCCCGTTCCGTGCCGAAACCGAACGCTATGGCCATTACTCGGTTGCCGGGGAAAGCGTGTGGGACCACCCGTTCCTGTGGGGTTCCAAACGTACCGGCCCGGATTTGGCCCGTGTCGGCGGGCGTTACTCCGATGACTGGCAGCGCGCGCACCTGTACAACCCGCGCAACGTGGTGCCCGAGTCGAAAATGCCGGCGTACCCGTTCCTCGTGGAAAACAAGCTCGACGGCAAGGACACCGCGAAGAAGATGGAAGTCTTGCGCACCCTGGGCGTGCCCTACACCGACGAAGACATCGCCGGAGCAGCCGCAGCCGTGAAGGGCAAGACCGAAATGGACGCATTGGTGGCCTACCTGCAAGGCCTTGGCACCCTCATCAAAAGCAAACGGTGACCGGCATGGATATCGGGATGATTCGCGGCCTGGGCACCGTTGTGGTGATGGTGGCCTTTATAGGCCTGGCGCTGTGGGTGTTCAGCCCACGGCGCAAATCGGAATTCGACGACGCGACCATGCTGCCCTTTGCAGATGATCCCGAAGCCATCAAGCACGTCGAGCAAGCGTCTAGGAGTAACAAAGAATGACTACGTTCTGGAGTCTGTACGTCACAGTCCTCAGTCTGGGTACCATCTTCGCCCTGACCTGGCTGCTGCTGTCGACCCGCAAGGGCCAGCGCGCCGAGCAGACGGACGAGACCGTTGGCCACTCGTTCGACGGTATCGAGGAATACGACAACCCGCTGCCCAAATGGTGGTTCATGCTGTTTGTCGGCACCATCGTCTTCGCCCTCGGCTACCTGGTGCTGTACCCGGGCCTGGGCAACTGGAAAGGCCTGCTGCCGGGCTACAACTACCTCGACAACGACAAGCAAACCGCGTTTGCCAATGGCCAGACCGGCTGGACCGGCGTGCACGAATGGGAAAAGGAAATGGCCAGGTCAGAGGCCAAGTTCGGGCCGATCTTCGCCAAATTCGCGTCGATGCCGATTGAAGAGGTCGCCAAGGACCCGCAAGCCTTGAAGATGGGCGGCCGGCTGTTTGCCTCCAACTGCTCGGTGTGCCACGGCTCCGACGCCAAGGGCGCCTACGGCTTCCCCAACCTGACCGACGCCGACTGGCGCTGGGGCGGCGAACCGGAAACCATCAAGCAAACCATCATGCAAGGCCGCCACGCGGTGATGCCAGGCTGGGCCGAAGTCATCGGCGAGCAAGGTGTGGCTGACGTAGCGGGTTTTGTCGTGACCCAGCTTGACGGCCGAAAACTGCCCGAAGGCGCCAAGGCCGACGTAGCCAACGGTGAGAAACTCTTCGCCGCCAACTGCGTGGCCTGCCACGGCCCGGCCGGTAAAGGCACTCCCGCCATGGGCGCGCCGGACCTGACGCATCCGGGTGCGTTCATCTACGGCTCGAGCTATGCCCAGTTGCAGCAGACCATTCGCTATGGTCGCCAGGGCCAGATGCCCGCGCAGGAGCAACTGCAAGGCAATGACAAGGTGCATTTGCTGGCGGCGTACGTGTACAGCTTGTCGCAGAAGCAGGACTAGGTTTCAAGCGGCAAGCGGCAAGAGAAAAGCCCCGTCTGCGTTCGCTGACGGGGCTTTTTTCGTTCCAGATGCACAGACAAGCGAATGACGCCCCCCCCTTGTAGCTTGCAGCTTGCAGCTTGTAGCTTGCAGCTTGCAACCACGACGTAGTAACGTAACTACATTAACACCATTCATTGGGAGGCGCCCATGACCATCACGACCATTTCCAGCCGCGAATTCAACCAGGACACAAGTGGTGCCAAAAAAGCCGCGCGCAACGGCCCGGTTTTTATCACCGATCGCGGCAAGCCCGCCCATGTGCTGCTAAGCATTGAGGACTACCAGAAACTCACAGGTCTGAATGCCGACATCGTTGACCTGCTGGTGATGCCGGAAGCGGCCGATATCGACTTCGAAACCGAACGTGCCGTGATCATTCATCGACCCGTGGACCTTTCTTGATGTATCTACTCGACACCAACGTTATTTCCGAACTTCGTAAACCCCAGGCGGATGCAAACGTAGTCGCCTGGGCCAAAAGCGTGATAGCGCCGCGTATGTTTATCTCGGCGATCACGCTGAAGGAACTGGAAACCGGCGTTCTGCGCATTGAGCGGCGAGACCCGGCCCAGGGGAGGGTATTGCGTACCTGGCTCAAACGTCATGTGATGCCCGCTTTCGACGCCAGAATCCTACCCGTAGACGCTGCAGTTGCACTGCGCTGTGCCCACTTACATGTTCCAGACCGAGCCAATGAAAGTGATGCGCTGATCGCCGCTACTGCGCTGGTTCATGGCCTTACTGTGGTCACCCGCAACGTCAGCGACTTCAAATCCAGCGGCGTTGCGCTGATCAATCCATGGGACGAATGACCGTCCTGCGAGCAAAAACCGGCCATACTTAACAAGTCAATTGATCCAGGTCACTTACACCATCAATTGATTTGCCCCAACGCGACCAAAGGTCGCACCCTTTGCGCAGCATCGGGGGCGTATCATTAGGCCACTGCAACACCCTTAATTTGACCGCGGTTGGCACGTACTGGCCGAGGCAAATCTCCACCGCCGTGGGATGCAATGATGAGCAACCAGATACCGGTACATGACGTTACCCCGCCTGCCAAAAGCGTCGACCTCTATGCTTCGCGAGAGAAAATCTACACCCGCGCCTTCACCGGGCTGTTCCGCAATCTGCGCATGCTCGGTGGCGCCGGCCTGTTCCTGCTTTACTTCGGCACCGTGTGGCTGAACTGGGGCGGCCACCAGGCGGTGTGGTGGAACCTGCCGGAGCGTAAGTTCTTCATTTTTGGCGCAACGTTCTGGCCCCAGGATTTCATCCTGCTCTCGGGCATTCTCATCGTTGCAGCCTTTGGGCTGTTTTTCATTACCGTGTACGCCGGCCGCGTGTGGTGCGGTTATACCTGCCCGCAAAGCGTGTGGACGTGGATCTTCATGTGGTGCGAAAAGGTCACCGAAGGCGACCGCAACCAGCGCATCAAGCTCGACAAGGCGCCCATGGGCGCCAACAAATTCCTGCGCAAGTTCAGCAAGCACACGCTGTGGCTGCTGATCGGTTTTGTCACCGGTATGACCTTCGTCGGCTACTTCTCGCCGATCCGCGAACTGGTATTGGACTTCTTCACCGGCCAGGCCGACGGCTGGTCGTACTTCTGGGTGGGCTTCTTCACCCTCGCCACCTATGGCAACGCCGGCTGGCTGCGCGAACAGGTGTGCATCTACATGTGCCCGTATGCGCGTTTCCAGAGTGTGATGTTCGACAAGGACACCCTGATCGTTTCCTATGACCCGCGGCGTGGCGAAGTGCGCGGCCCGCGTAAAAAGGGCGTCGACTACAAGGCCCAGGGCCTGGGCGACTGCATCGATTGCACCATGTGCGTGCAGGTATGCCCCACCGGTATCGATATCCGCGACGGCCTGCAGATCGAGTGCATCGGCTGCGCCGCCTGTATCGATGCCTGCGATAACATCATGGACAAGATGGACTACCCACGCGGCCTGATCAGCTACACCACCGAGCACAATCTGTCCGGCCAGAAGACCCATAAGTTGCGCCCACGGCTGATCGGCTACGCGCTGGTGCTGCTGGCGATGATCGGCTTGCTGGTTGGCGCATTCTTCATGCGCTCACTGGTGGGCTTCGACGTCAGCAAGGACCGCGTGCTGTACCGCGAGAACGCTGAAGGCCGCATCGAAAACGTCTACAGCCTGAAGATCATGAACAAGGACCAGCACGACCACACCTACGTGCTCGACGCCGCCGGCCTGCCCGACCTCAAGCTGCAAGGCCGGCGCGAAATCAAGGTGGCCGCCGGCGATATCGTCAGCATGCCGGTGGAGTTGTCGAGTGCGCCGGAGCAACTGCCGTCAAGCACCAACGAGGTGACTTTCATCCTCGAAGACGCCGACGACACCAGCGTTCATATTGAAGCCAAGAGCCGATTCATCGGCCCACAAGTTCGTTAGACAGGGAACACAAGAATGCCCGCAACCACTGCTGCAAGCCCCTGGTACAAGCACCTCTGGCCCTGGATCATCATCGCGATCCTGGCCTGCTCGGTGACGCTGACCTTGTCCATGGTGACCATCGCGGTCAACAACCCGGACAACCTGGTCAACGACAACTACTACGAGGCCGGCAAAGGCATCAACCGCTCCCTGGACCGTGAACGCCTGGCCCAGGCCCTCCAATTGCGCGGCAAGCTGCACCTGGATGAATTGACCGGTGAAGTCGAACTGCGCCTGACCGGCAACAGCAACCCGAACACGCTGGAACTGAACCTGATCTCCCCGACCCAGCCAGAGAAGGATCGCAAGATCAACCTGACTCGCAGCGACAACGAACCCGGTCGCTACATCGGCCAGGTCACCGACCAGGTCGAGGGCCGCCGCTTCGTCGAATTGCTCGGCGTGGAAGGCGACAAGACCTGGCGTCTGTTCGAAGAAGAAGAGGTCAGCCACGACAAGGACTTGCTGCTCGGAGACGAACCGTTGCAGGGTGCCGAAGACCTGAAGAAGTAAAAGATCGCGCTTCGCGCATCGCGGGCAAGCCCGCTCCCCCATTGGAACGCGTACTCCTGTGGGAACGTGCTTGCCCGCGATGAGGCCCTTCCAGCCACCAAAGATCCCGAACATGACCACCCCCTGCTACCACTGCGCCCTGCCCGTCCCCGCCGGCAGCCGGTTCACCAGCGAAATCCTCGGCGAACGTCGCGAGCTCTGCTGTCCGGGTTGCCAGGCGGTGGCCGAGGCGATTGTGGCCGGCGGGCTGGAAAGCTATTACCGGCACCGCAGCGAAGCCTCGGCCAACCCCGAGGCGCTTCCGGTGCAACTGATCGATGAATTGGCGCTGTACGACCGCGCCGATGTGCAAAAGCCATTCGTGCGCCACACGGGCGAACTCGCTGAAATCACCTTGCTCATGGAAGGCATCAGCTGCGCGGCCTGTGGCTGGTTGATCGAGAAACATCTGCGCGGCCTGCCCGCCGTGGCCGAGGCACGGCTGAACCTGTCCAACCACCGCCTGCACGTGCGCTGGGCCAGCGGACAGTTGCCGTTGAGCCAGGTGCTCAGTGAGCTGCGCCATATCGGTTATGCCGCCCATCCCTATCAAGCTGACCGTGCCGCCGAACAACTGGCCGGTGAGAATCGCCTGGCCCTGCGCCAACTGGGTGTTGCCGGGTTACTGTGGTTCCAGGCCATGATGGCGACCATGGCCACCTGGCCGGAATTCAATATCGACCTCAGCCCCGAGCTGCATGTGATCCTGCGCTGGGTCGCGCTGTTTCTCACAACCCCTATCGTGTTCTACAGCTGTGCGCCATTTTTCAAAGGGGCGTTGCGCGATCTGCGCACACGCCACCTGACCATGGACGTGTCGGTGTCCCTGGCCATTGGCGGGGCTTACCTGGCGGGGATCTGGACTGCAATCACCGGCGTGGGTGAGCTGTACTTCGACGCGGTCGGCATGTTCGCACTGTTCCTGCTGGCCGGGCGCTACCTGGAACGGCGTGCCCGCGAACGTACCGCCGCCGCCACCGCGCAGTTGGTCAACCTGCTGCCCGCCTCGTGCCTGCGCCTGAGCGCGGACGGGCAGAGCGAACGCATCCTGCTGGGCGAGCTGGCCGTGGGCGACCGGGTGCTGGTGCATCCTGGCGCGGTGCTGCCAGCGGACGGAGTGATTGTCGAAGGTCAGTCCAGCGTCGACGAATCCCTGCTCACCGGCGAATACTTGCCGCAGCCCCGGCATGTCGGTGATGCCGTCACCGCCGGCACCCTCAATGTGGAAGGCGCGCTGAGCGTCCAGGTGCGCGCCCTCGGCCACGACACGCGCCTGTCTGCCATCGTGCGCCTGCTGGAGCGCGCCCAGGCCGAGAAACCGCGCCTGGCGCAGATCGCCGACCGCGCCGCACAGTGGTTTTTGCTGGCATCCCTGCTGGCGGCTGCGGTGATCGGCCTGGTGTGGTGGCAGCTGGATGCCTCACGGGCGTTCTGGATTGTCCTGGCCATGCTGGTAGCCACCTGCCCGTGCGCGTTGTCCCTGGCGACACCCACCGCCCTCACCGCCGCCACCGGCACCCTGCACAGCCTTGGTTTGCTGCTGACCCGCGGCCATGTGCTGGAGGGTCTGAACCAGATCGACACGGTGATTTTCGACAAGACCGGTACGCTCACCGAAGGGCGCCTGGCGTTGCGCGCCATCCGGCCCCTGGGCGAACTGGACAGCGACCAGTGCCTGGGCCTCGCCGCCGCACTGGAAAACCGCTCCGAACACCCGATTGCCCGCGCCTTTGGCCGAGCGCCGCTGGCGGCCCATGACGTATCAGGCACCCCCGGCCTCGGCCTGGAAGGACGTGTGGGCGAACGCCTGTTGCGCATCGGTCAACCCGGATTTGTCTGTGAACTCAGCGCCAGCCCGATCCCGGCGTCACCGGACGAAGCCGGGCAATGGCTGCTGCTGGGCGATCAACGCGGCGCACTCGCCTGGTTCGTCCTCGACGACCGCCTGCGCAGCGATGCACCTGCCCTGCTGGCTGCGTGCAAGGCGCGCGGCTGGCGCACATTGCTGCTGTCGGGAGACAGTTCGCCAATGGTCGCCAGCGTCGCTGCCGAGCTGGGCATCGATGAAGCCCACGGCGGCCTGCGTCCCGACGACAAGCTGCAGGTGCTGCAACGCCTGCATCGAGAAGGCCGCACGGTGCTGATGCTCGGCGACGGCGTCAACGATGTGCCCGTACTGGCCGCCGCGGACATCAGCGTGGCGATGGGCTCGGCCACCGACCTGGCAAAGACCAGCGCCGATGCGGTGCTGCTGTCCAACCGCCTGGAGGCGCTGGTGCAGGCGTTTACCCTGGCGCGGCGCACACGCCGGGTCATCATCGAAAACCTGCTGTGGGCCGGGCTGTACAATGGCCTGATGCTGCCGTTCGCCGCCCTGGGGTGGATCACCCCCATCTGGGCGGCGATCGGCATGTCCCTCAGTTCGTTGACAGTGGTGCTCAATGCCCTGCGCCTGACTCGCCTGCCGAGCGCGCCGGCCGCTGGCGCCCCCTTGATCAATCGCCCGCTGCCGGCTTGAGCCGCGCGGGCATGGAGTGCAGATGCCAGCTCTATACGTGATGATTCCGGCGGCGCTGCTGTTAGTGGGCGTGGCCATCTACATCTTCTTCTGGGCCGTGGACAGCGGCCAGTACGAAGACCTCGACGGACCGGCCCACAGTGTGCTGTTCGACGACCAGGACCCGAATCACCTGGCCGCCATCGACGAAGCCAACCGTGCCGAGCAACCGCCCAAAGAGCCGCCCCATGCTTGAGCTGGCGCCTTTGCTGGCCTCTGCGCTGATCCTCGGCCTGCTCGGCGGTGGCCATTGCCTGGGGATGTGCGGCGGGTTGATGGGCGCGCTGACCCTGGCGATTCCCAGGGAACAGCGCAGCCGTCGGTTTCGCCTGCTGCTGGCGTACAACCTGGGACGCATCCTCAGTTATGCCGCGGCGGGGTTGCTGATCGGCCTGGCCGGGTGGGCCGTGGCCAACAGCCCGGCGGCGATGTTCATGCGGGTGCTCGCCGGGCTGCTGCTGATCAGCATGGGCCTGTACCTGGCCGGCTGGTGGAGCGGCCTGACGCGTATCGAAAGCCTCGGTCGCGGCCTGTGGCGACATCTCCAGCCGATTGCCAACCGTTTGCTGCCGGTCTCCAGCCTGCCCCGCGCTTTACTGCTGGGCGCGCTGTGGGGCTGGTTGCCGTGCGGGTTGGTCTACAGCACCCTGCTATGGGCCGCGAGCCAGGGCAATGCGCTGGATAGCGCGCTGCTGATGCTGGCGTTCGGCCTGGGCACCTGGCCGGTATTGCTGGCGACCGGGCTGGCCGCCGAGCGCGTTACCGCGCTGTTGCGCAAGCGCAGCGTGCGCATGGCCGGTGGTCTGCTGGTGGTGCTGTTCGGGCTCTGGACCCTGCCCGGGCCGCACCAGCATTGGCTGATGGGGCATTGACCGGCCCTGTGGCATAGCGCCGCTCCTCGTTGATGCAAATCAACATGCCCTCCCCAACCTGCCCCTAGACTCGGCCCACCAGCCAAACCGGGGGACCGCCCGCATGCTCGACGCCATTCGTTGGGACACCGATCTGATTCACCGCTACGACCTGGCGGGGCCGCGCTACACGTCCTACCCCACGGCCGTCCAATTCGACAGCCAGGTCGGCACCTTCGACCTGCTCCATGCGCTGCGCGACAGTCGCAAAGCCACGCGGCCGTTGTCGCTGTACGTACACGTGCCGTTCTGCGCCAATATTTGTTACTACTGCGCCTGCAACAAGGTGATCACCAAGGACCGTGGCCGCGCCCAGGCCTATTTGCAACGCCTGATGCAGGAGATCCAGCAGGTGGCCTGCCACCTCGACCCGAAACAGCCGGTGGAGCAACTGCACCTGGGCGGCGGCACGCCGACCTTCCTCAGCCACGACGAGTTGCGCCAGGTGATGAAACACCTGCGCCAGCACTTCAATTTGCTCGAGGACGATTCGGGCGACTACGGCATCGAGATCGACCCTCGCGAAGCCGATTGGGCAACCATGGGCCTGCTGCGCGAACTGGGCTTCAACCGCGTCAGCATCGGCCTGCAAGACCTGGACCCCGAAGTGCAGCGTGCGGTCAATCGCCTGCAAAGCCTGGAGGAAACCCGCGCGGTGATCGACGCGGCGCGCACCCTGCAATTTCGCTCGATCAATATCGACCTGATCTATGGCCTGCCCAAGCAGTCACCGCTGAACTTTGCACGCACCGTGGAAGAAGTCATCCGCCTGCAACCCGACCGCCTGTCGGTATTCAACTACGCACACCTGCCAGAGCGTTTCATGCCCCAGCGGCGGATCAACACCGATGATCTGCCCTCGCCGGCAGAAAAACTGTTGATGCTGCAAACCACCATCGAACAACTGACCCAGGCCGGCTACCGCTATATCGGCATGGACCACTTTGCCCTGCCGGACGACGAACTGGCCGTCGCCCAGGAAGAAGGCAAGCTGCAACGCAACTTCCAGGGCTATACCACCCACGGGCACTGCGATCTGATTGGGTTAGGCGTGTCGGCGATCAGCCAGATCGGCGATTTGTACTGCCAGAACAGCAGTGACCTCAACGCGTACCAGAACGCCCTGGCGGGCGCGCAATTGGCGACCAGCCGAGGCTTGATCTGCACCACGGATGACCGTTTGCGGCGGGATGTGATCCAGCAATTGATCTGCAATTTCAGCCTGGGATTCGAGGGGATCGAACAGGCGTACAACATCGACTTTCGCGGTTATTTTGCCGAGCTGTGGCCGCAACTGGAGACGATGGCCACCGACGGTCTGATCGAGTTGGACGCCCAGGGCATTCGTGTACTGCCGGCCGGGCGTTTGTTGGTGCGTTCGGTGTGCATGGTGTTCGATGCCTACCTCGAGCACCAGAACCGGCAGCGTTTCTCGCGGGTAATCTGAAAATACCTATGCCATAGCCAGGGAGGCGGCCTTCATCGCATCGTCGCCACTGAGCCCCTTCATGGCCTTGCTCAAGGACGCCTGCGCCGTGACGAGGCTCGCGTTCAGCGCGGCAAGTGCCCCCTGCAGGTTATTGACCTTGACCCTGGCCTGCTCCGGAGAAAGGGTTTTATCGGCCATGACGGCGGCCAGTTCGGCCTGCTTTTCTGCAATCTGTTTCTTGATCTCGCGGATCATCTTCAAGACCTGCTGGACATCGTCGGGCAGGCCGCTTTCCTCGATATCGCTGTTGGATTTCCTGGTGTCACTGATCGCCAGCAAGGCAGCGCCGGAAAACGTCACTTTCACGCCTTCTTCCGTCTTGGTGCTGAGGGGCGCCGACGTGGCGTCCTTCAACTCTTTGGCAGCCGCAGCCGACTTCGCTTCCGCCACCAGATCTTTCGGCTCCGGCAGAGGCAGCGCGCTGAGGCTTGCCGAGGTATTTGCACCAATGGAAATCATGGGTCTGGCTCCAAATTCAAAGAGTATCGTTACTTTGTATCGGCCATGACACACGAACCTTTATACCCGTGAGGCTTTTTTGTACACGCTGGTCTCAGCCCCCCCAGTGCGTTACCCTTACGTCTTATGTGTGTTTTTCCCACAAGGATTTAAGAAATGTCCGAGCCAGTTAAACTGCGCGCTCACAGCCAGGCCCATTGCAAGGATTGCAGCCTGGCCCCCCTCTGCCTGCCACTTTCGCTGAATCTGGAAGACATGGATGCGCTGGACGACATCGTTAAACGCGGCCGCCCCCTGAAAAAAGGCGAGTTTCTGTTTCGCCAGGGTGACAAGTTCGATTCCGTTTATGCAGTCCGTTCAGGGGCGTTGAAGACGTTCAGCCTCAGCGACGGTGGCGAAGAGCAAATTACCGGTTTCCACCTGCCCAGCGAACTGGTCGGGCTGTCGGGGATGGACACCGACATGCATCCGGTCTCGGCTCAGGCACTGGAGACCACGTCGGTGTGCGAAATTCCTTTCGAGCGCCTCGATGAACTGGCCGTGCAGTTGCCACAGCTGCGCCGTCAGTTGATGCGCGTCATGAGCCGCGAGATTCGTGACGATCAACAGATGATGCTGCTGCTGTCGAAGAAAACCGCCGACGAGCGCATCGCAACCTTCCTGGTCAACCTGTCGGCGCGCTTTCGCGCCCGTGGGTTTTCAGCCAACCAGTTCCGCCTGAGCATGTCGCGCAATGAAATCGGCAATTACCTGGGCCTTGCGGTGGAAACCGTGTCCCGCGTATTTACCCGCTTCCAGCAGAACGCATTGATTGCCGCCGAGGGCAAGGAAGTGCACATCCTCGACCCCATCCAGTTGTGCGCGCTGGCCGGTGGTTCCCTGGAAGGGTGATCCGCGATCTGCGGCCGAGCGAACCGGCAAGGCCGCAGGTATACTTCGGGTCCGTTTTCCGCCCAGGACCCTTCGACGATGACTTTCGATTCGTTCGACATCAAATCCCTGATTCGCCCCGTCATCGACTTCCCCAAGCCTGGGGTGATCTTCCGTGACATCACGCCATTGTTCCAATCGCCCCGCGCCCTGCGCCTGGTCGCCGACAGCTTTGCCCAGCGTTATGTCGAAGCCGACTTCAGCCATATCGGCGCGATGGATGCCCGCGGCTTCCTGATCGGCTCGATCGTCGCCTACCAGCTCAACAAGCCACTGATCCTGTTTCGCAAGCAAGGCAAATTGCCGGCTGACGTCCTCGCCGAGGCTTATCAGACCGAATATGGCGAAGCGCTCCTCGAGGTCCATGCCGACAGCCTTTGCGAAGGTGACTCGGTGCTGATGTTCGATGACTTGATCGCCACCGGCGGCACCCTGATTGCCGCAGCGAACCTGGTGCGGCGCATGGGCGCGCAGATTTTTGAAGCGGCGGCGATTATCGATTTGCCGGAGCTGGGTGGGTCGCAGCGTTTGGAAGATATGGGCATTCCCACGTTCTGCCTGACGCAGTTCGGGTTGACCGAACGATAGTGTGTGTCAGGACGGGCCTCATCGGGCCGAGCCCCCTCCCACATTCGACCGAGTTCCAAGTTTGGAATGTGGTCAAAATGTGGGAGGGGGCTTGCCCCCGATAGCGGAGTGCCCGTCAACACATTCATTGCTGATCCACCGCGATCGGGGGCAAGCCCCCTCCCACATGTTGTCCTGCTGTGGCTTTAGAGGGCGATCGGCTTGCGGCCGGCGAACGAGTGCGCCAAGGTGCCGCCGTCGACCAATTCAAGCTCGCCACCCAGGGGCACGCCATGGGCAATACGTGAGGTGATCAACCCCTTGTTGGTCAGCAACTGGGCGATGTAATGCGCCGTCGCTTCGCCTTCGACCGTAGGGTTGGTCGCCAGGATCACTTCGGTAAATGTGCCCTGCTCTTCGATCCGCGCCACCAGTTGCGGAATGCCAATGGCTTCCGGCCCCAGGCCATCCAACGGCGAAAGATGGCCCTTGAGCACGAAGTAACGCCCGCGGTAGCCGGTCTGCTCAACCGCATACACGTCCATTGGCCCCTCCACCACACACAGCAGCGTGTCGTCGCGTCGTGGGTCGGCGCATTGCGGGCAGAGTTCTTCTTCGGTCAGGGTGCGGCATTGGCGACAGTGGCCCACGCCTTCCATGGCCTGGCTCAGGGCCTGGGCCAGACGGGTGCCGCCGCTGCGATCACGCTCCAGCAGTTGCAGCGCCATACGCTGGGCAGTTTTCTGGCCGACGCCCGGCAAGGTACGCAGGCCGTCGATCAGTTGGCGAATCAGGGGGCTGAAGCTCATGGGCGAAGGGTCCGACAAAACAACGAGACGCGGTTTATACCCGCGCCCCGGATTAGCGTCAAATGCTCAATCCTGTGCGACGCGCACGACCAACTTGCCGAAGTTGCGCCCTTCGAGCAAACCGATAAAGGCTTCGGGCGCTTGCTCCAGGCCGTCGACCACGTCTTCGCGGAACTTGATCTTGCCCTCGCGAACCCAGGGCGCCATGGCGCTGAGGAACTCCGGCTGGCGATCACCGTAGTCGTCAAACACGATAAAGCCCTGGATGCGCACACGCTTGGTCAGCAAAGTGCGCTGCAGCGCCGGCAGACGATCGGGGCCGCTTGGCGCTTCATGGGCGTTATACCCGGCGATCAGCCCGCACAGGGGCACCCGCGCCTTGGGGTTGAGCAACGGCATCACGGCGTCGAACACCTTGCCGCCGACGTTCTCGAAATAAATATCCACGCCATTGAAGCAGGCCTGGGCCAGCTCGTCGGCAAACCCTTCGCTCTTGTGGTCGATACAGGCATCGAAACCCAGCTCATCGACCACGTAGCGGCACTTGTCCGCACCGCCGGCAATGCCCACCACGCGCAAGCCCTTGAGCTTGGCAACCTGGCCCACCACCGAGCCCACCGCACCCGAGGCCGCCGCCACGACCAGGGTTTCACCGGCCTTGGGCTGGCCGATATCCATCAGGCCCATGTAAGCGGTCATACCGGGCATGCCCAATACCCCCAGGGCCATCGACGGGCTGGCCAGGCCATTGGGCACCGGCATCAGGTTGCGGCCATCGGAAATACTGTGGCTCTGCCAGCCGGTAGAGCCCACGACCAGGTCGCCCACCTCGAATTTCGGATTGCGCGACTGCTCGACACGGCTGACCGCGCCACCGGTCATCACGTCGTCGATTTCCACGGGTGCTGCGTACGACGGCGCGTCGCTCATGCGTCCGCGCATGTAGGGGTCCAGCGACAGATAGAGCGTCTTGAGCAGCACCTGGCCGTCCGCCAGCTCTGGCAGGTTCACGCGTTCGAGGCGGAAATTTTCCGGAGTCGGCGCGCCTTGAGGGCGTGAGACCAGGACGATGCGTTGGTTCAGCGTCGGTTCTTGAGGCATCAGGGGCTCCTTTAAGCGAATGCATACGTATAGGGTGCAGACCCTGCTTGCTGCCCCAGGGTTCAGTTGCAATAGGCACAAACAAAAATGCCAGGCACGAGGCCTGGCATTGGAGTGCAGCTAAAACCTGCCGATCAGAACGGCAGCTTCATACCCGGTGGCAGTTGCATGCCAGCGGTCATGCCGCCCATTTTTTCCTGGCTGCTGGCTTCGATCTTGCGCACCGCGTCGTTGACGGCAGCGGCGAACAGGTCTTCCAGCACTTCACGGTCGTCATCGCTGACGCCTTCGAGCAGGCTTGGGTCGATGCTGACGCGCTTGATGTCGTGACGACCGGTCATCACCACGCTGACCATATCGCCACCGGCTTTACCGGTGACTTCGGCGTTGGCCAGTTCTTCCTGCATCTTGGCCATTTTTTCCTGCATCTGCTGCGCCTGCTTCATCAGGCCGGCCATGCCACCTTTCATCATGGGAATCACCTCAAAAGTACGTGGATCAAAAGAGTCGCCCGGTTCATGACGCCTGGGGCGCCGGGGCTTCGACAGGTTCAATAGTATCGTGACGGACGACCGCACCGAACTGTTGCATCATTTGCTGGATAAGCGGATCAGCCTGGATCGACGCCTCGGCGTCGCGCTGGCGGTTCAGGCGGCGACGCGTCGCGGCCTGGGCCGGGGTTTCCTGCTCGGGCTTGATCAGCTCGATGGCGATTGTCAGCGTGCGCCCATGGTACTGGTTGAGCGCGTCGTTCAGACGGCGCTGCTGGGTGGCATTGAACAAGGCGCTGTGGGCCGGGTCCAGGTGCAGCAGCCAATGGTCGCCGTCGATGGCAATCAACGTGCAGTTGGCGGCGATACTGCCGGTCATGCCGGAGATCGGCAACTTTGGAAACAATTCCAGCCATTGCAGGGCCAGGCCGGTGGCCGGGGCCGCGGCGGGCTCCACCTCCGGCTCGGGGGCGGGCTCGGCGGTGTGTTCGCTGGCGAGTTCGTCCAGGTAGCTGTAGGCCGAATCCATGTCCGGCTCGATGTAGTCTTCGTCCAGCGGCGGTTCGTCGTCGAGGTCAATGCCGGGCGTGGCGGCCTCGACCTGGGCCACGGTCGGCTCCGGCACCGGCGCGGACACCCACTCCGGCGCATCCGGCACCACGCTGTCCGGGGTCGGCGCGGGCATTGGCGTCAGTTCGGGCTGCTCGCCCGTGGTGTCCAGTACCGGCTCCACGGCGGGCTGTTGCTCGGGCTCGACGGGCGCTTCGACCGGGTCATTCCAGGGCAGATCCACCACCGGGGCGACTTGCGGCTCAGGCTCAGGCTCAGGCTTAGCCTCGATCACCGCTTCAGGCTCGGCCACCGGGGCGGCAACCACCGGCTCGGTAACCGCTGCGGGTGCAGCTTCCACTGGCGCGACCACCGCCGCGCCAGCCACTGGTTTGGCGGAATCAGCTGTGGCCTGGCTGATCCCCACTGGCTTTAGCGGCTGTCTCGGCGCATCCGCCGAGTCGGCGGGCCGGAAGGCCAGCATGCGCAGCAGGACCATCTCGAAGCCCCCGCGCGGGTCCGGCGCCAGGGGCAGGTCGCGGCGGCCGATCAGGCCCATCTGGTAATAGAACTGCACATCTTCGGCCGGCAACGCCTGGGCCAGCGCCAACACGCGGTCGCGGTCGCCATGGCCGTTGTCGACCGCCTCAGGCAATGCCTGGGCGATAGCGACGCGGTGCAGCACATTGAGGATTTCCGAGAGCACGCCATTCCAGTCCGGACCTTGCTCCGACAAGTGGCGCACGGCTTCGAGCAATGCCTTGGCATCGCCTTCGATCAGCGCGTGCAGCACGTCGAACACCTGGCCGTGGTCCAGCGTGCCAAGCATGGCGCGCACATCGGCGGCCAGGACCTTGCCTTCACCAAAGGCGATGGCCTGGTCGGTGAGGCTCATGGCATCACGCATCGAGCCATCGGCAGCACGGCCCAGCAGCCACAGTGCGTCGTCTTCGAAGGGGACGTTCTCGACGCCCAGCACGTGGGTCAAATGCTCGACCACCCGCTCGGGGGTCATGTTCTTCAGGGAGAATTGCAGGCACCGCGACAAAATCGTCGCAGGAAGTTTCTGCGGGTCGGTGGTGGCCAGGATGAATTTGACGTAGGGCGGCGGCTCTTCCAGGGTCTTCAACAGCGCGTTGAAGGAGTGGCTGGACAGCATGTGCACTTCGTCGATCAGGTAGACCTTGAAGCGGCCACGGCTCGGTGCGTATTGCACGTTATCGAGCAGTTCACGGGTGTCTTCGACCTTGGTGCGGCTCGCGGCGTCGATCTCGATCAGGTCGACGAAACGCCCTTCGTCGATCTCGCGGCAGACCGAACAGGTGCCGCACGGTGTCGAGGTGATCCCGGTTTCACAATTCAGGCATTTGGCGATGATGCGCGCAATGGTGGTCTTGCCCACGCCGCGGGTACCGGTGAACAGGTAGGCGTGGTGCAGCCGCTGGCTGTCCAAGGCATTGATCAGAGCCTTGAGCACATGGGTCTGGCCGACCATTTCGCGGAACGAGCGCGGACGCCATTTACGTGCAAGAACCTGATAACTCATCGAAAACCGTCGCAACTGGGAAGCGGAAGCCGGTAATGCTAGCGGAGCAAGGGGGAAATTGCATCCGGCACGCTCGTCTTATCTGACTAAGCGCCCCTCAAAGGCCTGAACCCGCCGCGTCGATCCACGTGATTATCCGGCTGTACGCCGCAAAGAACGCACCCAGCGCGCCTCCAGACCGATAGCGGCCACACTGGCCAGCACCATCAGCCCGCCCAGCAGCACCTGCAGGGTAATGCGCTCGCCCAGCAGCATCGCGGCCATGATCATCGCCACGGGTGGGATCAGGTACATCGCTACCGAGGCGCGGCTGACTTCAACGTGCTTGAGCACGTAGCCCCAGGCCAGGTAGGCCAGGGCACTGGGAAAAATACCGAGCACCAGCACCGCCATGTTTTCCGGCAACGGTGCCCGTGCCACTGCAGCGGGCAGACCGGGCAGGTTCACGCACAGCATCAAGGTGCCGGACCAGACCATATAGCAGGCCAGCGTCAGCGGGCTGTAGCGGCAAGCGTAATGTCGCAGGACAGCGAAATACACGCTCCAGGACAGGGCCGCCAGCAGGATCAGCAAGCCGCGTGGGTCCATGTCGGCCATGCCATGCCCGCCCCGGATCACCACCAGCACACCCCACAATCCCAACAGCACACACCCCCAGCGCCAGGCACTGACCCGCTCTTTCAGGCAGAAAAACGCAATCAACACACTGAACAGCGGTGCCGACTGCGCCAGCACGCTGGACGCCGACGCGCTCACCCATTGCTGGCCGCTATTGAGGCAGGTGTGGTGCAGGAATACGCCGAAAAAACCCAGCACCAGCAGCCACGGCAAATCCCGCAGGCGCGGCCGGCCAATGCCCGTCACCAGCGCCACCGCGCCCATGCACACCGAGGCGATCAGGAACCGCAGCAGCGCCAGGTGGCCAGGGCTGTAGCTGTGCAAGCCGACGTGCACGCCAATCGGCGAATACGCCCAACAGAGGATGACGACGGCAACGACTAGCGTAAGCTTTACAGGAGACGGGGCATTCATCGGCGGCATCCGGCACTCGGTGGGAATGCCGTCAGTCTTGGCCCGCGCCAGGCGCAGCACAATTAAGCGTTTCTGACTTCTGAGATCACGGGAACTGAGCAATGGAACTGGCCCAACTGAAAATGGTGCGAGCCGTGGCGCAAACCGGCAGCGTGGCCCAGGCCGCCCTGCAATTGCACTGCGTGCCGTCCAACATCACCACGCGTATCAAGCAGTTGGAAAGCGAGTTGGGCACAGCCTTGTTCATCCGTGCCGGACGCGGGCTGGCGATCAGCGCCGCCGGGGAGATTTTCCTGGATTATTGCGAGCGCATCCTGGCGCTGGTGGACGAGTCCAAACGCGCGGTGGATGCCACCGCGACCCCTCGTGGCACCTTGCGCATCGGCGCGGTGGAGTCCAGCGCCAGCGGGCGCCTGCCGCCGCTGCTGGCCGAGTACCACCGGCGCTACCCTGAGGTCAGCCTGGAATTGGTCACTGGCGCCTGGGCGCAATTGCTGGACGACCTGCAGCACCATCGGCTTGATGTGGCGCTGGTGGCATCCGGCAACCCGCGCGCCAAACTTGAGCACAGCGTGGTCTACAGCGAACGCCTGGTATTGATCGCCAGCGCGTGCAGCGCCCCCATCAACAGCGCCCGGGACCTGGCCGGTCGCACCTTGCTGGTGTGGCCGCCGGGTTGCCCCTATCGCGCCGCCCTGGAAAACTGGCTCAAGCCCCATGACGTCAAACCGGCGATTGCCAGCTATGCCAGTTGGGGCACGATCATCGGTTGCGTCAGCGCGGGCATTGGCGTGGCATTGGCGCCGGAAGGCATTCTGGCGCGCTATGAGCAGGCCAACGCGTTGGCATCGTATCGCTTCGAAGCGCTGGCGCCCGTGGACAACCTGCTATTCTGGCACACGGACACCCAACGGCACCTGGCACGGGACGCATTTGCCGGGCTGCTGCGCGAAACCTTCGGCTGACCCAATCCAAAATCTGGGAGGGGGCTTGCCCCGATAGCCATGGATATCTACACAGCTCTGTAGCGCCCAACGCTAACCACGATGCGCAGCGAGTCGCTCTTGATCTTGATCTGGCTTTTGATCTTGATCTGGCTTTTGATCTTGATCTCAGGCGCCCCGTTAAACCACGCTGGCCGAACGCGGGCTTGAATCCGTGGGTAACCCGGCAGGACGCCGGGTTAGCCGCCCCGCGCCATGGATGGCGCGTGGCGGCGGCCCACGGATTCAAGCCTGCGTTCGGGCACACCGAGCCTAGGCGAGGTGCCGAGTGGTGGGGCAAGAGCCTTTTTGGTNCCCGGTCCAATCCAACATCCTGGTCGGCCCTGAGGCCGCCATCGAGGGCAAGCCCCTCCCACATTTTCTAGATCTTCGGTGCAGCCAGCCGTGCGTACTGGTCCTGGCTGATCCAGCCCGTGAACGAACGCTCGTCAGCATTGACAAATTCCACCTGCGCCCAGCCGTCCTTGAACGCCAGTACCCCCACCACATCATTTTTGACGATGTAGGGACGCTTTGTCGCTTTGGCGCCCGGCGTTTTCAACAGGTAGGCCTTTTGCGCCGATACCGTCACCAGGCCGATCCATTTTTTCCGCGCGGTCTGGCTCAACTCCAGGCCCGTGGCGATGTCCGGCATCAACACATTGATACAACCTGGATGCTGGCGACCTTGCTCCACGGTCAGGGTCACGCCGTCGGCCGAGGCCGCCACGCTGCCGGGATAAGCTGCATCGCGCCAGGTGGTCAGCGCTTGCGGCTTACCCTGCAGAAAGAAGCTGCACCCCCGCGTGACGCCCTCCCCCATCGCCTCCGAGTAGAACCCCTCGACCTGCTGCTGCGGTGTCACCGCCAGCATCAGCCCTTCGTACTTGCCCGACTGCAACGCGCCAGGCCCTGCAAACGCCGGCACCACGACGCATAACGACAACACACCCACCGCCAGAAAACGCATCATCTTATTTCTTCCCTTCCAGTACGTCGTAGGCCTGCTTCATCAGCACGTCGTAGTTGCCGTAGTCCTCACCGTTGTAGTTGCGGGCCATGGCGGTAAAGTCCTTGTTTTTCATGGCCGTCATCAACGCGGTATTTTTGCCGCAAAGGCTGAGATAGGCCTTGAGCTGATTGCCGGCATTGACCTTCAAGGACGCCACGAACTCAAACACGGTCTTGAATCCGCAAGACGCGAAATTGAACCCCATGATCTGAAACATCCCCCACGAGGCCGACAGCAACGCCGCTTCCTGATCCAGTGCAAACGCCGTGGCCATGGTTTCCCAGGCCTTGACCTGGTCCTTGTTGTTGGCCTGCCACTGCGGCCCGGCTTTCTTCTTGTAGATGTACGACAGCAGCGGGTGCGACTGGTCGTAAATGTGCTTGGTGTACTTGCGAAAATGATGGCCTTCGAACGCGATGATCGGCAACTTCGCCGGCCCGAAGCCCACCTTCCCGCCCGATTCGATAGTGGCGAACGCCTTGATGACATTCACCGAGATCCCGTTGCCCAACTGCTTGGCGGCGTTCTGAAAGTCAGTGTCGCTGAGCGTCATGCCGCCATCGCAAGTGGACTGCATCATCAACTGCCGGTTACGCCGTTCGGCCTCGATCACCGCACGCATCTGGTTCAGATAGACATTCACGGTGGCCTGCACCGCATCGGCATTGTTATTGCCGAAGGCGTTGAGAAAACTCGGAATGCGCATCGCCGGGAAGGCCGTCACCGGCACCTTCAATGCCTCTTCGATCAGGCTGTTGAAGGTACGACCGGTAGGGTCGATCACGCCATCGGGATGGGCGTACTTGAGATGACGGAACTGGTATTGGCTGATGCACTGCACCAGTTGGCCGTCGCATTTGCCGTTTTCGGGCAAGGCGAAACCCAGCTTGGGAATGATCAGATTGAAGAGATACTGGATGCACTGAACATCGGCGGGCAAGTTGCGGGCTTTGCCGGGCGTGCCGACCGAGGCACTGATAAGACGAGGCAACCCTTGCAGGCTTTTCATGACAGACATCCTTGTGAGGTAAAGAAGCGATTGCGCTTCGATATCAAGTCCACGCCCTTGTCATACTCTGAAACAAGTGGCCGGCGGAAGCTAACAAGGTGCCTTGGGGTTGTCCAGAGAGGGTTTCGAAAGTTGTGAATCAGCCAGAGTAAATCACTCAGTAGCCATGCACATCGCGGGTCTTCTGGTACTGGTGGTAGTCGATCCACTCGACCACGTCGTAGGGAAGATAAAGCTGCACGGTGGCGCGGGAAATCGCGATGTACACCGCACACAAGCGCTGATCGAACGCATAGGCATCCTGGAATTTCACAGTGGTGAGCAACTCGGGCGTGAGCAGGACACGCTCGAACTCCATGCCGCCGGCGTCTTGCGCCAACATCAACAAACAGCGCTCGCCCGGGTGACCGCTGAGCCTGTTCAACCGTGTCACGTCGGCCACATTGAAGCCTTTTTCCAGTTCCGCCTCGACCCACAGAAACGCGTCATCGAACCGGCACGTGTCGCGCACCTGCTGCCAGTCGGCCATATCGCTGAAAAACGAATGAGGCCCACGGTCGCTGTACTCGCTGCCATAGAATTCGGGTTTGAACAACGCGATGACGGTGTCCATGAAGTATTTGAGATCCTGCTGCGCTTCGCTGCTGGCAAACGCACAGGCACGGCGCTCTTCGCTCAGATGCATGAGCCACTTCATGGTGTCCCAATAGGACGCGGTCAGCACCACGCAGCCTGGCGGCGGTACAAAGCCCTGGGGATACAGCTCGATACCGACGTCCGCATCCCGTGCGCCCTCGAAGAGCACCTTGCTTTTCTGCGAGTGCTGGCTGATCAAGGGATTGACCAGGCGCTCGACGTTGCGCCCGGAGCGTACGCTATAGCTCACATCCGTATGGCGAACCTCGCGCGCGCGCTTGACCAGTACACCGCTGGCCTGCTGATACTCGTCGCCCAGGGTGATCAGCACCTGGCGCCCGCGCTCGATGATTTGCAGCAAGGGCGCCGGAATGTCCTGGCTCTCATCAATCAACACATGGGTATAGCGCTCAGGCACCACACTGCCGGCGAGGCTGGCGCGCTTGACCATCAACAACGCTTCAAATCCGGTGTGAGCGCTCCAGGCCGGATTCGCCTCAAGGTAGGTCCATAACCGGCTGGAGTATTCGACAAGTACTTTGGCATCAACGCTGGACAGCGCTTGCTTGAAGTGCGGCAGATGCTTCGCCGACAGGCTGTAGTCCCGGGAGCCGCAGTAGTTTTCAAGCACCTTGAGGCAGACATCCAGCAGCGCCTGTCCTTGCAGATGACGAAAACCGAAGATGTTCAATTCCTGCGCCAGTGTCTGCTTGCTCGGGACGCGCCCTTGCGTAGCCAGCGGCTGTGACCTTGGGCCATGTAACAAGACGTGCGCAAACCCGTGAAAGGTTTGCCCGGCCTTTCTCTCCCGCACGCCCACCATGCGCGCGCGCAGGGTTTGAAGCTTTGCCGGTGTACGTGCCAGCAACAAGGTCTTTTCGGGTCGCAGATGCTCCATCAGCGCCACCAGCAGGTGACTCTTGCCAATGCCGGCGTACCCTTGGACATGCAGGTCTTCGTTCAGGTTGGCGCGAAAGGTCCTGACCAGTTTGTCCTGCTCGGCGCTCAGCCAGCGCTCGCGATGCCTGGGCGTGACCATCTGCTGGCGGAAGGGATTGTTTGCCTTGAGGTGACGGACTTTGTACTCGACGTCCCATTGGCCGTCGGGCAATAAATAATCTCGCGCCAGGACTTCATCCGCCAACAGAAAACGCAACTTCAGGCTCTTGACCACATTGAGGCCGAAGTACAGCTTGCGCGGGTCAAACAACCGTTGTGCCTCCGACAGCAAGCTCACGGCAGCTGAATGCCTGCCCTGCGCCGCCCAGCCAATGAGCTTGGCCAACACTCTTTCAGCGCCCACTGCGCTCAACTCGTGTTCCGGCATCTGCGCCAGATTCTGGATAACCAGCAGCGCTGCCAGCTCCGGCTCACTCAGGGTTTCCAGCGCACCCGCACCGTCAGAACCCAACAAACCCGCACAGGTTTCATCGGTGATCGGCAAGAACACGGGGCTGGATAAATCAAAATGTTCCGAGTGCATACAGCCTCATGGCCAGGGGAAAGACGCTTGGGAGTATGCCACCAGTCGTGGAAGGGTCGTCATGCACTGCGCAATAAGCGTCACAGATGACTGGCTGAATAATTGAGATTTTGGGGGGTATTACAGAAGGGAGCGTTATGGAGGCAACCCCACCAGCCACACCCCGGCACACAATGTTCCCGCTGTGGCTGCTGCCTTCCGGCTCTGACCAGGTTCACGGGTAATCGTTGCGGGGGGACCGATGGGGTCACCATAACGACGCTGGCCTCTCGGCAAGCGGGGCCATTGTACCGATCTCATCGGAAGTTACAACCGTAAAAAAATGAGAAGCTTCAAGTACTTGCCATGGCCCTCAACAATGACGCTATCCCAGCCACTCTGTAGGAGCGAGCTTGCTCGCGAAAAACGTCAACGATAACGCGTGCTTTCTGAATGAACGCGGTGCCTGTAAATTTTTCGCGAGCAAGCGTGCTCCTACAGACTGGTATCAGGGCTTGCCCTCGCACATTTCATCATTGTGCCTGCAGCACCTCATCGGCCCTGCCGCCCTCTTCCTGGATGACCAGGTGGATAAAGTGCAGCTTGGCAATCACCGCCGGGGGCAGCACGAAGGGGTAGAAATCCGGCTGGCCCATGCTGCGCGACAGTTCGTTGAGCATGCCGGCCAGTTCGATCCAGGCATTGACGAAGGAGAGGAACGCCGCCCCGCCAGGGTGTTCGGGGTCGTACAAGGTGCTCAGGGGAAACGGCTGGTAATCGAGGTCCATCTCCCGAGCGCTCATGCCAAACCCCAGGGCGGTGTCGACCGCGTCCATCATGTGCAGGTAATGCGCCCAGGTCTCGGCCCAGTCTTCCCAGGGGTGCATGGTGGCATAGGCGCTGACGCAGGTTTGCTGCCAGTCCGGGCGTGGGCCGTTCTGGTAATGCTGGTCGAGCGCGTCGGCGTAACTGGCGCGTTCGTCGCCGAACAGGCTGCGAAACGGCTCGAGCCAGTGGCTGTTGGCGATCAGGCGGTCCCAGTAATAGTGGCCGACCTCATGGCGAAAGTGACCGAGCAAGGTGCGGTAGGGCTCATGCATCTGCACGCGAACCTTTTCACGATGGGCGTCGTCAGCTTCCTTGATATCGAGGGTGATCAGGCCGTTGGCGTGACCGGTAGTGGGCGCATTGCCTTGCAGGTCGATGCCGACGAAGTCGAACGCCAGGCCGGTGTCTTCGTTGACGCTTTTGGGCACCACCTGCAGGCCCAGGCTGACCAGCTGGGCGACCAGTCGGCGCTTGGCGGTTTCCACCTTGCGCCAGCGCTCGGGATTTTCCGCGATGGACAAATCAGGGATGGTGCGGTTCAGGCTGCACGCCACGCACAGGGCCGAGGTGCTGTGCGCCGGGATCAGCCAGTTGCACGCCGCCGGGGTCTGGAGGTTGGCGCAGCGGCGAAAGGCGCCGGCGTCGAGGTTGGCGTCCATCAGCCAGGTGTCGGCCACGGGACCGGGTTGCAGTGAAGACAGGCGGCTTTGCTGCGGGTGGTAGCCCAGCAGCGCCGAGCAGGCCAGGCATTGGCTGTTGCGAAAGAACAAGGACTGGCCGCAGCGGCATTGCCATACCTTGCTGTTACGCGAGGATCCGGCCATGAACGGTGCGGCGATGCGCGTGCTGAGTTGCTCGAAGTAGCGGAACATGGCGATCTCTCCCAAGGGTGACTGAGACTAGATCATTTACCGCTCGGGATCGTTCCACTTTCCTGGAGAGGGGCTGCTTCGCAGCCCGGCGCGAGCTTGCTCCCTCGCCACAGGATGCAATCAGACCGCGATGTTGTGCTTGGCCAGGAAGGCGACGAAGGCCTCTTCGTCGAGCACTTTGAGCCCCAGTTCGCTGGCCTTGGCCAATTTGGAGCCGGCGCCCGGCCCGGCCACCACGCAGTGGGTCTTCGCCGAAACGGAACCGGCCACCTTGGCGCCCAGGCTTTCGAGTTTGTCCTTGGCCACATCGCGGCTCATCAACTCCAGGGAGCCGGTGAGCACCCAGGTATGCCCGGCTTCCGGCAGGCCTTCGACGACCTTTTTCTCGCTCTGCCAGTGCATGCCGAAGTCCTTGAGCTGCTGCTCGATGGCCAGGGCGCGGTGGGCGTTGTCCTCGCTATCAAAAAAGTCGCGCACGGCCTTGGCCTGTTTCTCGGGCAGGGCCTGGCGCATGTCCAGCCAGTCGGCCTTGATCACGCCTTCGAGGCTGCCGAACTTGTCCGCCAGTTTCTGCGCCGCGCCCGGTCCCACGGAGGGCACGTGCAGCTTGTCGAGCAGGCCGCCCAGGGTGGTGCTGGCGGCGAACTCGGCACTCAGGTCGCCCTGCTCCTGCAATTGCAGGGCGCACTCATCGGGCGACAGCAGCGCGCCAATCACCTCCTGGTTATGGCGGTCTTCAAAGAAGCTATGGATCTCGTGCGCCACTTCCAGGCCTACGTCCGGCAAGTACGTCAGCACTTCCGGCAGAGCCTTCTGCACCCGTTCCAGGGAAGCCAGGGAGCGCGCCAGCACCTTGGCGGTCTCCTCGCCCACATCGGGAATGCCCAGGGCGTAGATAAACCGCGCCAGGGTCGGCGTCTTGCTGTTTTCGATGGCGGCGATCAGCTTTTTGCTGGAAATATCGGCAAAGCCTTCCAGGTCGATGATCTGCTCGTACTTGAGTTTGTAGAGGTCGGCCGGCGAGCCGATGAGTTTTTCATCCACCAGTTGCTCGATGGTTTTATCGCCCAGGCCGTCGATGTCCATGGCACGGCGCGAGACGAAATGAATGATCGCCTGCTTGAGCTGCGCGCCACAGGCCAGGCGCCCGACGCAGCGGTACACCGCGCCGTCGCTGACGGTTTCCTTGCCCTTGCTGCGCTTGACCAGTTGCGTGCGCTCCACGTGGGAACCGCACACCGGGCAACTTTCAGGGATCTGCACCGCGCGCGCGTGCTCCGGGCGACGCTCGGTGACCACCGACACCACCTGCGGGATCACGTCCCCGGCGCGGCGGATGATCACCGTATCGCCGATCATCAGGCCCAGGCGCGCCACTTCGTCCATGTTGTGCAGGGTGGCGTTGGACACGGTCACGCCGGCAACCTTGACCGGTTTCAAACGCGCCACGGGCGTGACGGCGCCGGTGCGGCCGACCTGGAATTCCACGTCGAGCAACTCGGTCAGTTCTTCCATGGCCGGGAATTTATGCGCAATGGCCCAGCGCGGCTCACGGGCGCGGAAGCCCAGTTCCCGCTGGGCGGCGGTGCTGTTGACCTTGAATACCACCCCGTCGATCTCGTACGACAGGCTGTTGCGCCGTTCGCCGATGTCGCGGTAGTAGTCCAGGCATTCCTGAATGCCCTTGGCCAGTTTCAGTTCATGACTGATCGGCATGCCCCACTTCTGCAACTGCTTCAGGTTGCCGATATGAGTGTCACTGATATCCGTCGTCACCTGGCCGATGCCATAGCAGCAGAATTCCAACGGACGACTGGCGGTGATCTTCGAATCCAGTTGGCGCAGGCTGCCGGCCGCCGCGTTGCGCGGGTTGGCGAAGGTCTTGCCGCCGACCTCCAGTTGCGAGGCGTTCAGGCGCTCGAAACCGGCCTTGGACATGAACACTTCACCGCGCACTTCCAGGGTGGCCGGCCAACCGCTGCCGTGCAGCTTCAACGGAATGTTGCGCACGGTGCGCACATTGACGCTGATGTCTTCGCCGGTGGTCCCGTCGCCGCGAGTGGCGCCGCGCACCAGTTCGCCGTCCTGATACAACAGGCTGACCGCCAGGCCATCCAGCTTTGGCTCGCAGCTGTATTCGACGCTGGCGAACAGGTCGCCGGCCGGCAGATCCAGGCCCTCGGTCACCCGGCGGTCGAATTCCAGCATGGTCGCTTCATCGAAAGCGTTGCCGAGGCTGAGCATGGGGATTTCATGCCGGACTTGAGTAAACGCCGACAGCGCCGCGCTGCCGACCCGCTGTGTCGGCGAATCACGCGTCACCAGCTCCGGATGCTCGGCTTCCAGCGCCTTGAGCTCATGGAACAACCGGTCGTACTCGGCGTCCGGAATGCTCGGCTCGTCGAGGACGTGATAACGGTAGTTGTGCTGATCCAGTTCAGCGCGCAGTTCGAGGATGCGGGTATGGGCGGCGGTCATGGGTGTTCTCTCATAAAGCAAAAGAGCAGCCGAAGCTGCTCAATATGTTAGTGCGCTTATTCTACTGACAACGCCGAGGCGCAATCCTCAGCGTTTCTGTGTCAGGGCGCGACGCTCGAACTCGACGATGCGCTGACGGTAATGCTCGATGGTCTGGGCGGTGAGGACGCTGCGTTGGTCGTCCTTGAGCTCCCCGTTGAGTTCCTGGGACAGCTTGCGGGCCGCGGCCACCATCACGTCGAACGCTTGCTTGGGGTGACGCGGGCCTGGCAGACCGAGGAAGAAACTGACCGCCGGGGTGCTGAACAGGTCGATGTCGTCCAGGTCGAACGTGCCGGGCTTGACCGCGTTGGCCATGGAGAACAGTACTTCGCCGTTGCCGGCCATGCTTTCGTGACGGTGGAAAATATCCATCTCGCCAAAGCGCAGGCCGCTCTCAAGGATGTTCTGCAACAGGGCCGGGCCTTTGAAGCCACCGGCATCGCGGCAGATCACACTGATCACCAATACCTCTTCGGCAGCCGGCTGATCGTTGACCGATTGGCGCGACGGTGCCTTGCCGCTGTTTTCATCCGGGAAATCATCGTCGCGGCTGCTGAAGCTCGGGCCTTCATCGACATCCAGGTTCAGGTCGCCCTGATGCGGCTCGGCCACGCCGGCACTGCCGCGCTTGCCACGCTTGGACGACTCCCGGGCTTCACGCACCGGCGCGCTCATCGACGGCAAGTCGTGCTCGTCCAGCTGCGGTTCCTTGTGGGTATCCAGCACACGGGGCGGCCCCAGCAGCTCGGCGCTGCCGTCGTCGTCAGGCAGGTTGGACAGGTTTCGGTCCAAGCGGAATTTAAGCTTGCCCTTGCCACCGCGCATACGGCGCCAGCCATCAAAAAGAATACCGGCAATGACAATGATGCCGATGACGATCAGCCACTCGCGCAGACCGATTTCCATGTAATCCCGTGCCTCTAATAAAAAATGCTGAAAAATAAGGGGTTTAGCACCGTGCAAACCGCTTTAAAACGTGGCGCCAACTCTATGTTCTGACTGACGTTTTGCCCACGCGTACGAAAAATTGACATTAAATTAGCACAGTTGGCGAGAGATGTATCGGATTGGCACTTTCGTTCGCCAGTACCTTCTTCTTACGCCGGGGGTGACTGTGAGCTACGAGCTTCAAGCTTCAAGCTTCAAGCTTCAAGCTTCAAGCTTCAAGCTATAAGCCGCAAGCTCAAGCCAACTCACTTGCAGCTTGCCGCTTGCAACTTGCCGCTACGCCGCTAGGCGTCCACCATCTTCATCGCTTCTTCCACATCCACCGCCACCAAACGCGAACAGCCCGGCTCATGCATCGTCACGCCCATCAATTGATCGGCCATTTCCATGGCGATCTTGTTGTGGGTGATATAGATGAACTGCACGGTCTGGGACATCTCCTTGACCAGCCGAGCGTAGCGTCCAACGTTAGCGTCATCCAGCGGTGCATCGACTTCGTCGAGCATGCAGAACGGCGCCGGGTTCAGCTTGAAGATGGCAAATACCAGTGCCAGGGCCGTCAGCGCCTTCTCGCCGCCGGACAACAAATGGATGGTGCTGTTCTTCTTGCCCGGAGGCCGCGCCATGATCGTTACCCCTGTATCGAGTAGATCTTCGCCTGTCAGTTCCAAGTAGGCACTGCCACCACCGAAAACTTTTGGGAATAACGCCTGTAAACCGCCATTAATCTGATCAAAGGTATCCTTGAAGCGGTTGCGGGTTTCCTTGTCGATCTTGCGAATCACGTTTTCCAGCGTATCCAGCGCTTCGACCAGGTCGGCGTTCTGGGCATCCAGATAACGTTTGCGCTCGGACTGCTGCTGGTACTCATCGATGGCCGCGAGGTTGATCGCACCAAGTCGCTGGATACGCGCGGCAATGCGCTCAAGTTCTTCTTCGGCGTCTTTTTCGTTGGCCTGTGCGGTCAGCGTGTCGAGTACGCCGTGCAGGTCGTAACCGTCTTCGAGCAACTGGTCCTGCAAGGTCTTGCGGCGCACGGTCAGGGCTTGCCACTCCATGCGCTGCTGTTCGAGCTGACCGCGAATCAGCTGGGATTGCTGTTCGGCGGTGGTGCGGCGTTTTTCGGCGTCGCGCAGTTCGCGGTCGGCGTCCTCCAGGGCGATCTGCGCGGTCTTGAGCTCTTCGTCGACGGTCATGCGCTTGTCGAGCAACTCTTCAAGCTTGAGGCGCAGCTCTTCCAGGGGCGCTTCGCCCTCCTCCAGGTTGAGGCTCAACTGCTCGCGCTTTTCGGTGAGGCGTTCGGACTGCATCTCCAGGCGTTCAAGGGCCTGGGCCGTGGAGGTGTGCTGGGCGCGCAGCGAGCCGAGGCGCACCGCCAGTTGGTGCGCGTGGTCTTTGTGCTGGCGGGCCTCCTGGCGCACGCGGTCGAGGCGTTCGCGCAGGCTGTCGCGCTGGGCCAGCAGCAGTTCGCGCTGCTCGGTGTCCAGGGCCATGCTGTCGAGGGCTTCCTGCAACAGCAGGCGCGCTTCGCCGATCTGTTCGTGCTCCAGGGCGCGCTGCTCGCCCATTTCGGCAACTTCTTCGTCAAGGCGGGTGCGGCGCAGGGTCAGTTGCTCGACCTTGGCCTTGCTCGCCGACAGTTGCGCTTTCAATTCGCCTTGCTGACGCGCTTCGTCCTGTAACAGGCGGCGCAGGTGTTCGCGGCCGGTCTCTTGCTGGCGCTGGGTGGCGCGCAGGGTTTGCAGTTCGGTTTCCAGGCTTTCCAGCGTCGCCTCGCGCTCTTCGCGCTCGGCGCTCAGGTTGACGATTTCCTGGCCACGGGCCAATACACCGCTTTCGGCCTCACTGGCACGGCGTACGCGCAGGAAGTGGCGGCCGACCCAATAGCCGTCGCGACTGATCAAGCTTTCGCCGGCCGCCAATTGGCCGCGTTGGGCCAGGGCTTGCTCAAGTGACTCGACCGGCTTGACCTGGCCCAGCCACGGCGACAGGTCAATCGCCGCCTCGACCTTGTCCAGCAGGCTACCCGGCACGCGCGCGCCATCGGCTGCAGGGCTGAGCAGGCGCAGGTCGCCCTGGGTGAAACCCGCCAGGTCGAAGCCGCCAAAATCATCCACCAGCACGGCTTGCAGGTCGGCGCCCAGTACGGTTTCCACCGCCAGTTCCCAACCGGCCTCGACCTTCAAGCCTTCGGCCAGACGCGGACGCTCGGCCAGGTGCTGGTCGCGCAGCCATTCGGCGGTGCCGGTGCCAGGGTCCAGCGCGGCCTGCTGCAAGGCTTCCAATGAGGCCAGTCGCCCGTTGAGCCGCTGCAGGTCACCTTGGGCCTGTTGCTGCGCCTGGGTCGCCGTTTGCAATTGCTGACGCAGTTGCTCCAGGCGTTCCACTTGCTGCTCTTCGCTGGCCTCGAGCTCCTCGAGGGTCATCTCGCTTTCGGCCAGCTGTTCGCTCAACTGCATGATCGCCGCGTCTTCCGGGTCGGCGGCGAGTAACACGCGCTCTTCCTGCAGGCGGCGCTGGCGTTCAGCCAGGCGCTCCATGCTGGTTTCCAGTTGCTGGATACGCGATTGCTGCACCTCGGCCTGGCGCCGCGGTTCGGCGGATGTGAGGTTGAACGTGTCCCACTGCTCCTGCCAGCCGTGCATGCCGGTTTCGGCGTCTTCCAGGGCGGCGGCCGCTTCTTCGGCGGCGGCGTTGGTGATGTCCTGCTCGGGGGTGAGCATGTCCAGCTCTTCGCCCAGGGTCAGCAGCAATGTACGGTCGTGGCCCAGGTGCGATTCGGTCTCCAGGCGCGCGCGCTCGGCTTCCTTCAGATCATCCTGCAATTGGCGCAAGCGCTGCTGGCCGTGCTGGATGCTCTGCTCGACGCGAGCAATATCGCCACCCACCGAATAGAAGCGGCCCTGCACCAGATTGAAGCGCTCGGACAGCTCATGGTGCCCGTCCCGCAGGCGTTCAATGCTGGCGTCGGCGTTGCGCTGCTCGGCCACCAGCGCTTCAAAGCTGACTTCCTGGGTGCCGATGATCGCTTCACGCTGGCCGACCTGGTCGTTCAGCGCCTGCCAGCGCAGGGCCGACAGTTGTGCCTTGAGCTGGCGCTCTTCGCCCTTGTATTCCTGATACTTCTCGGCGGCCTGGGCCTGGCGGTGCAGGCGCTCCAACTGGCGCTCCAGCTCTTCGCGCAGGTCGGTCAGGCGGGCGAGGTTTTCATGGGTGCGGCGAATGCGGTTTTCGGTCTCGCGGCGGCGCTCCTTGTATTTGGAGATGCCGGCCGCCTCCTCGATAAAGTTGCGCAGGTCTTCGGGCTTGGCTTCGATCAGCTTGGAGATCATGCCCTGCTCGATGATCGAATAGCTGCGCGGGCCTAAGCCGGTGCCGAGGAAGATATCGGTGATGTCGCGTCGACGGCATTTGGTGCCGTTGAGAAAATAA
This sequence comes from Pseudomonas sp. CFBP13528, assembly GCF_005233615.1. Taxonomy (NCBI): domain Bacteria; kingdom Pseudomonadati; phylum Pseudomonadota; class Gammaproteobacteria; order Pseudomonadales; family Pseudomonadaceae; genus Pseudomonas; species Pseudomonas sp. CFBP13528. Next base: position 310,469 of record NZ_QGAJ01000005.1, read on the forward strand.
CTGTTCTGGCTGTCGCGCGTAACCTTACGGCGAATGGAGATTTCCGCGTAGGCCGCGTATTCGCCGACCAGGGTGCCGTCGGAGTTGTCGAACACCAGTTCGATACTGGCCTGGCTCACCGGTTTGCGGCTGGTGGAGCCGTTGAAGATGACGTCGGTCATCGACTCGCCGCGCAGGTTTTTCGCCGAGCTCTCGCCCATCACCCAGCGCACGGCGTCGATGATGTTCGACTTGCCACAGCCATTGGGCCCGACCACCGCCGCCATGTTACTGGGGAAGTTCACCGTGGTCGGGTCGACGAAGGATTTGAACCCCGCCAGTTTGATGCACTTGAGCCGCACGTTTAGGCGTCCGCCAACGCGGCGATGACCAGCGAGCTGCTGCGCTGGCAGTAGGCCGACAGCACCCTTCGGATCTGCGCCAGGTCGCGGGCCAGTACGGCAGCGAGCAGTTGTTCGAACAGTGCGAGGTACTCGCTCATTTCCGCCTTGCGCTGGTCAAGGGCCAGGTAATAGGCGCGGTTCATCGCCGGCTGCAGGTTCTCGACGGTTTCCTGCAGGTACGGGTTGTTCGCGAAGGGATACGCGGCGCGCATCACATTGAAGCTTTCTTCGACAAAGGCGCGGATGTCCTGGCGCTCGAAGCTGGCCATCAGGCGCTGCTGGATTTGCAGGAATGGCGCCATGTCGGCCTGGGTCTGCCAGCCTTCGGCCACTGCATTGCCGAGCAGGATGTACATCTCGCCCATCAACGTGCACAGGCTCTGCACCTTGTGTGCGGTGAGTTCGGTGACGTGAGCGCCACGGCGCGGCAGGATCGCGATCAGGTGCCGGCGTTCGAGGATCAGCAGGGCTTCGCGCACGGAACCACGGCTGACATTCAGCGCCAGTGTGACCTTCTGTTCCTGGATCCGCTCCCCAGGCTTGAGATCGCCGCGAATGATACGTTCGGCGAGGTGGTGAGCGATTTGCTCGGCGAGACTGTCCGGCGCCTTGAACGTCATGTTTTCCCTTCAAAATCTTCTATCGGTACAAGCGCGGCAGTGTAGCGCATTGGCCCGCTGATGGCGCTACGCCCACGGTGGCGAATTTGGCATGAAACACGCAAGCCTGAACAGCCATAAGCCCCTGAAAACACCGGTTCCAGAAGACTGGACCATAATTGAATGTGTTGTGACCGGATTTTCTTGACCCTTAAGTCAGAAAACCATTGACCGAAAAGTCAGACATGACTAGATTCGGCGCAAAGCGGTTAACAACAATAATGAGTCTGCGAGGCCTTCCGTGATCCAGTTTTTACTTAACCAGGAACTCCGTAGCGAGCACGCCCTGGACCCCAACCTGACCGTGCTCAACTATTTGCGTGAGCATGTGGGCAAATCCGGTACCAAGGAAGGCTGCGCCAGCGGCGACTGCGGTGCGTGCACCGTGGTGGTCGGCGAGTTGCATCGCAACGATCAAGGCGTCGAGCAGATCCGTTATCGCAGCCTCAATTCGTGCCTGACCTTTGTCTCCTCGCTGCACGGCAAGCAACTGATCAGTGTCGAAGACCTCAAGCACCAGAGCCAACTGCACAGCGTGCAGCAGGCGATGGTCGAGTGCCACGGTTCACAGTGCGGCTTCTGCACCCCGGGCTTCGTGATGTCGTTGTTTGCCCTGCAAAAAAACAGCGACGCGCCCGACAGCCAGAAAGCCCACGAAGCCCTGGCCGGCAACCTGTGCCGCTGCACCGGTTACCGCCCGATTCTGGCGGCGGCCGAACAGGCCTGTTGCAACAAGCCCCGGGACCAGTTCGACAGCCGTGAGGCTCGCACCATCGCGCAGCTCAAGGCCATTGCGCCAACCCAAACCGGCGAACTCAACAGCGGCGACAAACGCTGCCTGGTGCCGTTGACGGTCGCCGACCTGGCCGATCTCTACGACGCTTATCCGCAAGCCCGCCTGCTGGCCGGCGGCACCGACCTGGCGCTGGAAGTCACGCAGTTCCATCGCACCCTGCCGGTGATGATCTACGTCGGCAATATCGAAGAGATGAAGCGCATCGAATCCTTCGACGACCGCCTGGAAATCGGCGCCGCCACCGCCCTCTCCGACTGCTACACCGCGCTGCACCACGAATACCCCGACTTCGGCGACTTGCTGCACCGCTTCGCCTCCTTGCAGATCCGCAACCAGGGCACCCTGGGCGGCAATATCGGTAACGCCTCGCCCATTGGCGATTCGCCGCCGCTGCTGATCGCCCTCGGTGCGCAGATTATGCTGTGCAAGGGCCAGACCCGTCGCACCCTGGCGCTGGAAGACTACTTTATCGACTACCGCGTCACCGCCCGCCAGGACAGCGAATTCATCGAGAAGATCATCGTGCCCAAGGGCCATTCACTGTTTCGCGCGTACAAGGTGTCCAAGCGCCTGGACGACGATATTTCCGCCGTCTGCGCCGCCTTCAACCTCAAGCTCGACAACGGTGTGATCAGCGACGCCCGCGTCGCCTTCGGCGGCATGGCCGCCACCCCCAAGCGCGCCAGGCACTGCGAAACGCTACTGATCGGCGCCACCTGGAACGCCGCCACTGTGGAGAAAGCCTGTGCCGCCCTGGCCGAGGATTTCACCCCGCTGTCGGACTTCCGCGCCAGCAAGGAATACCGCCTGCTCAGCGCACAGAACCTGCTGCGCAAATATTTCATCGAACTGCAAACGCCGCACATCGAGACTCGGGTGACCGCTTATGTCTAACCATCACGCCGTGGTAAAAACCCAGGCCGAACTGGCCGAGCTGTTTGCCCAGGACCTGACCTGCGGGGTCGGCCGCAGCGTCAGGCATGACAGCGCCGCCAAGCACGTCAGCGGCGAGGCGCAGTACATCGACGACCGCCTCGAATTTCCCAACCAGTTGCACCTGTATGCGCGCCTGTCCGACCGCGCCCACGCGAAAATCCTCAGCATCGACACCGCACCCTGCTATGCCTTTGACGGCGTGCGCATCGTGATTACCCACGAAGACGTACCGGGCCTCAAGGACATCGGCCCGTTGATGCCCGGCGATCCGCTGCTGGCCATCGACACCGTGCAGTTCGTGGGCCAGGTGGTGCTGGCCGTGGCCGCCCGCGATCTTGAGACCGCGCGCAAAGCCGCGATGGCGGCGGTGATCGAATACGAAGACCTGGAGCCGGTACTGGATGTGGTCGAGGCGTTTCGCAACCAACACTTCGTGCTCGACAGCCACACCCATCAACGCGGTGATGCGGCCGGCGCGCTGGCGACGGCAAAAAACCGTATCCAGGGCACACTGCATATCGGCGGCCAGGAACATTTCTACCTGGAGACGCAGATTTCCTCGGTAATGCCCACCGAAGACGGCGGCATGATCGTCTACTGCTCCACGCAAAACCCCACCGAAGTGCAGAAACTGGTGGCCGAAGTACTCGATGTATCGATGAACAAGATCGTCGTCGATATGCGCCGCATGGGCGGCGGGTTCGGCGGCAAGGAAACCCAGGCTGCCAGCCCCGCCTGCCTGTGCGCGGTGGTGGCGCGCCTCACCGGGCAACCGACCAAGATGCGCCTGCCGCGGGTCGAAGACATGCTGATGACCGGCAAGCGCCACCCTTTCTATATCGAATATGACGTGGGCTTTGACGACAACGGCCGTTTGCACGGCATCAACCTGGAGCTGGCCGGCAACTGCGGCTGTTCGCCGGACCTGTCCAACTCGATTGTCGACCGCGCGATGTTCCACGCCGATAACGCGTATTACCTGGGCGATGCCACGGTCAACGGCCATCGCTGCAAGACCAACACCGCCTCCAACACGGCGTACCGTGGCTTCGGCGGCCCCCAGGGCATGGTCGCCATCGAGGAAGTAATGGACGCCATCGCCCGCCATCTGGCGCTGGATCCGCTGGCCGTGCGCAAGGCCAACTACTACGGCAAGACCGAGCGCAACGTCACTCATTACTACCAGACCGTCGAGCACAACATGCTCGAAGAGATGACCGCCGAGCTGGAGGCGAGCAGCCAATACGCCGAGCGCCGCGAAGCGATTCGCCTGTACAACGCCCACAGCCCGATCCTGAAAAAGGGCCTGGCGCTGACCCCGGTCAAATTCGGTATTTCGTTTACCGCGAGCTTTCTCAACCAGGCCGGCGCGCTCATCCATATCTACACCGACGGCAGCATTCACCTGAACCACGGCGGCACCGAGATGGGCCAGGGCCTGAACACCAAGGTCGCCCAGGTGGTGGCCGAAGTGTTCCAGGTCGACATCGACCGCGTGCAGATCACCGCGACCAACACCGACAAAGTGCCGAACACCTCGCCAACAGCGGCGTCCAGCGGTGCCGACCTGAACGGCAAGGCCGCGCAGAACGCCGCCGAAACCATCAAGCAGCGCCTGGTGGAATTTGCCGCGCGCAAGTACGACGTCAGCGAAGCGGATGTGGAATTTCGCAACGGCCATGTGCGCGTGCGTGAGCAGATCCTGAGCTTCGAGGCGCTGATTCAGCAGGCGTATTTCGCCCAGGTCTCGCTGTCGAGCACCGGTTTCTACAAGACCCCGAAAATCTTCTACGACCGCAGCCAGTCGCGCGGACGGCCGTTCTACTACTTCGCGTTCGGCGCGGCCTGCTGCGAAGTGATCGTCGACACCCTGACCGGTGAATACAAGATGCTGCGCACCGACATCCTTCATGACGTGGGCGCCTCGCTGAACCCGGCCATCGACATCGGCCAGGTGGAAGGCGGGTTTATCCAGGGCATGGGCTGGCTGACCATGGAAGAGCTGGTGTGGAACAACAAGGGCAAGCTCATGACGAACGGCCCGGCCAGCTACAAGATCCCGGCGGTCGCCGACATGCCGCTGGACCTGCGGGTGAAACTGGTGGAAAACCGCAAGAACCCGGAAGACACGGTGTTCCATTCCAAGGCCGTGGGCGAGCCGCCGTTCATGCTCGGAATCGCCTCGTGGTGTGCGATCAAGGATGCGGTGGCGAGTCTGGGTGACTATCGCCAGCAGCCGAAAATCGACGCGCCGGCCACGCCCGAGCGGGTGTTGTGGGGGTGTGAGCAGATGCGCAAGTTGACCGCCGCGGTGGCGGCGGATACCGAAACCGAGTTGGCTTCGCTTTAGATCGAGGCGCTGCCATCGGGGGCAAGCCCCCTCCCACCTTGGAATGCATTTCAAATGTGGGAGGGGGCTTGCCCCCGATGACGGCCTGACAGACACCACAAGAGGTGACTATGAACAACTGGATCAGCGCCCTCGCCGACCTGCAGAACCAGGGCGAGCCCTGCGTACTGGTGACCATCATCGAAGAGCTCGGCTCCACGCCGCGCAACGCCGGTTCCAAGATGGTGATCAGTGCCGCGCAGACCTTCGACACCATCGGCGGCGGGCACCTGGAATACAAGGCGATGCACATCGCCCGCGAGATGCTTGCCCGTGGCCAACAGAACACCCACCTGGAGCGCTTCAGCCTCGGCGCGAGCCTGGGCCAGTGCTGCGGTGGCGTCACTGTGCTGCTGTTCGAACCGATGGGCCAGGTGCAGGCGCACATCGCAGTATTCGGCGCCGGCCACGTGGGGCGTGCGCTGGTGCCGCTGCTGGCGAGCCTGCCGTGCCGGGTGCGCTGGATCGATTCCCGTGAGCAGGAATTCCCGCAGAACATCCCGCAAGGCGTGCGTAAAATCGTCAGCGAAGAGCCCGTCGACGAAATCGCCGACTTGCCGGCGGGCAGTTACTGCATCGTCATGACCCACAACCATGCACTGGACCTGGAACTGACCGCCGCCCTGCTCAAGCGCAATGACTTTGCCTACTTCGGCCTGATCGGCTCGAACACCAAGCGCGTGAAATTCGAACACCGCCTGCGCGATCGCGGCTTCGATACCGCGCAACTGCAACGCATGCGCTGCCCCATGGGCCTCACCGAGGTGAAGGGCAAATTGCCGGTGGAGATTGCCATCTCCATCGCCGGCGAAATCATCGCCACCTATAACGCCCATTTCGGCCAGCACACCGCCAGCGCCGAACCCATTGCCAAATTGCTGCCGGTGTCACGCCGCAGCCAAGCTATCAATTGAGATAACCATGCCTTTGACCCGCAAAGCCTACCGCGCCGCCATCCTGCACAGCATCGACGACCCTGCCATCGTGGGCATTGAAGCGTCCTACGAGTATTTCGAAGACGGCCTGCTGGTGATCGATAACGGCCAGATCAGTGCGCTTGGCCATGCCAGCGACCTGCTGCCGACGTTGCCCGCTGACATCGATATCACGCACTACCAGGATGCATTGATCACCCCCGGCCTGATCGACACCCACATCCACCTGCCGCAGACCGGCATGGTCGGCGCCTATGGCGAGCAGTTGCTGGACTGGCTCAACACTTACACCTTCCCCTGCGAAAGCCAGTTCGCCGACAAGGCCCACGCCGAGGAAGTCGCCGACATTTTCATCAAGGAGCTGCTGCGCAACGGCACCACCACCGCGCTGGTATTCGGTAGCGTGCACCCGCAATCGGTGAACGCGTTCTTCGAAGCCGCCGAAAAACTCGACCTGCGCATGATCGCCGGCAAGGTGATGATGGACCGCAACGCGCCGGACTACCTGACCGACACGCCCGAATCAGGCTACCAGCAAAGCAAGGCGCTGATCGAGCGCTGGCACGGCAAGGGCCGTCTGCACTACGCCGTCACACCGCGCTTTGCGCCGACCAGCACGCCGGAGCAACTGGCACTGGCCGGGCAACTGCTGGGCGAGTACCCGGACCTGTACATGCAGACGCACATCAGTGAGAACAAGCAGGAAGTCCAATGGGTGAAGGAACTGTTCCCCGAGCGCAGCGGCTATCTGGACGTGTACGACCATTACAAACTGCTCGGCGAGCGCTCGGTGTTCGCCCATGGCGTGCATCTGTGTGACGACGAATGCGCACGGTTGGCGCAGACCGGCTCGGCCGTGGCGTTCTGCCCGACGTCGAACCTGTTCCTCGGCAGCGGCCTGTTCAACCTGCCGATGGCCGAGAAGCACAAATTGAATGTCGGCCTGGGCACCGACGTGGGCGGCGGCACCAGCTTCTCGCTGCTGCAGACGCTGAATGAAGCCTACAAGGTCATGCAATTGCAGGGCGCGCGGTTGAGCCCGTTCAAGTCGCTGTACCTGGCCACCCTGGGTGGCGCGCGGGCATTGCGTCTGGAAGACAAGATCGGCACCTTGCAGCCGGGCACGGATGCGGACTTTTTGGTGCTGGACTACAACGCCACGCCGCTGCTCAGCTATCGCTTGAAGCAGGCCAAGGATATTGCCGAGACGTTGTTTGTACTGATGACATTGGGGGATGATCGGGCGGTATTGCAGACCTACGCGGCCGGCAATCTGGTGCACCAACGCTGATTTCAAAGACACCAAAAAACCAATGTGGGAGGGGGCTTGCCCCCGATTGCGGTGGATCAGCCAGCTTATGCATTGACTGACACACTGCTATCGGGGGCAAGCCCCCTCCCACATTTTTATTCCCGGTGTGTCGGGGAAATTACAACTTTACAGACGAGCGCCCCGCCTTCTTGGTCTGCAACAGATGCGAGAACACCGCATGCAAATCATCCGACGCACTTTCCTCATCGAGGTTGAGCTTGCTGTCAATGTGATCCATGTGATGCATCATCAAATCCACTGCCAGTACCGCATCCCGGGCTTCGATCGCGTCGATCAGCTGGGTGTGTTCATCGTAGGAACAGTGCGAGCGGTTGCCGCTTTCGTACTGGGCGATGATCAATGAGGTCTGGGACACCAGGCTGCGCTGGAAGCTGATCAGCGGCGCGTTCTTCGCCGCTTCGGCCAGCTTCAGGTGAAATTCGCCGGAGAGGCGAATGCCGGCACCACGGTCACCACGGGAGAAACTGTCGCGTTCGTCGTTGACCATCTGGCGCAACTCGGCCAGTTGCTCGGCGGTGGCGTGCTGCACCGCCAACTCGGTGATCGCCCGCTCCACCAGACGTCGCGCCATGAACACCTGGCGGGCCTCGTCGACGCTCGGGCTGGCGACGACCGCGCCACGGTTGGGCCGCAGCAACACCACGCCTTCATGGGCCAGACGCGACAAGGCGCGGCGAATGATGGTGCGGCTCACGCCGAAGATTTCGCCCAGTGCCTCTTCACTCAATTTGGTGCCAGGTGCCAGGCGTTGTTCGAGGATCGCCTCGAAGATATGCGCGTAGACGATATCGTCCTGGGTTCCGCTGCGACCGGTCTTGCCGGCTCGCGGTTGTTTCTTGAGAGGTTGCAACTGTTCGTTCATGGGCACTCGGGTAGGGAGAACGGCGGCGAATTAACGGTGATACGACAACTTTAAGGTAATACGGCAACAGGCAGTCGCTGGCAAGTATCGCCTGAAAACAGGGCACATTGTACACAACCCAATGCGCCAACACACTGTACGGCTGTTTGCGGCGCCGGCTGTATTGCAATGGGTCGTTACGTTTGAGTTTAGGCTTGATTCCACGATTTCCCATGTACGACATCCCACTGTAGGAGCGAGCTTGCTCGCGAAGACCCCAAGGGCGCCGCGTTTGATCTGATTGCCCGCGTTATCGTTGGCGATTTTCGCGAACAAGCTCGCTCCTACAGCGTGCGGAGTCAGGTAAAAAGGAACACCCTTTCATGACCGACGCCACCCAAGCGCCGTTGCGCCCGCTGGCCGACACTTCACCTTCGGCCATCGTCGCCGGTTTCATCGCCATGATGACCGGCTACACCAGCTCGCTGGTGCTGATGTTCCAGGCCGGCCAGGCCGCCGGTTTGACCACGGCGCAGATTTCCTCGTGGATCTGGGCGATTTCCATCGGCATGGCGGTGTGCAGCATCGGCCTGTCCCTGCGCTATCGCACGCCGATCACCATCGCCTGGTCGACACCCGGCGCGGCGCTGTTGATCACAAGCCTGGGCGGCGTCAGTTATGGCGAGGCCATCGGTGCCTACATCACCTGCGCGGCGCTGGTGACCCTCTGCGGGCTGACCGGCAGCTTTGAAAAACTCGTCAAGCGCATCCCCGCATCACTGGCGGCGGCGTTGCTGGCGGGGATTCTGTTCAAGATCGGCAGTGAAATCTTCGTCGCCGCACAGCATCGCACCGGCCTGGTGCTGGGGATGTTTTTCACTTACCTGATCATCAAGCGCCTGTCGCCGCGTTATGCGGTGCTGGCCGCGCTGGTGAGCGGCACCCTGCTGTCGGGCTTCATGGGGCTGCTGGATTTCAGCGGCTTTCATCTGGAAGTCGCGACGCCGGTATGGACCACGCCGCACTTCTCGCTGGCGGCGACCATCAGCATCGGTATCCCGCTGTTCGTGGTGGCGATGACCTCGCAGAACATGCCGGGGGTCGCCGTGCTGCGCGCCGACGGCTACACCGTGCCGGCCTCGCCACTGATCACCACCACCGGCCTCGCCTCCCTGGTGCTGGCGCCCTTTGGCTCCCACGGCATCAACCTGGCAGCCATCAGCGCGGCGATCTGCACCGGGCCGCACGCTCACGAAGACCGCAACAAGCGCTACACCGCAGCCGTCTGGTGCGGGGTGTTCTACGGGATTGCCGGGGTGTTTGGCGCCACGTTGGCGGCGCTTTTCGCAGCGTTGCCCAAGGAACTGGTGCTGTCGATAGCGGCGTTGGCGCTGTTCGGCTCGATCATCAATGGCCTGAGCATCGCCATGAATGAGCCCAAGGAACGGGAAGCGGCGTTGATCACCTTCATGGTCACTGCGTCAGGCCTGACGTTGTTTTCCATTGGTTCGGCGTTCTGGGGGATTGTGGCGGGGGTGTTGACGCTGCTGATTTTGAATGGGAGGAGGGTCTAGCTTTAGGCTTCAAGCTTCAAGCTTCAAGCTTCAAGCTTCAAGCTTCAAGCTTCAAGCTTCAAGCTTCAAGCTGCATGAGCTTGCGGCTTGAAGCTTGTCACTTACCGCTTCAATTCTTGGAATTGATCGGCTTTTCCGGATACCACACGTCCAGCAACGGGCTGACTTCAGCCTTGGTCAGCTCGGAACGGGTTTTCAGCCAGGCTTCAACGGCAGCACGCTGCTCTTCGTTGACCGAGCCACGCTTCTGCAGGCAAACCAGACCGTAGTCATCGCCGCCGACATAACCCAGACCGTTGGCTTCCATGGCTTCTTTGATGAATGCTTCGAGGAAAGCGTCGATAGCTTCTTCACTCAGGCCTTCTTTGAAGTCCAGGTTCAGTTCGAAACCCAGCTCTTGAAATTCATCAACGCACAGTTTTTTGCGCAGACGCTGGGAACGGTTAGTCGCCATTGGAACAATCCTCTTAAGTAATAACGGCCGGCACTTTAGCAGTTTAAGGCGGCAATTGCCCGACTCTCTGGGACGGGCGGCGCTTTGCCGATAAAAAAACCCGGATTACCCGCTATCGTTCAGCTACAAGTGGGCTCGGCTTGGGGCATAATGCCGACACTTTCATGACCAATGAGGGATTTTTCTTATATACCCCTCGCCTTTTTCACCCTTCTCAGCAGTAGGGTCTTATTTTTTATGATCAAATCGTTGCGTTCTGTTTTCCTCGCCGGTGTCCTTCTGCCATTGGCCCTGCATGCCACCGCCGCTCCCATCAATAACACCTTGCCCCCCAGCGTTGCCCAGGCCCTTCAGAAGGCCAAACTGCAAAATACCGCCTTGTCCCTGGTGATGTTGCCCTTGAACGGCCCCGGCACGCCGACCGTGTTCAATGCCGACGTTTCGGTGAACCCGGCCTCCACCATGAAACTGGTGACGACCTACGCGGCCCTGGAAATGCTCGGCCCCAACCATCAGTGGAAAACCGAGTTCTACACCGACGGCGTACTCAGTGGCGGCGTGTTGCGCGGCAACCTGTATCTCAAGGGCGGCGGCGATCCCAAGCTGAACATGGAAAAACTCTGGCTGTTGATGCGCGACCTGCGCGCCAACGGCGTACAACAGGTCACCGGCGACCTGGTACTGGATCGCAACTTCTTCCAGCAACCACAGCTGCCGGAGTTCAATGACGACGGCAACGACGAGAACAAGCCGTTCCTGGTCAAGCCCGATGCCCTGCTGGTCAACCTCAAGGCCCTGCGCTTTGTGACACGCAATGATGCCGGGCGGGTGATCGTGTCGGTCGAGCCGCCGATTGCGAGCATTCGCATCGACAACCAGGTGAAAGTGTCCAACGCCAAACAGTGCACCGGCGATGTGCGCTACAGCCCGGTGACCGCGGCCGATGGCAGTGTGACCGTGACCGTCAGTGGCCAGTTGGCGGACGGTTGCAGTTCGCAGACCTACCTGTCGCTGCTCGACCATGCCACCTACACCGCCGGCGCCGTGCGTGCGATCTGGAAGGAGTTGGGCGGCACCATCCAGGGCCGCGATATCCAGGCGCCGGTGCCCAAGGATGCCAAAGTGTTGGCCCGTGCGTTCTCGCCGGACCTGGCGGAAATCATCCGCGACATCAACAAATACAGTAACAACACCATGGCCCAACAGCTGTTCCTGAGCCTGGGTGCGCAGTTTCGCAACGATGCCGATGGCGACGATGCCAAGGCCGCGCAACGCGTGGTGCGTCAGTGGCTGGCGAAAAAAGGCATTACCGCACCACACCTGGTGATGGAGAATGGTTCCGGCCTGTCCCGCGCCGAACGGGTCAGCGCCCGTGAGATGGCGGCCATGCTGCAAGCAGCCTGGAAAAGCCCCTACGCCGCCGAATACATCAGCTCGCTGCCGATCGCCGGCACCGACGGCACCATGCGTAAACGCCTGAAGACCACCGCCATGCGCGGCGAAGCCCATGTGAAGACCGGCACCTTGAACACCGTGCGCGCCATTGCCGGGTTCAGCCGTGACAACAATGGCAACACCTGGGCGGTGGTGGCGATTCTCAACGATTCCAAACCGTGGGGCGCGTCGTCGGTGCTGGACCAGGTGCTGCTCGACCTGTATCGCCAGCCGAAGGCGGTCGCGGCCGCACCGGTGCTCTAGAACAGCGGATCAGCCTGTGGGGCGGGCTCCACCCGGTCCCTGCCCGCCTGTTTGGCGACATAGACAGCCGAGTCCGCGCGCAGCAGCAACCCATCGATGCCTTCATCGATCCGCCAGCTGGCGACCCCAAAGCTGGCGGTGACGACGCCCACCGGCGCCATCGGCACGCTGCGCAACGACTGCCATAACTCCATCGCCAGGCGGTAGGCCTGGGCGCCATCGGTATGCGGGCAGAGCACCACGAATTCTTCTCCACCCAGCCGGCAGAACACGTCGGTGCGGCGCAAGCGCTGGCTGATTCGCCTGCACAACTCGCGCAATACCCCGTCCCCCACACCATGCCCGTGCTGGTCGTTGATCCGCTTGAAGTGGTCGATATCCAGCATGATCACCGACAGCGCTCCCGAGGTGCGGTTGAGGCGCAGCAGTTCGACTTTCATACGGTCCTGGAAATAGCGGCGATTGTGGATGCCCGTCAGGGAGTCGGTGATGGACAGCGTGCGCAACTCGTCTTCCACACGCTTGAGATCGGAAATATCCGATACATAGCCGTGCCACAACGTACCGCCGCCGGGTAATTCTTCCGGGGTCGCTTCGCCACGAATCCAGCGCAGGCCTCGCTCGGGCAACTGCACGCGATACTCTTCGCGCCAATGGCTCAATTGCAGCGCCGACAAGCGTATCGATGCGCGTACCCGCTCAAGGTCCTGTGGATGAATGCGTTCCAGGACTTTGCCCGCATCCTGCTGCAACACGCCAAGCTCGATTTCATAAATATCGCGCATGCCTTCGCTGGCGTAAATGAAGCGCCAATGATCATGGGGCTCCAGCGTGAACTGGAAGATACCGCCAGGTACATGGGCACTGAGCTTTTTCAACAAGCGGTCCCGCACAGCCAAGGCCTCGTAGGCGCGCTTCTGCTCAGTGACATCCAGGTAAATGGCCAGGTGCCCGACCCACAGGCCATGGTCATCCAGCAACACAGTGGCCAGCATGTTCACGGTCAAGGGGCTGCCATCTTCACGCACCAGCGTCCATTCGCGGGCGTCGTGCTGTCTGTCCGGGCTTTCCACCAGCATCGCCTGGCTCGGCGTAACACGCTTGCCCAGCGCCGCGCTCAAACGCGTGGCGCGGGCCTCAAGCTCCGAGGCCAGGTGCAGGCTTTCCAGCGTCAGGTGGCCCACCACGTGGTCGCTCTTGAATCCCAGCATCCGTTCGGCGCCGGCATTGAACATGTTGATGACACCGCGCAAGTCAGTGGCAATGATTGCGACGTGCGTTGCCGCGTCCAGCACACTGCGCAATTGGCCGTGTGCGCCGCGCAGTTCCTGTTCACGCAGGCGCAACTGCGCGGTACGTTGTTCCACCAGTGCCAGCGCCCGCTGGCGTTGGCTGACCAGCACATAGAGCAAGGCCGCGAGCAGCCCACTCAGCAGCACGCCCATGGCGAATATGGTGTGGGTCGAAGAATGGTTCGCCTTGTCGAATGCCTCACTGGCTCGCAGGCTCAGCGCGTAGACATGGTCACCGAGGGTAAGACGTCGGACAGCGACAAGATCGCTGTCGCCCGGCACATTGCTGGACGCATACAGCACGCGCTGCTCCGTGTCGGAGGTGTCGACGATCTGCATCACCAGGTTGTCCCGGCTGGACTTGGGCAAACCCTCGGCCACCAACTGGCGCATGCTGATCACCGCCATTACATAACCGTAAGGCTGGGGATCGACCGCTTTGCGCACCGGCGCCACCAGCAGCACCCCGGCGGCATACGCCGGCTCCACGCCCACCAGTTGCATGGGCTGGGACACCGCCGCCTGGCCGCTGGCTTGTGCGCGCTCGACGACAGCGCGCCGCAGGGGTTGGGCCAGCAGATCAAAACCCAATGGGGAGCCCAACAGACTCTGGGTCTGGCTATATAAGACCGGCACGTATTCATCGCGCTCGGAAGCCGGCGCCAGCTCACCTGCCGAATTCAGTTCGCGGATGGTGAAAGGTGCGCCACGCTGGCGCGAGATGGCCTGTTCGAACTCGCTGCGCTGATCCCCGGACACCCGCGGCGCCCAGGCATAGGCACGCGCATGCAACAACAGCGGCTGGGCGAAGCCGTCAAATTCGGCGCGCGACACCTCGTCGGAATTGACGAAAAAACGGCGCAGGCTATCCAGGCGCAGCTCCTGGTCTTCGAAGCGTTCCTGAATCCGGCTGTAGCGCTCGTTGACCAGCAACTGGAAGCGCTGTCGCACCTGTTGCTGATAAAGGTCGGAAGCGGCCCACGCGATGACCAGGGTCAGTGCGCTACCGGTTGCCACGACCACCAATGCCACCAGCCAAGCCGATGCCTGCTCACTGATAAAACCAAGGATTTTCGGGCGTACGGCTTGCATCGGCATAGGCAACACTCACAGCGCCAGCGTGCGGGTTGACACTTTGGCTGGACGATAAGTTATAGCCATCCGTCGGGGGTTTGACCAGTGTAAAAAATGCGCATGCTTAATGTGGGAGGGGGCTTGCCCTAATACCGTCTGTAGGAGCGAGCTTGCTCGCGAAAAACTCACAGGCACCGCGTTCATTCAGGAAGCACGCGTTATCGTTGACGTTTTTCGCGAGCAAGCTCGCTGCTACCTGACTGGCATTAGGGCTTGCCCCCCCCCACATTGGCGACTCAGCGTGCGCTGATTTTCCACGCCCGATGGATCTTCGCGTTACGCGCGAAATCCGGGTCGATGGTCTTGTCGCTGATTTCCTCGACCGCATAGCGTTCGCTGAGGTTGTCTTCCAGCTGGAACTTGCGGAAGTTGTTCGAGAAGTACAACACGCCCCCTGGCGCCAGGCGCGCCATGGCCAGGTCGAGCAACTGCACGTGGTCACGCTGTACGTCGAAGATGCCTTCCATGCGCTTGGAGTTGGAGAAGGTGGGCGGGTCGATGAAAATAATATCGAACTCGTCACGACTGGCTTCCAGCCACGTCATCACGTCACCTTGTTCCAGGCGGTTCTTGTCGGAAAACCCGTTGAGGGAAAAATTGCGCCGCGCCCAGTCCAGGTAGGTCTTGGACAAATCGACGCTGGTGGTGCTGCGCGCGCCGCCCTTGGCTGCGTGCACACTGGCGGTAGCGGTATAGCAATACAGGTTGAGGAAACGCTTGCCGGCGGCTTCCTTCTGAATGCGCATGCGCATCGGCCGGTGATCAAGGAACAGGCCGGTGTCCAGGTAATCGGTGAGGTTGACCAACAGCTTCACGCCACCTTCGCTGACCTCGGTGAACTTGCCCTGGGCGCTTTGGCGCTCGTACTGCTTGGTGCCGCTCTGGCGCTCGCGACGCTTGACTACCACACGGCTCTTGTCGACGTTGAGCGCCTGGGGAATCGCAGCGAGCGCGTCAAACATGCGCGCCGAGGCCTTCTCCGGGTCAATGGACTTGGGCGCAGCATATTCCTGCACGTGCACCCAATCGTGATACAGGTCGATGGCCATGGAATATTCCGGCATGTCGGCATCGTACACGCGGTAGCAATCCACGCCTTCACGCTTGGCCCACTTGCCCAGCAGCTTGAGGTTTTTCTGCAGGCGGTTGGCGAACATCTGCCCGCCTTCGCTCAAGCGCGCCTGTTCGACCACCGGGGCCGTCGCCGGCTTGATCGGGTTGCCGTTCTTGTTGTACTGACGCTCGGCCGGCTCGGCCGGGGACTGGTCATAGGCCGCTTGCTCACGCTCAGCCTGGCGCTGCTCCGGAGTCCGTCGCTCGCCGGTGACGAACTGATCGGGGTTGACCTTGATCAGCAACAATTTGCACGGCAAGGCGCCGTTCCAGAACGAATACTGTTTGTGGCTGCGAATGCCCATGCGCTTGCCCAGGTCCGGCGCGCCGGTGAACACGGCGGCTTCCCAACCCATGCAGGCCTGGCGCAGACGCTCGCCGAGGTTCTGGTAGAGATACAGCAGGCTGGCCTCATCACCCAGGCGCTCGCCGTACGGCGGGTTGCAGATCACCAGCCCTTTCTGGTTCTGGTCCGGGCGCGGCTCGAACGTGCCGACTTCGCCCTGGTACACCTTGATCCAGTGGCTCAGGCCTGCGCGCTCGATGTTGTTGCGCGCCGGCTGGATCAGGCGCGGATCGGCTTCGTAGCCACGCACCCACAGCGGGGTTTTGTTCATGCCGATGGCGGCGCGTTCAGCGGCCTCGGCGTGCAGTTTTTTCCACAGCGCCGGGACATGTCCGAGCCACGTGGTGAAGCCCCACAGTTCGCGGTTGAGGTTGGGGGCCATGTCGGCGGCGATCATCGCGCCTTCAACCAGGAAGGTGCCCACGCCGCACATCGGGTCGGTCAATGCGCCGCCTTCGGCAGCAATGCGCGGCCAGCCGGCGCGGATCAGGATCGCCGCCGCCAGGTTTTCCTTCAACGGCGCGGCGCCCTGCTGCAGGCGGTAGCCGCGCTGGTGCAGGCTGTGGCCGGACAGGTCAAGGGACAGAATGGCTTCGCCACGGTCCAGGCGCAGGTGGATGCGCAGGTCCGGGTTGATCTTGTCGATGGACGGACGTTCGCCGGTCGGGGTGCGCAGCTTGTCGACGATCGCATCCTTGACCTTGAGCGCGCCGAAGTGGGTGTTATCGATGCCCGAGCCGTGACCGCTGAACTCCACCGCCAGGCTGCCGTCGCTGACCATGTGGTCGGCCCATTCGATATCCAGCACGCCGTGGTAGAGGTCTTCGGCGTCCTTCATCGGGAAGCGCTTGAGTACCAGCAGCACGCGGTTGGCCAGACGCGACCAGAGGCACAGGCGGTAGGCGGTTTCCATGTCGGCCATGCCGCGCACGGCCGAGGTGTGCTCGCGGGCCTCCTCAAGGCCAAGCCCGACGGCCTCCTCGATCAGCAGGCCTTCGAGGCCCTTGGGGCAGGTGAGGAAGAGTTCAAAACGGTCCGACATGGGGCATTCCAGGCTTTTCAGCAATAAATGAACGGGCGACGCATCGCCGGCTCGGTTTTCAGACAAGCACTTTTCTTGAAGAGCGCTCGCGTGGCACACCTGTGCCGCTCCACCCCGTCTGACAGGCCTTCGAGCCTTTATTGACGGTGCAGAAGAAGAATTTGAAGCAACAAAAAGAAATATTCCGACCCTTCGTCGAATAATAACCGACTGCAACAGGTGGTCATTCTCACCAAAGGATTAAACACATTGTCTTCGCAGGGCACATCATAGCTGGCTTTGCCTCATAAAAGGGGCGAAAAACCATCCCAGCTTATGGCTATAGCATCGTTATCGTTACGTGCTTATGACAAAACGATCATTGAATCCATGTGACCTATTGGTTAGAACTCAACACAGGTTGGCGCCGTAACGACGCCGACACATCGGCTCGCCACGCCGGCAGCGAGCCCACCAACGGCAGAAAAACTCTGCCCGGCCTCACACGAGGCCGAAGGATATCTAGACAGTCAACAAGTGAGGGAAACACCCTATGAGAAGACTTAAGCGTGATCCGTTGGAAAGAGCATTTTTACGCGGATATCAATATGGCGTTCATGGAAAATCCCGTGAGCTTTGCCCATTTACTCTACCGTCGGTACGCCAAGCCTGGATCAATGGCTGGCGAGAAGGACGCGGCGACAACTGGGACGGTATGACTGGCACTGCGGGCATCCACAGACTCAACGAACTTCACGCCGTCGGCTAATCAGGGCATTTATATTCCGACACATCAACTTGAATAGATAGCGACTTAACCACGCACGTCCTATCCGGACGGCGGGCTTCGGCCCAGGGGCTCCTTCAGGGAGCCCTTTTTATTGCCTGACGATTGCTCAGCGCAACGCGGCGATCGCGTCCACCGATTCGCGAATCAGCGCGGGGCCCTTGTAGATAAAGCCCGAATACAGTTGCACCAGGCTTGCGCCCGCCGCGATTTTTTCAGCCGCGTGCCTGCCTTCGGTGATCCCGCCCACGGCGATGATCGGCAAGCGCCCTGCCAGTTCGGCGGCCAATACCTTGACGATATGGGTGCTTTTATCCCGTACCGGCGCGCCGGACAGACCGCCCGCCTCGTCACCGTGGGCCAGACCTTCGACGCCCACACGGCTGAGGGTGGTGTTGGTCGCGATCACCGCATCCATGCCCGCGTCCACCAGAGCCTGGGCCACCAGTACGGTTTCTTCATCGCTCATATCGGGCGCGATCTTGATCGCCAACGGCACCCGCTTGCCATGGCGCACCGCCAGGTCTTCCTGGCGCTGGCGCAATGCTTCGAGCAATTGCTTGAGCGAGTCACCGAACTGCAGGCTGCGCAAGCCCGGGGTGTTGGGCGAACTGACGTTGACGGTGACGTAGCTGGCGTGGGCGTAGACTTTATCCAGGCAGATCAGGTAATCGTCCACCGCGCGCTCCACCGGCGTGTCGACATTCTTGCCGATGTTGATGCCCAGGATGCCCTTGTACTTCGCGGCCTGTACCCGCGACAGCAAATGGTCCACGCCCAGATTGTTGAAGCCCATGCGGTTGATGATCGCCTCGGCTTCAGGCAGGCGGAAGATCCGTGGCTTGGGGTTGCCCGGTTGCGCACGAGGGGTCACGGTGCCGATCTCGACGAAACCGAAACCCAGCTGTGCAAACCCGTCGATGGCCGCACCGTTTTTGTCCAGACCGGCAGCCAGCCCGACCGGATTGGGAAACTCGAGCCCCATCACCGACACCGGCACCTTCGCCGCAGCCTTGCATACCAGGCCATTGAGCCCCAGGCGGCCACCGGCGCCGATCAGGTCCAGGGACAGATCGTGGGAAGTTTCCGGGGAGAGTTTGAACAACAGCTGGCGGGCCAGGGTATACATGGGCGGGCTAGACTCGGATGGCGGCGAAAGGTAACGCGATTATAGCCGGGCGGACGGGCTGCATGCGAGGCGTGCGCCCCATCATCCATTACGATGGGCCATCAACGCCTCATAACGTGCCCAGACTTTTTCGGCGTATCGCATGCGCAACGCGTCACGCTCCGCCCCGGCGCCCGCCCCCACGTTGTAGGAGCCCACCGCCGTCCAGTTATAGCCGAAACGCTGAACGAACCCGGCAAGAATCGAGGCGCCAACCTCCACCGACAGACACGGCTCGTTCACCAGCCGTTCTTCGGTAATGCCCAGCTTGAGCAAGCGAGGCAAGTGACTGCTGTTGATTTGCATCAAACCGATATCGTGGGTGCCATTGGCGTTGGCATAATTGATCGCCTCCGCGCGGTAGCCCGACTCCACCGCCGCGATCGCCTGCAGCAACTCCGGCTCGAAGTCGTAGCGACGCGCCACCTCATCCCAGCAGTAGGCCAGGGCCTGGTTGCTGCCCAGCAGCAGGCCGAGGATCAGGCCCCTGCCCCACGGCTTATACATTGCTGATCTGTCCGCATGCCGCGCACATGTGCACGGCCCGCTTCGACTCAGCGTCTTTCACCTGCACGGGGCAGGTAAAACGATACCCCTTGCCATACACGGTCTTGATAAACCCTTTATCGGCGCTCAAGTGTTTGCGCAAAGCATAAATGCAACGGGTCAATGACTCATCGGCCACCTCGCCCCTGGGCCAGGCGAGCGCCAACAGGCGGTCCTTGGTCATCAACGAACCGCCGGAAACCAGCAACAAGCGCAGCACGCTGCCCTCTTTGGGCGGCAGTTGAATATCGGTTTGCCTGCCTGTCAGCCGACCATCGTCATGCAAGGTCCAATCAGCGAAAACGAGGGACTTTGTCGATTCTTCAATCACGACTGCCATAAGGCACCTGCACGTTCGACTGCTGACATTCAATCCATTCTTCCTGTAAGGGCCCACTTGCCCGATGCCATGACTATAAAAACCTGCCTCGCGTATCACGTTAGGAAAAACCCGATTCAATCAGCGTCTTTCAGCGTTTTGCTGTAAGACAATTCACGACTCAACCGGAATACGGTAGCCACTCCTGATACACCTCATGCAGCTCAACCCCCAACCGATCCTCCAACTGCACCAACTCACCCACCGCCATCAGTTGCCCATTGACCCGTACCTCCACGCAGTGGATGACCTCGGGCGCCAGAGGCAAGACTTTCCCCGGCGCAAACGCAGCCAGTCGCTTGCGGCTGATCAGTTGCTCCTGCAGCAGTATTTCCAGGTACATGGACTAACGCCTTTATTCAGGGAGAAAGCTCGCGGCCCGACCTGACGAACGCACGTTGCACACGTTCATATTGCGCGGCCGTCAATGGCGGCGGCCCGGCCGGGGGCTTCGATTCGTCACGACCCGCGTCCATACGCCATGACGAGATTTCGTTGACTTGCTTGGGCACATCCAATTCATCCACCAGTTTTTCGATCAGGCTGACCTGAGCAGGTTTGCCCTTGATCAGGAGGCTGTTGGTGTCCGGATAGGCGATCAACGTCAGGTTCTTGTCCGCCAGCGGGCCCTTCTGCTCACTGGCCAGCAGGCCTTGAATGACGGATGCCATGCCCGGCACCGTGACTTTGTTTGCGCCGCTCCCATGCTGCCGATCCTCGACGTGGGTATTGAACACCTGCACCACACCAAAGGCGTGCGCCCCCACACGCAGCTCACTGCGTTGCCGGTCCGTCAATTGCGCCAGCCGCAGCACCTGGCTGACATAGCTTGGCGGCCCGGACACGTAGAACGTACGCACCCCGCTGTCGCGCAAGGGATAGCGCGATTCATCCATGCCTGTTCGGCGCATGATGCCGCGCAGCCGGTTGACCGAAATGTACCGCAGCGCCACCGCAGAGGTTCTGGCTTCGCTCGCGTTGTAGAGATGCACCGCTTGCCCGTCGCTGTGCCAGATCAGACCTTCCTGCCGGGCCAGCGCTTCAAGGACCTGTTGCGGTGCGTCAAAATCAAATGTCCCGCTGACACGCCTGTGCGCCGCTTCCCGACTGACCACCACAGGCATCCCCAGCGGCACCGACAGCGCAGTGAAAAAACTGTCCAGGCTTTCATCCCTGGCCTGATACGGCTCACCCCGAACCACACAACTGACCAGCAACAGCGCCACCCACAGCAGCGTGCGACCGAGGCGGTGGCGGTTCGTCGTAATGGAGGCATCAGCATGCACCGTGGGTTTTTCCTGGGGGAGGTAGGACGCAAAAGAGCGGCCATACTGAAAGGCAGGCGAGGTTCAATCATGATGGAAAGCTGACGGCCGCCCCCGTGGCATGTGCCTTGCTAAGCACTCTCTATCAGGGCGCGCGCCAGCGACGGCACGGGCCTACGGACAAAGGCGTCGTTTCCCTGCAATGGCCGGTATAGCCATCCGAGGGCGCGACGTTTTTTTTTGAGAGAAAAGGTAGGTGTTGATGAACGATTCGGTCGACAGCAGCCCGGTGAATCCCGCGCTGGCCTGGGTAAACGGCAGTGACGCCCCGGAAAAGAGCAGCCTGGACCTGGGTTTCATGGCCCTGACTGATTGCGCCTCGCTGGTGGTCGCCGCCACCCAGGGGTTTGCGCAACCCTACGGCCTCACACTGAACCTCAAGCGCCAATCGTCCTGGGCCAACCTGCGCGACAAACTGGTCAGCGGTGAGCTGGACGCCGCCCATAGCCTCTACGGCCTGATCTACGCCGTGCACCTGGGCATCGGTGGCGTTGCGCCGAGCCCGATGGCGGTGCTGATGGGGTTGAATCAGAACGGACAGAGCATCAACCTGTCCCGTGGGCTGCAACAGCAGGGCGTGGTCACTCCTGAGGCGCTGGATCGCCACGTGCACCAAAGCCGCACAAAACTCACCTTCGCCCAGACCTTTCCGACAGGCACCCACGCCATGTGGCTGTATTACTGGCTGGCGAGCCAAGGCATCCACCCGCTGCGGGATGTGGACAGCGTGGTGGTGCCCCCGCCGCAAATGGTTGCGCACCTGCAAGCGGGGCGCATCGACGGCCTGTGTGTCGGCGAACCCTGGTGCGCCAGCGCCGTCAAGCAGAACCAGGGCTTCACCTTGGCGACCAGCCAGTCGATCTGGCCGAATCATCCGGAAAAAGTCCTCGGTTGTACCCAAGCTTTCGTCGACCAGTATCCCAATACGGCGCGCGTATTGGTGATGGCGATTCTCGAGGCCAGTCGCTTTATCGAAGCGAGCACGCAAAACCGTCGTTCCACCGCCCAACTGCTCAGCGCCCGCGAGTACCTCGACGCCCCCCTGGACTGTATCGAGCCACGGCTGCTGGGCCACTACGAAGATGGCCTGGGCAACCAGTGGCAGGACCCGCATGCGCTGCGGTTCTTCGCCGATGGCGCGGTCAACCTGCCTTACCTGTGCGACGGTATGTGGTTCATGACCCAGTTTCGTCGCTGGGGCCTGCTGCGCGAAGACCCGGACTATCTTGCCGTTGCCCGTCAGGTGCAACAACTGGATGTGTACCGTCAAGCCGCCAGCGCCGTCGGCGTCGCCACCAATGGCCAGGACATGCGCAGCAGCCAGTTGATCGACGGCAGGATCTGGGACGGCTCCGACCCCGCCGGCTATGCCCGCAGCTTCCGCCTGCACGCCATGGCGGATGACATCAGCCGCCAAGCGCTGCGCTAGGAGCACGACCATGCTGCGAATCCTGTTGATCAACGACACCCCGCGCAAAGTCGGCCGGCTCAAGGCCGCGCTGACCGAGGCCGGCTTTGAGGTGATCGATGAATCCGGCCTGACCATCGACTTGCCCGCACGCGTCGAAACAGTGCGCCCCGACGTGATCCTGATCGATACCGAGTCACCCGGCCGCGATGTGATGGAACAGGTGGTGCTGGTCAGCCGCGACCAGCCCCGCCCTATCGTGATGTTCACCGATGAACATGACCCGAATGTCATGCGCCAGGCGATCAAGTCCGGGGTCAGCGCCTATATTGTCGAAGGCATCCAGGCCCAGCGTCTGCAACCGATCCTCGAGGTGGCCATGGCACGCTTCGAAAGCGACCAGGCCTTGCGCGCCCAGCTTCATGCCCGCGATCAACAGTTGGCGGAACGCAAGCGCATCGAGCTGGCCAAGGGTCTGCTGATGAAAATGAAGGACTGCAACGAGGAAGACGCCTACACCCTCATGCGCCGCCAGGCCATGAGCCGGCAGCAGAAACTGATTCAGGTGGCCGAACAGATTATTGCCATGAGCGAACTGCTCGGCTGATCTGGCGCGGCTCTTGCTATAGAACCGTCACAGGTAGCCAACGGCGGTTGCCCCACCAACGACAAAGACGTCGCACACCCGGTTTGCCCTCGCGAACCCGGTGGCGGCGTTTTTTTTCGTTCCGGCCCCAGCGCATGGGGTCACCAGGCCTTCTGACAAGCCCCCCCAACCGTTGAGGTGCGTGATGAAATCAAGCTTCTGGAAATCCGGGCACACCCCGACCCTGTTTGCCGCGTTCCTGTATTTCGACCTGAGTTTCATGGTCTGGTACCTGCTGGGCCCCTTGGCGGTACAGATTGCCGCCGACTTGCACCTGACCACTCAACAGCGCGGCCTGGTAGTCGCTACGCCGATCCTGGCGGGCGCGGTGCTGCGCTTTCTCATGGGCATGCTGGCTGACAAGCTGTCGCCCAAGACTGCCGGGCTGATTGGCCAGGTGATTGTCATCGTGGCGTTGTTCTGCGCCTGGAAACTGGGCATTCACAGCTACGAGCAAGCGCTGTTGCTGGGCATGTTCCTGGGCATGGCCGGTGCCTCTTTTGCCGTCGCCCTGCCGTTGGCTTCGCAATGGTATCCGGCCGAGCACCAGGGCAAAGCCATGGGCATCGCCGGCGCCGGCAATTCCGGCACCGTGTTTGCCGCCCTGCTGGCACCGGTACTGGCGGCTGCCTTTGGCTGGAGCAATGTATTCGGCTTCGCGTTGATTCCGCTGATCCTCACCCTGATCGTGTTCGCCTGGCTCGCGCGCAATGCTCCGCAACGCCCGAAAGCCAAAGCGATGGCCGACTATTTCAAAGCCCTGGGTGATGGCGACAGTTGGTGGTTCATGTTCTTCTACAGCGTGACCTTTGGCGGCTTTATCGGCCTGGCCAGCGCCCTGCCCGGCTACTTCAACGACCAGTACGGCCTGAGCCCGGTGACCGCCGGCTACTACACTGCGGCCTGTGTCTTCGGTGGCAGCCTGATGCGCCCGCTGGGCGGCGCCCTGGCGGACCGTTTCGGTGGGATCAAGACCCTGCTTGGCATGTACAGCGTGGCGGTGATCTGCATTGCGGCGGTGGGTTTCAACCTGCCCAGCTCCTACGCTGCGCTGGCGCTTTTCGTCTGCACCATGCTCGGCCTCGGCGCCGGTAATGGCGCGGTATTCCAGCTGGTGCCCCAGCGTTTTCGCAGTGAGATCGGCGTCATGACCGGCCTGATCGGCATGGCCGGCGGCATCGGCGGTTTTGCGCTGGCCGCCGGCATGGGCGCGATCAAGCAGAGTACCGGCAGTTACCAGCTGGCGCTGTGGTTGTTCGCCAGCCTCGGCGTGCTGGCCTGGTTTGGCCTGCACGGCGTCAAACGCCGCTGGAGAACCACCTGGGGCTCGGCTGCCGTGACCGCTGCACGCGTCTGATGAGCCTGCAACTGAGCATCGCCCAGGCCAGTGCGATTGGCCCCAGGGCAGAAAACCAGGATGCGTTGCGGGTCGTCACACCCAGGGCGGAGTTGGCCGCGAGCAAAGGCTACCTGTGCGCATTGGCCGACGGCGTCAGCCAATGCGCCGACGGTGGCCTGGCCGCGCGCTCGACCTTGCAGGCACTGGCCCTGGACTACTACGCCACGCCGCAGACCTGGGGCGTGGCCCAGGCGCTGGAGCGCTTATTGGTCGCACAGAACCGCTGGCTGCAAGCCAATGGCGGCGGTCAGCCGCTGCTGACCACCCTCAGCGCCCTGGTGTTTCGCGGCCAGCGTTTCACCCTCGCCCACGTCGGCGATTGCCGCGCCTATCGCTGGCTGGACGGCGAGCTGCAGCGCATCAGCGAGGACCATGTGTGGGAACAACCGGGCATGCAGCATGTGCTCAAGCGCGCCCTCGGCCTGGACCAGCATCTGGTACTGGATTTTCTCGATGGAGAACTGCGCGCAGGCGAGTGCTTCCTGCTGCTCAGCGACGGGGTGTGGGCCACGTTGGGTGAGCACAGCATCAACGCGATTCTGCGCGAGCAGACCGACCTGGACCTGGCGGTCAACACCCTGGTCAATGCCGCGCATTTGGCGGGCAGCCAGGACAATGCCAGCGCCTTGCTGGTGCGCATCGATACTCTCGGCGCCGCCACGCTGGGCGACGCACTAGTGCAGTTGCAGCAGTGGCCGCTGCCGCCGCCGCTCAAGGCCGGGCAACGCTTCGAAGGGTGGCAGGTGCACAGCCTGCTGGCGCAGAGCCGACAGTCGTTGCTGTATCGGGTACAGGATGATCAGCAGCGTCCCTGGCTGCTGAAAACCCTGGCGTCAAGCCGCGACGACGACACTGACGCCGCCCAGGCCCTGCTCTCGGAAGAATGGTTTCTGCGCCGGGTCGCCGGCCGCGCGTTTCCTGAAGTGCATGCCGCCAGTGGACGCCAGCACTTGTACTACGTGATGCGCGAATACCCGGGGCTAACCCTTGCCGAACTGTTCAAGCGCCAGGGCCCGTTGCCCCTGGCGCAATGGCAGTCCATCGCCGAGCGTTTACTGCGCGCGGTCGGCCTGCTACACCGACGGCAGATCCTGCACCGCGATATCAAGCCGGAAAATCTGTTGCTGGGAGACGACGGCGAACTGCGCGTGCTGGATTTCGGCCTGGCCTACTGCCCGGGGCTGTCGCAAGACCGTGCCAGCGTGCTGCCCGGCACCCCGAGTTTTATCGCGCCGGAGTCATTCAGCGGTGAACGTCCTACGCCACAACAGGATTTGTATAGCGTCGGCGTCACGCTCTATTACCTGCTGACCGGCCACTATCCCTATGGCGAAATCGAAGCCTTCCAACGCCCGCGCTTCACTCAGGCGGTCAGCGCCAGCCGCTACCGTCCCGATGTGCCGGACTGGTTGCCTGCAAGCCTGGAACGCGCCGTGGCCGCGCAACCGCAGCAGCGCTATGAGACCGCCGAAGAATGGCTGCTGGTGCTGGAACAGGCCGACCGCCGCGAACTGAGCATACGCCCGCGCCCCTTGCTGGAGCGTGAACCGCTCAAGGTCTGGCAGACCCTGGCGACGGCTTCGCTGCTGATCAATCTGGTGCTGCTGTTCTGGCTATTGCACCACTAACGGGCAAAATTCTTACGCATCCGCGTTGAATCCCTAATAAAACCGGGGTAAGCGACACTTGGCACAGCTGCTGCATTAGCCTCTTCAACAACCCACATACAGCCGCGCCTTCAACGTCGAAGGATCGAGCTTCCCGAGAGAACGGGACCAGGACAAAGGCGTCCTCGCTAGGTAACTAGCGGGGACGCCTTTTTTTGTTTGCGCGTGATTGGTCGGAGAGCGACATGAAAAAACTCAAACTGGTGATGATCGGCAACGGCATGGCCGGGGTTCGCACCCTGGAAGAATTGCTCAAGCTCAGCAGCGACCTCTATGACATCACGGTATTCGGAGCCGAGCCCCACACCAACTACAACCGCATCCTGCTCTCACCGGTACTGGCCGGCGAGCAGACCTTCGAAGAGATCGTGCTCAACGATCTGGACTGGTACCTCGACAACCACGTCAAGCTGCTGCTCAACCGCAAGGTGGTGCAGATCGACCGGGTCAAGCGCCGCGTCATCGCCGAGGACGGTACCGAAGCCGAATACGATCGCCTGCTGATCGCCACCGGTTCCACGCCGTTTATCCTGCCCATTCCAGGTAACACCTTGCAGGGCGTGATCGGCTACCGCGATATCGCCGACACCCAGGCCATGATCGACACCGCCAAGACCCACAAGCACGCGGTGGTGATCGGTGGCGGACTGCTCGGCCTGGAGGCCGCGAACGGCTTGATGCTGCGCGGCATGCAGGTGACCGTGGTGCACATCGGCGAATGGCTGCTGGAACGGCAATTGGACAAGACCAGTGGCCAGTTGCTGCAAACCGAGCTGGAAAGCCGTGGCCTGGTGTTTCGCCTGTGCGAACAGACCCAGGCCCTGCATGACGCCGGCAATGGCCGCGTCGGCTCGGTGCAGTTCAAGAACGGTGACATCATCCCCGCCGACCTGGTGGTGATGGCCGCCGGTATCCGCCCCAACACCGAACTGGCGGAAAAGTCCGGCATCCCCTGCAACCGTGGGATTCTGGTCAACGACACGATGCAAACCTACGACCCGCGCATCTATGCGATCGGTGAATGCGCCAGCCACCGTGGGATCGCCTACGGCCTGGTCGCACCGCTGTTCGAACAGGCCAAGGTGTGCGCCAACCATCTCGCCCAGTTGGGTTTCGCCACCTATAAAGGTTCTGTGACCTCCACCAAGCTCAAAGTTACCGGCATTGACCTGTTCTCCGCGGGCGACTTCATGGGCGGCGAAGGCACTGAGACCATCACCCTCTCCGACCCCATCGGCGGCGTGTACAAGAAACTGGTGATCAAGGACGACATCCTGGTCGGCGCCTGCCTGTACGGCGATACCGCCGATGGCGGTTGGTATTTCCGCCAGATCCGTGAGAACCACGCGATCGGCGAGATTCGCGATCACTTGATGTTTGGCGAAAATGCGCTGGGCGATGTGGGCCATCAAGGCCAGGACAAAGCCATGAGCATGGCCGACAGCGCCGAAGTCTGCGGCTGCAATGGCGTGTGCAAGGGCACCATCGTCAAGGCGATCCAGGAACAGGGGCTGTTCAGCGTCGATGACGTGAAGAAGCACACCAAGGCGGCCAGCTCCTGTGGGTCCTGCGTGGGGCTGGTGGAACAGATTCTGATCAATACCGTGGGCGGGGCCGCCGACGTCAAGCCCAAGAGCGAAAAAGCCATCTGCGGCTGCAGCGACCTCAATCACGGGCAGATCCGCCAGGCCATTCGCGAACAGCACCTGCTGACCATCGCCGGCACCATGAGCTATCTGAACTGGCGCACGCCCAACGGTTGCGCCACCTGCCGTCCGGCGCTGAACTATTACCTGATCTCCACCTGGCCGGGCGAAGCCAGGGACGACCCGCAATCGCGCCTGATCAACGAGCGCGCCCACGCCAACATTCAGAAAGACGGCACCTATTCGGTCGTCCCACGGATGTGGGGCGGCGTGACCAACCCGTCGGAACTGCGCCGTATCGCCGACGTGGCCGACAAGTACAACGTGCCGATGGTCAAGGTGACAGGTGGCCAGCGCATCGACTTGCTCGGCATCAAGAAGCAGGATTTGCCTGGCGTGTGGAAGGACCTTGATATGCCGTCCGGGCACGCCTACGGCAAATCCATCCGTACCGTGAAGACCTGCGTAGGCAGCGAGTTCTGCCGCTTCGGTACGCAAAACTCCACGCAACTGGGCATTGAGCTGGAGCACGACCTGTTCAACATGTGGTCGCCGCACAAGGTCAAGCTGGCGGTGTCCGGTTGCCCACGCAACTGCTCGGAAGCGGGCATCAAGGACGTCGGAATCATCGGTGTGGACTCAGGCTGGGAGATGTATATCGGCGGCAACGGCGGGATCAAGACCGAAGTCGCGGAGTTCTTCGTCAAGCTCAAGACCGCTGAAGAGGTGCGCGAATACAACGGCGCATTCCTGCAGCTGTACCGCGAAGAAGCCTTCTACCTGGAGCGCACCGTGCACTACCTGCAGCGGGTCGGCATGGACCATATCAAGAAAGCCGTGCTGGAAGACCCGGCCCGGCGCCAGGCCCTCAACGAGCGTCTGCAGTTTTCCCTGTCGTTCGAGCAAGACCCCTGGAAAGAACGCCTGGAACAGCCGCTGCTGAAAAAAGAATTCGATGTGATCCCGGTCAAGCAATTGGAGGTGCCGGCATGAACTGGCTGGATATCTGCGCCCTGGAAGAAATCAACGCCCTGGGCTCGCGCATCATCAACGGGCCCAAGGGCGACATTGCGATTTTTCGCACCAGCGACGATGAAGTCTTCGCACTCGATGACCGTTGCCCGCACAAAGGCGGGCCGCTGTCCCAGGGCTTGATCTATGGCAAACGCGTGGCCTGCCCGCTGCATAACTGGCAGATCGACCTGGCGTCCGGTGAAGCCCAGGCGCCGGATATCGGTTGCGCCCATCATCACCTCGCCCGCGTGGAAAACGGCCGAGTGATGCTGGCCCTGCGGGATGCAGGGTGATGAACCGCCAGGTCACGGCGTCCACCTGCTGTTATTGCGGGGTGGGCTGCGGCGTGCTGATCGAGCATGACGACACCCGGATCCTCGGCGTGCAAGGCGACCCGGACCACCCGGCCAACTTCGGCAAGCTGTGCAGCAAGGGCGCCAGCCTGCACCTGACCGGTGACCTCGACGCCCGTGCCTTGTACCCGCAGTTGCGTCTGGGCAAAGACCTGGCCCGCGCCCGCACCGACTGGGACAGCGCCCTGGAACATGCGGCCACTGTATTCGCCCACACCATTGCCGAACACGGCCCCGACAGCGTGGCGTTCTACATCTCCGGGCAATTGCTGACCGAGGACTACTACAGTTTCAACAAACTGGCGCGGGCGCTGGTCGGCACCAACAATATCGACAGCAACTCACGGCTGTGCATGTCCTCCGCAGTGGTGGGCTACAAACGTAGCCTGGGCGCCGATGCGCCACCGTGCAGCTATGAAGATCTGGAGACCAGCGACTGTGTGATGATCGTCGGCAGCAACATGGCCTACGCGCACCCGGTACTGTACCGACGCCTGGAGGAGGCCAAGGCGCGACGGCCGCAGATGAACGTGGTGGTGATCGATCCACGCCGTACCGACACCTGCGACTTGGCTGACCTGCACCTGGCGATCTTGCCGGGCACGGATGTCGCACTGTTCCATGGGATTTTGCATCTGCTGCTGTGGGAAGACTGGATCGACCGCGATTTCATTCACGCCCATACCGACGGCCTGGCAGCGCTCAAACGCCTGGTGCATGACTACACGCCGCAAATGGTCACGCAACTGTGCGGCATCAGCATCGAGCAGTTGCGCCTGTGCGCGCAGTGGGTGGGCACCTCCAGTAGCTTCTTGTCGCTGTGGTGCATGGGCCTTAACCAATCGAGCGCGGGCAGTGCAAAAAACAGCGCGCTGATCAACCTGCACCTGGCCACCGGTACGATTGGCCGGCCAGGCTGCGGGCCGTTTTCCCTGACCGGCCAACCCAATGCCATGGGCGGGCGCGAAACCGGCAGTTTGTCGAATCTGCTGCCTGGGCACCGCGACGCCGCCAACCCCGAACACCGCGCAGAAGTAGCCGCTTACTGGGGTGTCGACCAACTGCCCGCAACCACCGGCCTCACGGCTATCGAACTGTTTGAACAGGTGCAGGCGGGCACGATCAAGGCGCTGTGGATCGCCTGCACCAACCCGGCCCAATCGTTGCCGGACCAGAATGCAGTGCGTGCAGCGCTGGCGACGTGTCCGTTCGTGGTATTGCAGGAGGCCTTTCGAACCACCGAGACCGCCGCCTACGCCGACCTGCTGCTGCCCGCCGCCAGTTGGGGTGAAAAAGAAGGCACGGTGACCAATTCCGAACGGCGTATTTCCCACGTGCGTCGCGCCATCACCCCACCGGGCGAAGCGCGACCGGACTGGGCGATTACCGTGGATTTCGCGCAGCGCCTGGAGCGCCGTCTGCGGCCGGGGCTGGACAGCCTGTTTGCCTTTGAGCAACCCGCGCAGATCTTTGACGAGTTCAAGCTGCTGACTCAAGCGCGTGACCTGGATGTGTCAGGCCTCAGCCATGCCCTGCTTGACCGACTCGGCCCGCAACAGTGGCCGTTTCCCGTGGGCGCACAAGCCGGAACACCACGACTCTACGTCGACGGCATTTTCCCCACTGATAACGGCCGTGCGCAATTTGTCGCCGAGCCTTATCGCGCCGCCAAGGAGCAGCGTGACGCACGCTTTCCCCTGACCCTGATCACCGGTCGCCTGCGCGACCAGTGGCACGGCATGAGCCGCACCGGCACGGCGGCGCAGCTGTTCGGGCATGTCAGCGAGGCGCTGTTGAGCCTGCACCCGGACGAGTTGCGTCGTCACCGCTTCAAGGAAGGCGACCTGGTCAACCTGAAAAGCCGTCGGGGCAATGTGGTGGTCGCGGTCACCAGTGATGACAGCGTGCGCCCCGGTCAAGCGTTCCTGCCGATGCATTGGGGCGACCGGTTTCTCAAAGGCGGCGTCAATGTGCTCACTCAGCCGGCGTTCGATCCGTTATCGAAACAGCCGGAACTCAAACACAGCGGTGTGCGCCTGGAAGCGGTGCAACTGCCGTGGCAGCTGTTCGCGCTGATCGAGGGTGACGTGCAACGACATTTCGACGCCCTGCGCCCGCTGTGCGAAGAATTTGCCTACGTCAGCCTGAGCCTGAGCGGGCGCGAGCGGCCGGCGCTGCTGGTGCGCGCAGCCCATACCGAGGCGCCCGACCTGCAGATACTGACCCGTATCGACCAGTTGCTGGGCCTGCACGACGGCCCGGTGATGGCCTATGACGACCCGCGCCGCTCTATCGGCAAACGGGTGAAAATCGAACAGGGCCGTATTACAGCGGTTCGCCTGGCCGGTGAAACCCTGGCCCGGCATTGGCTGCAAAGCCTGTGGCTGGAGGGCCGCACCGACGATCAACTGCGGCGCTGGCTCCTGGCGCCCCTGAGCGCGCCACCGGGGGGAGCGGCGGCCAGCAGCAAGATCCTGTGCAATTGCAAGAATGTCAGCGAAAACGCGGTGTGCGCCGCAATTGCCCGTGGCCTGGACCTGACCGGGCTCAAACAGCAACTGGGATGCGGCACGCAATGCGGCTCCTGCGTGCCGGAAATCAAACGTCTGCTGGCCGCCAGCCCGCAGCCAATCGCAATCAGTGTGTGAGGGGAAAAACATGAGCGCAAAAGTGTGGCTGGTAGGCGCTGGGCCCGGTGATCCGGAATTGCTCACCCTCAAAGCGGTAAGGGCCCTGCATGAAGCAGACGTGGTGTTGATCGACGATCTGGTCAACCCGGTTGTCTTGGAACACTGCACGGACGCGCGCGTGATGACCGTCGGCAAGCGCGGCGGTTGTCGCTCTACGCCGCAGGCGTTCATTCACCGTCTGATGCTGCGCTATGCACGCCAGGGCAAGTGTGTGGTGCGGCTTAAAGGCGGCGATCCGTGTATTTTCGGGCGGGGTGGCGAAGAGGCGACGTGGCTGCGCGAGCGTGGCATCGAGGTGGAGCTGGTCAACGGCATCACCTCGGGACTGGCCGGAGCGACGAATTGCCATATCCCGTTGACCTTGCGCGGCGTCAGCCGTGGCGTAACCCTGGTCACCGCGCATACCCAGGATGACAGCAGCCTGAACTGGCGCGCACTGACCGAGGGCGGAACGACGCTGGTGGTGTACATGGGCGTGGCCAAGCTCGAAGAGATCCGGCAACAGCTGCTGGAGGGCGGCATGGCTGCGGATATGCCGGTGGCGATGATTGAAAATGCATCGTTGCCCGAACAGCGCGAATGCCGTAGCCACCTCGCCGCCATGCACGAAGACGCGCAGGCTTTTGCGCTGAAAAGCCCGGCAATCCTGGTGATTGGCCGTGTTGCCGGCGCGGCGCAAATGGCATGCGATGCGGCAGCGGCCAGCGCTTGAGGTAAATCGCAGGCGAAAAAAAGCCCGGCCTGAGCCGGGCTTTTCTCTACTACTCAGTAATTACTGAGCGGTAGCTTCAACCGACGCTTCTACGCGACGGTTAACAGCGCGACCAGCTTCAGTTGCGTTGTCAGCAACTGGGCGGGATTCGCCGTAACCTACAGCAGTTACACGGCTAGGAGCCACGCCGTCTTTAACCAGGACTTGCTTAACAGCGTCAGCACGACGCTGGGACAGCTTCTGGTTGTAAGCGTCTGGACCTACGGAGTCAGTGTGACCAGCAACTTCTACGTTGGTAGCTGGGTACTGAGCCATGAAGTCGGCCAGGTTTTTCACGTCGCCGTAGCTGTTAGGCTTAACAACGGACTTGTCGAAGTCGAACTTAACGTCCAGCTCAACACGAACAACCTGAGCAACCGGAGCTTCTGGCTCTGGAACTGGCTCTGGAGCTGGTGCTGGGGTAGGAGCTGGAGCAGCTGCGCCAGCGTTACCGCCGAAGTTCACACCCAGGCCAACCAGTGCGGAGTAGTCCCACTTGCCGTTGTCCAGACCGTAGTCAGCTTCAACACCAGCACGAGCGTACAGGTTGTTGGTGAAGTAGTACTTCACGCCGGTACCGATGGTAGCGAAAGTGGTCTGGTCGCGACCGCTGTGGCCGTCAGCTTGCACGTTGGTACGGCTCTGGTGGCCGAAACCGCCTTCAACGTATGGACGCAGGCTGTCAACGCCAGCTTGACCGAAGTGGTATTGGGCAACGAGGCTGCCGGTATCACCTTTGATCTTCTGGTTGCCAGTACCGTCGTTCGAACGGGTGTGGTTAGTCTTGTCGTAGGACAGGTTCAAGGACAGGTCGTCGGTCAAGAAGTAACCGATGCGAGCGCCAGGGTTGAAGCCGTCTTCGATGTGCTTGACGCTATCGTTGTACTGCTTCTTGTAGAACAGCTCGCCCTCAACTGCGCCTTGGCCTTGTGCCAGAACGCCGAAAGAAGTAGCGGCAATAAGAGAACCAATGGCCAAGCCCAAGGTGTTTTTCAGTTTCATCCGTTAAATCCCCATCTGGTGATTGTAAAGCAGTCCCACAAACCGGGGGACAACTCGGCGACAAGTCTAACAGAACTTGCCTACACGTAAGAGATATTTGCTACGCACTAAGTTTCAGTCTCGCCCGCAAATTTCTCACGTAATTTATCAAGAGCACGTTTGTAACGCATCTTTGTAGCACTCAAGCCCATATGCATGATGTCAGCGATTTCTTGAAATTCCAATTCTGCGACGAATCGTAGCACCAGAATTTCACGGTCAATCGGATTCACATGCACCAACCAGCGATCGAGTCCGCCCTTCTCCTCGGGTGTCGGCGCCTTTTCTTCAGACGCTTCCTCAAGGGGGTCCAGACTCAAGGCGTCCATCAAGCGACGCTTTCGCCGTTCCTTTCGATACTGCGTGATGCACTCGTTGTACGTGATGCTGTAGAGCCAGGTCTTGAACTTCGATTTTCCCTCGAAGTTCTTCAGGCCGTACAGCACCTTGAGCATCACTTCCTGACAGACATCGTCCGCATCCCTATCGTTCCCCAAATACCTTGAACAAACGTTGAACAGAGTGCGTTGATATCTGCGCATCAATTCTTCGTACGCGCGTGTTACGTGAAACAGCTCCGTGTGCGAACGCGCGACCAACTCCTCATCAGAGAGCTCACGGGGGTCATAGCGCGTGGACAGCGTTTGGGCTTTATTCAAAACAAGTCGTGCCGGCAGTCAGGTCAATGTCCGCTGCAACCCGGTCAGCCGGGTTCGCGGCGGCGTACATTAGCAGGGTTTGCCGGTTTAGCGGCTACTGACCTGCTGCTCCAGGAGAATCCGGTTGGACAGCGACACCAGTTCCCCGTCATCGGTCAGCACGGTCGTCTTGACGGTGCCGATCTCCTCGATTTGCCCTTCGACCTCGCCCACACGCACCTGTTGCCCTACCTGATACAGCTCACGCACGTAGATTCCCGCAAGAATCTGACCGGCAATTTCCCGGCTTCCCAAGCCCATGGCCAGTGCAACGGCCAGACCAACGGTAATCAAAACAATCACGATAACGTGGTTCAGCAGGTCAGTTTTGACCTCCAACTGGCTGATCGCGACCGAAATACTGATGATGATCACCAGTCCCTGGGCAATTCGCCCCAGGCCTGCCGCATAGTCCAGGCCGACACCTTCAGCGGCTCCGCGTACCAGGCCATTGGCCAGTTGCGCTAGTAAAACGCCGACCAGCAGCACCAGCGCGCCGCCGAATACTTTCGGCAAATACAGTGCCAGCATGTCGAGCGTAGCTGAAACTCGCTCAAGTCCAAGGGACTGAGCCGCAGAAACCAGAAAAATAAGTAGAACGAACCAATAAACGATCTTGCCGATCAGCGTCGAAATCGGCACCTGCAGCCCGGCACGGCCCAGCAGCTTGGTCAGGCCGGTTCCGGCCATCAGGCGATCCAGCCCGAGTTTGGCGAGCAATTTGGACAACAGGGTGTCGAGCAGCTTGGCCACGACAAAGCCCAGCAGTACCAGGACCAGGGCACCAAAGAGGTTGGGAATGAAATTCGCCACCTTGGTCCACAATGCGGTCATTGCGGTGACCAGGCTCTGGGTCCAGAGATCAAGTTCCATATTCAATCAGCCTTATCAGCAGTGCGAGCAAGAGGTTTATGCCGGGAGACCGGTGATACATGGGCCGAACCGTTGTTCAGGGCCATCATCAACGCCGGCACCCAACGCCCGAGCAGACCGAACAGGTCCCCCGCCCCTACCTGACGGTTGGCGGTTTTCAGTACGCGGCCCAGGCAGGCATCGTCATCACGGTTGGATGGCGAAGCATTGAGCATGTCACGCAAAGACTGTTCGAACGGATCGTGCATAGAGACCTCTCGCAAGTGATTTAAAAGACGAGGGTAAAATTCATCGGGTCACATCGACCCTTTCCTACGTTCAGCTCATATTCAGCTCAAACCCAGCGTAACCGTCGAAAAAGCCACCATTGACCCAGCGCCACCGAGATCATCAGCAGGCAGGCAATCATGAATCCGTAAGGGCTGCTGGAAAACGGTATTCCCCCTACATTGATGCCCAGCAAGCCGGTCAGAAAACTCATCGGCAAGAAGATGCCGGTGATGATGCCGAAGCGGTACATGGTGCGGTTCATGCGCAGGCTCAGGCGCCGGTCTTCGGCCTCAAGTACAAGCCCCACACGCTCCCGAGCCAATTCGAGCTCTTCAAGGTACCGGGTCAGGCTGTTGTGTAATTCGTTCCAGTAGTCAGCGTCGTCATCACAGAACCACGCCAGTTTGATTCGCGTCAGCTGTGCAAAAATATCCCGTTGCGGCGCCAGGAAACGCTTGAGCCCTGCCGCTCGCCGACGGATCTGCAAGACGCTGCCGTGCTCGGGGGTATACCGTTCGTCGGCATCGAGTTTTTCTTCTTCGGCATCGACAATTTCGGACAGCCCAGTGACCAGATCCTGCACTTTGTTGGTCAGGTACTGCGCCATATAAAGGATCAGTTCGGATGCAGTTCTGGGGCCCTTGCCCTCGGCCAATTGCACCAGCAGCTCATCGGTGGCGCGTAACGGGCGCAACCTGAGGGAAATCACCCGATTGGCTGCCGCGAATATACGTACCGAAACCATGTCTTCCGGTTCCGCGCCGGGATTGAGATTGATCCCGCGCAGAAAGAGCAGCAGTTCGGCATCCGGCAGCGGCAGCAGCCGCGGACGGGTGTTTTCTTCCAGCAGGAGGTCACAGGCAAATTCACTCAAACCGCTGGATTTGCGCAGCCAGGTCTGGGTTTGCGGATGGCTGCGGTCCCAATGCAGCCACAGGCTTTCCTGGGGCTGCAGTTGCAACTCGTCAAGCTCGGTCCGGGCAATCGAACGCGCACCGCCTTTACCGTCCAGCACCAGGGCATGCACCAGCCCCCACTGCGCGTTGTCTTCCTCGAACATCCTCATCCCTTTCGGCTACTGCGGTTTATTCAGGCATTTTCAGCGGGCTGGGCGAGACGATTACCCCGTTGTTATCGGCGTACACGTATTCACCCGGGCGGAACGTCACGCCTGCAAAGGTCACCGCCACGTTCAGGTCACCCAGGCCACGCTTGTCGGTTTTCATCGGATGGGCAGCCAGGGCCTGCACGCCCAGGTCGGTCTGGGCAAGGATGTCGACATCGCGGATGCAACCGTAGATCACCATACCTTCCCAGCCGTTTTTCGCGGCTTTCTCGGCAATCAGGTCACCGAGCAACGCACGCCGCAGCGAACCACCTCCATCGACCACCAACACCTTGCCGGCGCCCGGCTGCTCGGCCTGTGCCTTGACCAGGGAGTTATCCTCGAAGCATTTGAGGGTGACAATCTCGCCGCCGAAGGAGTCTCGGCCACCGAAATTGCTGAACATCGGCTCAAGCACCTGCACCAACTCCGGGTAGGCGTCGCACAGGTCGGGGGTCACGTAATGGTCCATCGCGAAACTCCTGTCATCAAAGAAGGGGTCGAACAGTTCACGGCATATATCAGGAAAAACGTGCTGCAGCAGGCATTCTTTAAGTGCTCGGCCACTGGCGCCGGCCATGATCAAAGCGCAATCAACGCAACGCAATAGTCGTTACGCGACTGAATATGACCAGAAGCGCCTGAGGCGTCATATCTTAGCCGCAACCACTCAAGAGTGAAACGGCCTCGATGGCGCGCTTCGTCAAACCGCCACAGCCACCTCTGGCCGGGTGCCGAGCACAGGTGTCAGCGGATCTTTCAACCAGCGTTCCACCAAGGGCCACACTTGGGCCTGCGCGGCTTTGCTGACCAGCATTTGTACATGCCCGAAATCTTCGGTAAAACCCTGCCCACGTCCCAGGCACAGGTACTGGCGATGCTCGCTGCCGACTTGCTCGAACAGCTTGCGACACGCCCAGTCCGGATCCTGCCGATCGCCCGCCGCACTGACCGCCAACAACGGCACGTCGACCGCTGCCAGGCCTTTCCACCAATCCCGCTCGCCGTCGCCAAAGCGGCCGAACAGGCCATTCCAACGCAGCGCTTCGATTATCACACCGGCCGGTTCGTCCTCCGGTCCACGCTTGAAGCGTGGGCCAGACACCTGAGCTAGACGCTTCAGGATAAATCGACCGCCCCACTCCACCGGTGGAATTTTCAACGGCCAATGCGTGCGGCTGACCTGGCAACCAAATAACGCCACTGAGGCCACTGACTGCGCGTCCAAGGTTTGCCCTCCCAGGGCCGCAGCCAACGTCGTGGCGCCGAGGGAATGCCCGATCCAGTGCGGCACCTGCCCACTTTGCTCGTGCACAAAGGCGCCGATGGCCGGCAAATCGTAGCGCGCATAATCGGCGACACGGTTGCGCACGTAGTCGTGGTTGCGCCTGGACAGGCCATGGCCGCGCATTTCCGGGATCCACACATCAAAACCGCGGCGCGCCAGGTGAGCGCCCAGGCCAATGCCCTTGGGCGAATACCAGAAGCGCCGATTGGAAAAACTGCCGTGCAGGAAAATAACCGGCGTGCCCCGGTTTTCCGGGACATCGGCCAGGCCCAACCGGGTAACCGCCAGCTCGACGGTAGCGTCGGGGCTGTTGCCGGGTTTGAGACGGTACACATCTTCACTCAGGTCGCCACGACGTTCAGCGCTGATCAGGGCGACGGGAAACAGGTTGCTGCTGCTTTGCATAATGCTCTTGCACAAAAAAGGGCGGCGTTCGGTAGGAATTCCGCCCTGTACAGATAAGAATGCCGGTCACCCTTGACAGGTGACCGGCACTTTTGACGTAGCGGCTTTAAGCGGACGCTTGACCTTCGGCGAGGAAGAACCAGGTTTCAAGCACGGAATCGGGGTTCAGCGAGACGCTTTCGATACCCTGTTCCATCAGCCATCTGGCCAGGTCAGGGTGATCGGACGGGCCCTGGCCACAGATACCGATGTACTTGCCGGCCTTGTTACAGGCCTGGATGGCGTTGGACAGCAGCTTCTTGACCGCAGGATTTCGCTCGTCGAACAGGTGGGCGATGATCCCGGAGTCACGGTCCAGGCCCAGGGTCAGCTGGGTCAGGTCGTTGGAGCCGATGGAGAAACCGTCGAAGAACTCCAGGAATTCCTCGGCCAGGATGGCGTTGGACGGCAGCTCGCACATCATGATCACGCGCAGGCCGTTTTCGCCGCGGCTCAGACCGTTTTCGGCCAGCAGATCAACCACCTGGCTCGCCTCGCCCAGGGTACGCACGAACGGCACCATGATTTCGACGTTGGTCAGCCCCATCTCGTTGCGCACACGCTTGAGGGCGCGGCACTCGAGTTCGAAGCAGTCACGGAAGGCCTCGCTGATGTAACGCGAGGCGCCACGGAAACCCAGCATCGGGTTTTCTTCTTCCGGCTCGTAAAGCTTGCCGCCGATCAGGTTGGCGTATTCGTTGGACTTGAAGTCCGACAGCCGCACGATGACCTTTTTCGGGTAGAACGCCGCCGCCAGGGTGCTGATGCCTTCCACCAGCTTCTCGACGTAGAAGCCCACCGGGTCGTTGTAACCGGCGATGCGCTTGTCGACGCTTTCCTTGATGTCCAGCGGCAGGCCGGCGTAGTTCAACAGGGCCTTGGGGTGCACGCCGATCATGCGGTTGATGATGAATTCCAGGCGGGCCAGGCCCACACCGGCGTTCGGCAACTGCGCGAAGTCGAAGGCGCGGTCCGGGTTGCCGACGTTCATCATGATCTTGAACGGCAGGTCCGGCATGGCGTCGATGGAGTTCTGCTTGATGTCGAAGCCCAGCTCGCCTTCGAAGATGAAGCCGGTGTCGCCTTCGGCGCAGGACACCGTCACACCCTGGCCATCTTTCAACAGCTGCGTGGCGTTGCCGCAACCGACAACCGCAGGAATCCCCAGCTCACGGGCGATGATCGCCGCGTGGCACGTGCGCCCGCCACGGTTGGTAACGATGGCGCTGGCACGCTTCATCACCGGCTCCCAGTCCGGATCGGTCATGTCGGAGACCAGCACGTCACCCGGCTGGACTTTGTCCATCTCGGACACGTCCTTGATGATGCGCACCTTGCCGGCGCCGATGCGCTGGCCGATGGCGCGGCCTTCCACCAGCACGGTGCCGGTTTCCTTGAGCAGGTAGCGTTCCATGACGTTGGCCGACGTGCGGCTCTTAACGGTCTCGGGACGGGCCTGCACGATGTACAGCTTGCCGTCGTCACCGTCCTTGGCCCACTCGATGTCCATCGGGCACTTGTAGTGCTTCTCGATGATCATCGCTTGCTTGGCCAGCTCGCTGACTTCAGCGTCGGTCAGGCAGAAACGCGCACGCTCAGCCTTGTCGACGTCAACCGTTTTAACCGAGCGACCAGCCTTGGCCTCGTCGCCGTAGATCATCTTGATCGCCTTGCTGCCCAGGTTGCGGCGCAGGATGGCCGGGCGACCGGCCTCAAGGGTGTGCTTGTGCACGTAGAATTCGTCCGGGTTGACCGCGCCTTGTACGACGGTTTCGCCCAGGCCGTAGGCGCCGGTGATAAACACCACGTCACGGAAGCCCGATTCGGTGTCCAGGGTGAACATCACGCCGGCGGTGCCGGTTTCCGAACGTACCATGCGCTGCACACCGGCAGACAAGGCCACCAGCTTGTGGTCGAAACCCTGGTGCACGCGGTAGGAAATGGCGCGGTCGTTGAACAGCGAGGCAAAAACTTCCTTGGCCGCGCGGATCACGTTTTCCACGCCGCGGATGTTCAGGAACGTTTCCTGCTGACCGGCGAAAGAGGCGTCCGGCAAGTCTTCGGCGGTGGCCGAGGAGCGCACGGCGACAGCCATGTCCGGGTTGCCGGCGGACAAGGTGGCGAAGGCGGTGCGGATTTCTTCGTTGAGCTTCTCGGGGAACTCGGCTTCCATGATCCATTGACGGATCTGGGCGCCGGTCCTGGCCAGGGCGTTGACGTCATCGACGTCCAGAGCGTCCAGCGCGGCGTGGATCTGGGCGTTCAGGCCGCTCAGCTCGAGGAAATCACGGTAAGCCTGGGCCGTGGTGGCGAAACCACCCGGCACCGAGACACCGGCGCCTGCAAGATTACTGATCATCTCGCCGAGGGATGCGTTCTTGCCCCCCACGTGCTCTACATCATGGACGCCGAGCTTATCGAGGGAAACTACGTACTCTACCAAGGTGATCTCTCCACTTTCTGTGTTGGAAAAGCTCAGGACGCGGCTTGCTCAGTAGGAGCGAACGCCAGCGCTTGTGGCCTGGACCTGGAAAATAAGTGAGAATGCGGCCCACTGCGGGACGGCAAAATCGCGCCTATCATATCCAAGATTCGCCATCAGCTTAAGGCCCAGGGCTCAAATGAAACGATCTGCTTTCTTTATTTCCGATGGCACCGGCATCACGGCCGAAACACTGGGCCAAAGCCTGCTCGCGCAGTTCGAAAACATTACCTTCGCCAAATTCACGCGACCTTATATAGACAGCGTGGATAAAGCGCGGGCCATGGTACAACAAATCAATCTGGCGGCTGAAAAAGACGGTTGTCGCCCGATCATTTTCGACACCATCGTCAATCAAGACATTCGTGAGATTCTCGCGACCTCGAATGGTTTCATGATCGACATTTTCTCCACGTTCCTGGCGCCATTGGAACAGGAGTTGAGCGAGCATTCCTCTTACTCCGTCGGAAAGTCCCATTCCATTGGTCATAATTCCAACTATATGGAGCGTATCGAGGCAGTGAACTTCGCCCTCGACAACGACGACGGCGCCCGCACGCACTATTACGACAAGGCCGACCTGATCCTGGTGGGCGTGTCGCGCTGCGGCAAGACCCCGACCTGCCTGTACATGGCCATGCAATTCGGTATTCGCGCGGCCAACTACCCGCTGACGGAAGACGACATGGAACACCTGACGCTGCCCGCCGCCCTGCGCGCCCATTCGCACAAGCTGTTCGGCCTGACCATCGACCCGGACCGCCTCACCGCGATCCGGAATGAACGCAAGCCCAACAGCCGTTATTCAAGTTACGCCCAGTGTGAGTTCGAAGTGCGCGAAGTGGAAAACCTGTTCCGTCGCGAGAATATTGCGCACATCAATTCCACGCATTTTTCGGTGGAAGAGATTTCGGCGAAGATTCTGGTGGAGAAGGGTGTGGAGCGCAGGTTTAAGTGAGGCAGCGGCAAGCTGCAAGCTGCAAGCTGCAAGCTGCAAGCTATAAGCTGCAAGAACATGCCACTCGGCTCTCGTCTTGAAGCTTGAAGCTTGAAGCTTGAAGCTTACGTCTTGCGCCTTAACACCTACAACTGAAACCGCCCGCCCCCCTGCCCCAGCGCCGTCGCCAGCGCATCGAACCCCGCCCGCAGCAACTGATCATCCCCCGAGGTATTGCAAATACTTGCCCGGATAAACTGCGGCACCGCCGTCTGCCCCACGGCAAACGCTTCGGCGGTCGCGATCAGGTAGTTGTTCTGCTTGAGTTCTGCCTCGATTTCCGACGCGCGCCAGGGTTCCGGCACTTCGATCCAGAAGTGCGGGCTGTTGAGGTGAGTGCGATACTGCAGACCGCTCAATAAGCCCTCGACCAAGGCCTTGCGCCGGCTTATCTCGTTGATCTGCTGGCGCAGCAGGTATTCCGCCGTGCCGTTTTCGATCCATTGGGTCGCCAGTTCCAGGGTCACCGGGGTGGCCATCCAGCAGGTCGAACGCAGCGCCGCCGACACCCGGCTGACCAGCGCCGGCGGCGCATGCACATAGCCCACGCGCAGCCCGGCCGATACCGCCTTGCTCAAGCTGCTGATCAGGATCGTACGTTCAGGGGCGAAGTAACTGAGGGGCGGAGGACGATCCTCGACCAGCACGCCATGGGCTTCATCCTCCAGAATCAGCAGATTATGTTCACGACAGACCTTGGCCAACGCTTCACGGCGCGGGACTGACAACACTGCGGTTGTGGGATTCTGGATCGTTGGCGTG
This sequence comes from Pseudomonas sp. CFBP13528, assembly GCF_005233615.1. Lineage (NCBI taxonomy): Bacteria > Pseudomonadati > Pseudomonadota > Gammaproteobacteria > Pseudomonadales > Pseudomonadaceae > Pseudomonas > Pseudomonas sp. CFBP13528. Next base: position 353,112 of record NZ_QGAJ01000005.1, read on the forward strand.
CAATACAGCGCCGAAACCCGGTGATTTCGACAGACTTCATCCAGCGCACCCGGCAGCACGCCTTCTTCATCCATCTCCAGCCCGATCAACCGCACACCCAGCATCCGCGCGGCGGTGATAAGCCCCGGGTAAGTCAGTTGCTCGGTGACCACCGTGTCGCCGGCGCGCAGCAACGCCATCATCGCGCAGAGCAAGCCATGCTGGCCGCCATTGACGCAGATGACCTGCTCGGGAATTGGATGAAAGTCGCGCTGCACCAGCCATTGCGCACCGGCCTCGCGATAGCGCGGCAGGCCCGCGTCCGGGGTATAGGCGCTGATGTCCTGGAGAAATTTGCCGTTGGTCGACAGGGTTTGGAAGCTCTGGGCAAGGAATACCGTTTCCTGCCCCGGAATATGCATGTTGCGGCTCATGTCGAAGTACTGGCGTGGCTCCTCGCTGAAGTTGCGAAAGCCTTCATCACGCTGGCGCTCCATCCCACGCTTGCGCACGAATGTACCGTCACCCACACGCGCCACCACCAAACCCAACCGCTCCAGCTCACCGTAGGCCCGGCTGATGGTGCCGATAGTGACGCCCAGGTTGTCGGAAAGCACCCGATGAGGCGGCAGTTTTCTTCCCGGTTCAATCGTGCCTTCAAGGATGCCCCGTTCCATGACATCGGACAGGCGCTTGTACTTCACGCCCTGACCGTTGGACAACCCCTCACGCATAATTGACACCATGTCAATATTTGTTTTGACAGTCATCATTCGCCCTAATAGTGTGCTTTTGCGGGTTCAATCACCGGATTGAATCACTTATAACAAGTTCAATATAGAGTTCAATTCCGGCTCAGGGAAGCAATAAACGATGCCAATGTCCGCCATTCTTGAAAACACCGCAAAAACCAAAACCCGTAAACAATGGCTGGCCGGCTTGATCACCAGCGTCATGTTCCTGATCGTGTGCCTGAGCTGGGGCACTACCTGGCTGGGCATCAAGATTGCGGTGGAAAGCGTGCCGCCGCTGACGTCAGCAGGCCTGCGCTTCCTGATCGCCTTCCCGCTGTTCCTGTGTTTCGCCATGGTGCGCCGTGAGCCGATTGTGTTCCCACGGGAAAGCCGCTGGTTCTTCGTGTTCGTGACCCTGTCCTACTTCAGCATTCCCTATTACCTGCTCAATTACGGCGAGATGCACGTCTCGTCCGGCCTGACTGCCCTGCTGTTCAGCTGCATGCCGGTGTTCATTCTGATCTTCTCCGCGCTGTTCCTGCGTGAGCGCATCTACCTGTCCCAGGTGGTCGGCATCGGCATCGGTTTCGGCAGCCTCTACATGATCATCAAGAGCCAGGGCCTGCACCTGGACCATGCCGAGTTCTTCGGCGTACTGGCGATTCTGACCGCCGCGATCATGCACGCGTTGTGCTACGTGATTACCAAACAAAAAGGCAGCGCCATCAGTGTCATCACCTATAACACCCTGCCCATCGGCATTGCCGGGCTGATGCTGTTCGTGGCCGGCCTGTGGTTTGAAAACCCGACGTTCGACGCCATCACCCTGCGTTCCTGGAGCGCGCTGTTCTACCTTGGGCTGGTCGCTTCGGTGGGCGGTTTCATTGTGTATTTCATGCTGCTCAAGCGCCTGAGCCCGATCATCCTGTCATTCGTGTTCATCATCTTTCCGGTGTTCGCAGTCATCATCGGTGCCTGGTACGAAGGGGTGGAGATTTCCCGTGACCTGATGCTGTACTCGGCGATCCTGCTGGCCGGCTTTGCGATCACCAAGCTGCCCATCGAAAAACTGCTGGCCAACAAAAATTGACCCCTGCACCCATCACCCAGCGACGCGAGAGAAACATGGATGTCCTGCGCCCCGAAGCCCTGGAACAGATCTACGCCCACGCCAGCCGCAGCTATCCCGAGGAGTGCTGCGGTTTTATCTTCGCCGACGGCAGTGTGTACCTGGGCAGCAATATCCAGAACGAGTTGCACCGCAGAAACCCGCAGATGTACCCGCGCAGCGCGGCCAACGGCTACACCTTTTCAGTCGCCGATACGCTGCTGCTGAACAAGGCGTTTCGCAGCGACAACCCGGTGGTGGTGATCTACCACTCGCACCCGGATGTCGGCGCCTATTTCAGTGATGAAGACCAGGACAAGGCGCTGTTCCTGGGCGAGCCGATCTACCCTGTAGGCTACCTGGTGGTGGATGTTCGCCAGGGCCAGGCCCTGGGGTCAAAGCTGTTTGCCTGGGATGGCAAGCATTTCGCCCTTCAACCTTTCAACGACCTGCACACGGAGTTGTCCATGAACGCTGTCTCTTTCCCCGACATTCTGGTTCGCGTGGCCAAGCTGCCGCAATCGACCCTCGAGGGCGCAGGATCGACATTGCGCGAAGTCATTGAAAACCTCTGCGACAGTCACCCACAGTTGCGCCCGCATCTGTTTCACGAGCAGAACAACCAGCTCAAGGAACACTTCCTGTTTACCGCCGAGGAAGCGTTGATCGACGCCGACGACAGCTTGCCGGAAAAGGCCCGGATCGAAGTGCTGCTGGCGACCTCCGGCGGCATCGACGTCGACACCCTGAGCAACGAAGAAGTGCAACGCTACGTACGCCATATCACTCTGCCCGGTGTCGGCCGTGAAGGTCAGTTGAACCTGAAGAAAGCCAGGGTGCTGATCATCGGCACCGGTGGCCTGGGCTCACCCATCAGCCTGTACCTGGCGGCGGCCGGCATCGGCACCCTGGGCCTGGTGGACTTCGACGTGGTGGAAAGCAGCAATCTGCAACGCCAGATCGTACACGGCAACAGCACCCTGGGCATGCCCAAGGTGGAGTCCGCCAGGCAACGTTTGCAGGATCTGAACCCCCACATCCAGATCAACACACACAACACCGCGCTCGATACCGACAACGCCCTGGAACTGGTGGGCGCCTATGACCTGGTGATCGACGGCACGGACAACTTCGACACCCGCTACCTGGTCAATGACGCCTGCGTGCAGTTGGGCAAGCCTCTGGTATACGGCGCCATCTACCGCTTCGACGGGCAAATCAGTGTGCTCAACCATAAAGGCGGGCCGTGCTACCGCTGCCTGTTCCCCAAGGCCCCGCCCGCAGAGCTGGCCCCCAATTGCAGCGCCGGCGGGGTCATCGGCGTGTTGCCGGGGGTGGTCGGCATGATCCAGGCGACCGAGGCGATCAAATTGCTTATCGGCATTGGCGAACCTTTGTCCGGCCGCTTGATGCGCTTCGATGCGCTGGCCATGAAATTCAGCGAAATCCGTTTCAAGCGCCGTGCCGACTGCCCGTGCTGCTCAGACCTGCGCCACAGCCAGACCGCCACGCCAGCGGTGTGCGCGGACGCCGTGCCGAGCCACCCGTCCCTGGCCGACGAGCGCTACATTGAGCCCCGCGTGCTCAAGCAAGTGATCGACAACCACCGCAGCGCCGACGTGTTGCTCGACGTACGCGACGCCAGCGAACTGGAAGTGTGCAAATTACCAGGCGTGGTGCACATCCCCCTGGCCGAGCTCGATGAGCAGCTCGGCAGCCTGAGCCGCGACAACACCCATTACCTGATCTGCTACGCCGGCACCCGCGCCGAGCAGGCCGCCAGCACCTTGCTGGCGGCGGGCTTCGCCAACACCAAAGTCTTGCAGGGCGGCATGAAACATTGGGTGCGCGACGTCGAACCCGACATGCCGCTGTACTGACCGGGGGCCGACCGATGCTGCATAACTCCATTCTCGACGTGATCGGCCAGACCCCGATCGTGCGTCTGGCGCAGTTTTCCGAAGACCTCGGCATCGAGGTCTACGCCAAGCTGGAATCCCTCAACCCGGGCGGCAGCCACAAGGCGCGCATCGCCCTGGGCATGATCCTCGACGCCGAACGCCGGGGTGTGTTGATGCGCGACTCCGGGCAAACCATCATCGAACCCAGCGGTGGCAATACCGGCATCGGCCTGGTGATGGCTGGCAATGTGCTCGGCTACAAAGTGGTGCTGGTGATTCCGGACAACTACAGCCCGGAAAAACAGAAGCTGCTGCGCCTGTATGGCGCCAGGGTGGTGCTCTCGGACAGCCGCCTGGGTAACAACTCCCACGGCGAAAAGTGCATGGAGCTGCTGTTGGAAAATCCCAACTACGTGATGCTCAACCAGCAACGCAACGGCGCCAACCCGCAAACCCACCGCGACACCACTGCGCCGGAAATCCTCCGTGCCTTTGGCGAACGGCGTGTGGACTACTTCGTCAGCGGCATCGGCACCGGTGGGCATCTCACCGGGATCGGCGAAACCCTCAAGGCCGCCTGGCCGGCACTGCGCGTGATGGGCGTGGAACCGGAGGAATGCGACCTGCTCAAGGACCGGCACGCCCCGCACGCCATCCAGGGCCTGTCGATTGGCCTGATCCCGAGCATTCTCAACCTGGACGTGCTGGACGGCATGCTCAAGGTGTCGCATGGGGCGTGCCTGGAGATGATCAAACGCATCATGCGCACCGACGCCATCAGCCTGGGGCTGTCCTCGGCCGCCAATATGGTCGCCATCGCCCAACTCGCCCCGGAACTGCCGCCTGAAACGGTGGTGTTGACCATGGTCTACGACAATGCCGACAGCTACCTGCCCAGTTTCGAATAGCCGGTTACCCAACCAAACAGAATGCGGGGGTGCCTCCATGGGAGGCTTTATCGACATGCAACAGCTGCACGATGAGTTGCTGACCCACCTCATCCAGACCCTGACGCCCGGGCAGATGAAGCAGCTGGAACCGCACCTGGCGCCGCTGATCCAGAACGCTTCCCAGGCGGTGGCCGAGGACCTGATCGCCTACGCCTATCGCGACCCGGCATCGCGCGGACGCGGTGAGCTGATCCTGGAATCCTACGCTTCGTTCAAGGCGGTGTTGTTCTACCGGCTTGCGCACCTGGTGTGGCATTTTCCGGAGCCCGCCCACGGCGTATTTACGCGCATGGCTCTCAAGCTCAGCAACCAGGGCAAGATCCTGTCCGGGGCCGAGATTCACCCGGCTGCGCGCATCGGCCGGCGCTTTGTGCTGGACCATGGCTACGGCACGGTCATCGGTGAAACCTGCGAGATCGGTCACGATTGCTACATCCTCTGCGGCGTGACCCTGGGCGCTCGCGGTATCGCCAACAACCCGGACGGCAAGCGTCATCCACGCCTGGGCAACCATGTCGAGGTCGGCGCCGGGGCGCGGGTGCTGGGCTATGTGCAGATCGGTGACAACGTGTTTATCAGCCCGTCCTGCGTCATTACCCAGGACGTGCCGGCGGGCACCAAGGTCAAAGTGGTCAACCAGATCCAGTTGCAGAAAAACGATGAATCGGAGCACAGCAGCTACCTCGGCGCGTTCGCACTGGATGAGCGCCTGCACGTGGTCGGCGAGGTCGATGCGGGGCACAAGGTCACGGTGCTGGACGCCGACTTTCATCCACTGCCGGGGCTGATGCTCGAACCTACGGTGAAGGAGCGCCATCACCTGCAATTTCGCCTGCGCCGTCTCGACCTCGGCGAACAACTGCCACGCCTGCCGCTGAACCTGAAAGTCTGCGGGCCGGCGTTCGAAATTACCCTGCTCTCTCCCCCTGGCTTGAGTGCGATGGTGCGTCACCTGTTGCAAGCCAGCCCACTGATCGTCGGAGGTTGAACATGTCCGTGCACACCATGGAAACCCTGGCGCTGTTCGACAGCGCGCCCTATCAAAACGCCTTCAGCGCCCGGGTGATTGCCGTCAGCGAGCACGGCGTCGCGCTGGAGCACACCCTGTTCTACCCCACCGGCGGTGGACAACCGGGCGACACCGGCCACCTCATCCTGGCCGACGGCAGCCGCGTGCAGGTCACCGGCACGGTGCGCGATCCGGTGCTGCGCTCGATCATCTGGCACCAGGTGGAACATCGCCCGGCGCAACTGATCGCCGGCGCCCAGGTAGACGCCGGCCTGGACTGGGAGCGCCGCTACCAGCATATGAAGATGCACACCTGTCTGCACTTGCTCTGCTCCATCATCGACGCGCCCGTCACCGGTTGCAGTATCAGCGCGGACAAGGGTCGCCTGGATTTCGACCTGCCGGAAATGACCCTGGACAAGGACAGCATCACGCGCGACCTCAACGCACTGATCGAGCAGGCGCACCCGGTGCAAACCCTGTCGCTGGCCGCTACCGAGTACGCCACCCTGCTGCAGATCACCCGCACCCAGGCCGTTGCGCCGCCGGTCATCCAGGGTTCGGTGCGGGTGATTGAAATTGCGGGCATCGACATCCAGCCGTGCGGCGGCACCCATGTGCTCAATACCGAGGAAATCGGCCGGGTGTTCTGCGAGAAGATCGAGAAGAAGAGCAAGCACAACCGCAGGGTGATTTTGCGGTTTGAAGGCTGAAATGTGGGAGGGGGCTCGCCCCCGATGGCGGTGGATCAGTACCTGATGCACTGACTGACACTCCGCTATCGGGGGCAAGCCCCCTCCCACACTGGCCGCGTTGTTTTCTAGATCATGAACAGGTCCATGAAACGGTTGACTGGCGTAGCCTCAAGCCGTGCCTGGTCCTTGCACAAGGCAAAAATCTCGGCGCAGCGCTGCGCGGGGAAGCGCGTCGCCAGATTGGCTTTGAACTTGGCTTCCAGCAGAGGGATGCCTTGCTCACGACGACGGCGATGGCCAATCGGATACTCTACCGTCACCTGCTCGGTGCAGGTGCCGTCGGTGAAGAACACCTGCACCGCATTGGCAATGGAGCGCTTGTCGGCCTCCAGGTATTCGCGGCTGTAACGCGGGTCTTCAACGATGACCATTTTCCCGCGCAGTTCATCGATGATTGGATGGGCCGCATGGAAGTGGTCTTCATAATGTTCGGCCACCAGGTCGCCGAAGGCCAAGGGCACGGCGGTCATGTATTGCAGGCAATGGTCACGGTCCGCCGCGTTGGCCAATGGGCCGACCTTGGAAATGATACGAATGGCCGACTCGTGGGTGGTGATCACGATACGTTCGATTTCATGCAGGCGCCGCTTGACCAGCGGATGCAAGGTGACCGCCGCTTCGCAGGCCGTCTGCGCGTGGAACTCGGCGGGAAAGCTGATCTTGAACAGCACGTTCTCCATCACGTAGGTGCCATAGGGTTGGGACAGGCTGAAGCGACGCTGTTCTTCAGGCTTAAGGGCCAGGTCCTTGTTGGTGTGGCTGAACACTACGTCGTAGAAGCCCCACTGCGGCGCGCTCAGCACACCGGGGATGCCCATCTCGCCGCGCAACGCGATATCCGCCAGGCGCACCCCGCGACTCGACGCATCGCCCGCCGCCCAGGACTTGCGCGAACCGGCATTGGGCGCATGGCGATAAGTGCGCAACGCTTGTCCGTCGACAAACGCATGGGACAAGGCGGCGAGCAGTTGCTCGCGGTTGGCGCCCATCAGTTTGGCGGTAACTGCCGTCGAGGCGACTTTGACCAGCAGCACATGGTCGAGGCCGACGCGGTTGAAGGCATTTTCCAGGGCAATCACGCCCTGGATCTCGTGGGCCATGATCATCGCCTCCAGCACGGTGCGTACGCTCAGCGGTGCGTCGCCGTTGGCCACGCGTTGCTGCGACAGATGATCAGCCACCGCGAGGATGCCGCCCAGATTGTCCGAAGGGTGGCCCCACTCCGCCGCGAGCCAGGTGTCGTTGTAATCGAGCCAGCGCACGATGCAGCCGATGTCCCAGGCAGCCTTGACCGGGTCCAGCCGCAACGAAGTGCCCGGCACCCGTGCGCCGAACGGCACCACGGTGCCTTCGACGAGCGGCCCCAGGTGCTTGGTGCACTCGGGAAAGCGCAACGCCAGCAGGCCGCAGCCGAGGGTGTCCATCAGGCAGTTGCGTGCGGTGTCCAGGGCGGACTCGGACTCGATTCGGTAAGTGAGGACATAGTCGGCAATGTCCTGCAGGACCTGGTCGTAGTCGGGGCGGTTGTTCTGGTCGACGTTGGCGCTCATGGCAGTTCTCCAAAAAGGTTGGTTTATTCCTCAGGGTCACGGTTGATCATCAGGGCAGGTCTGGTTGCCTGCCTTGGAATAGAAATCCCCTGTGGGAGGGGGCTTGCCCCCGATGGGGGTGGGTCAGCTGATGAATGTGTCGACTGACACACCGCAATCGGGGGCAAGCCCCCTCCCACAGTTAGAAAGCGTCACCGGGGACGCGCACGAAACCTTCCATCAACACCCGCGCACTGCGGCTCATGATGGCTTTCTTAACCACCCACTCACCGTTGACTTGCGTCGCTTCGGCGCCGACGCGCAAGGTGCCCGACGGATGCCCGAAGCGCACGGCATTGCGCGCCACGCCACCGGCCGCCTGGTTGACCAGGGTGCCGGAAATCGCCGCCGCCGTGCCGATCGCCACCGCCGCCGTGCCCATCATGGCGTGGTGCAACTTGCCCATGGACAAGGCTCGCACCAGCAGGTCCACATCGCCGGCCTTGATCGCCTTGCCGCTGGAGGCCACGTAATCGGCAGGCTTGGCCACGAACGCAACCTTCGGCGTGTGCTGGCGCTGGGCCGCTTCGTCCAGGTGTTTGATCAGGCCCATGCGCAACGCGCCATAGGCACGCACGGTTTCGAACATGGCCAGGGCCTGCGGGTCGCCGTTGATTGCGCCTTGCAGCTCGGTGCCGGTATAGCCCAGGTCTTGGGCATCGATGAAAATCGTCGGAATGCCAGCATTGATCAGGGTGGCCTTGAAGGTGCCGACACCCGGCACTTCGAGTTCGTCGATCAGGTTGCCGGTGGGGAACATCGAGCCGCCACCCCCCTCCTCTTCCGCCGCCGGGTCGATGAACTCCAGCCGCACTTCAGCGGCTGGAAAGGTCACACCGTCGAGTTCGAAATCGCCGGTTTCCTGCACCGCGCCGTCGGTCATGGGCACGTGGGCAATGATGGTCTTGCCGATATTGGCCTGCCATATGCGCACCACGGCCACGCCGTTGTGGGGCACGCGGCCTGGGTCGACCAGGCCGGCGCTGATGGCGAACGAACCGACCGCCGCCGACAGGTTGCCGCAGTTGCCACTCCAGTCGACAAACGGCTTGTCGATGGAGACCTGGCCAAACAGGTAGTCCACGTCATGCCCGGCACGGGTGCTCCTGGACAGGATCACGCTTTTACTGGTGCTGGACGTGGCGCCGCCCATGCCGTCGATCTGCTTGTCATAGGGGTCGGGGCTGCCGATCACCCGCAACAGCAAGGCGTCACGGGCAGCACCCGGTACCCGGGCCGATGGCGGCAGGTCCTCGAGGCTGAAGAAAACCCCCTTGCTGGTGCCGCCACGCATATAGGTGGCGGGGATCTTGATTTGCGCTGCGTGTGCCATGGTTATCCTCTTCAGGCGGTCGCCGCCGATTCCAGGAAGTCCTGGGCAAAACGTTGCAACACGCCGCCCGCCTCGTAGATTGACACTTCTTCAGCGGTGTCCAGGCGACAGGTGACCGGCACCTCGACACGCTCGCCATGCTTGCGATTGATCACCAGGGTCAGTTGCGCGCGCGGCGTGCGTTCGCCGACCACGTCATAGGTTTCGCTGCCGTCGATCATGAGTGTGTGGCGGTCGGTACCCGGCAGAAACTCCAGGGGCAATACGCCCATGCCGACCAGGTTGGTGCGGTGGATACGCTCGAAACCCTCGGCGGCGATCGCTTCCACCCCGGCCAGGCGCACGCCCTTGGCCGCCCAGTCGCGGGACGAGCCCTGGCCGTAGTCGGCACCGGCGATAATGATCAGCGGCTGCTTGCGTTCCATGTAGGTTTCGATGGCTTCCCACATCCGCGTGACCTTGCCTTCAGGCTCGATACGCGCCAGGGAGCCCTGCTTGACCTTGCCGTTTTCCTGCACCATTTCGTTAAACAGTTTCGGGTTGGCGAAGGTCGCGCGTTGCGCGGTCAGGTGATCGCCGCGGTGCGTCGCGTAGGAGTTGAAGTCAACTTCCGGCAGGCCCATTTTCGCCAGGTACTCGCCGGCGGCACTGTCCCGCATGATCGCGTTGGACGGCGACAGGTGATCGGTGGTGATGTTGTCCGGCAGCACCGCCAGCGGGCGCATGCCCTTGAGCGGACGCGCACCGGCCAATGCGCCTTCCCAATACGGCGGGCGGCGGATATAGGTGCTTTGCGGGCGCCAGTCGTACAGCGGGGCGACTTTGGGACCGGTATCTTCGTGAATCGCGAACATCGGGATGTACACCGCGCGAAACTGCTCCGGTTTGACCGACGCCTTGACCACCGCGTCGATTTCTTCGTCGCTTGGCCAGATGTCCTGCAGGCGGATTTCCTTGCCGTCGGCGTCGAGCCCGAGCACGTCTTTCTCGATATCGAACCGGATGGTGCCGGCAATCGCATAGGCCACTACCAGCGGCGGCGAAGCGAGGAAGGCTTGCTTGGCGTACGGGTGAATACGCCCATCGAAGTTGCGGTTGCCCGACAGCACGGCAGTGGCGTACAGGTCGCGGTCGATGATTTCCTGCTGGATCAGCGGGTCGAGCGCGCCGGACATGCCGTTGCAGGTGGTGCAGGCAAAGGCCACCACGCCAAACCCGAGTGTTTCCAGCTCATGCCCCAGGCCTGCTTCTTCCAGGTACATGGCCACGGTTTTCGATCCCGGCGCCAGGGACGACTTGACCCACGGCTTGCGCGTCAGCCCGAGCCTGTTGGCGTTACGCGCCAGCAGGCCGGCGGCGATCACGTTGCGCGGGTTACTGGTGTTGGTGCAACTGGTGATAGCGGCGATGATCACCGCGCCGTCGGGCATTTGCCCTGGCACTTCGTCCCACTGGCCGCTGATGCCTTTTGACGCCAGGTCGCGGGTGGCGACACGGGCGTGCGGATTGCTCGGACCGGCCATGTTGCGCACAACGCTGGAGAGATCGAATGTCAGGCCACGCTCGTATTGCGCGCCCTTGAGATCATCGGCCCACAGGCCGGTGTGGCGCGCGTATTGTTCTACCAGGGCGACTTGTTCGTCTTCTCGGCCAGTGAGTTTCAGGTAGGCGATGGTCTGCTGGTCGATGTAGAACATTGCCGCCGTGGCGCCGTATTCCGGAGCCATGTTGGAAATCGTCGCACGGTCGCCCAGGGTCAGCGCCGATGCCCCTTCCCCGAAGAACTCCAACCAGGCGCCGACGACCTTCTGTTGGCGCAGGAACTCGGTCAGCGCCAGCACCATATCGGTGGCGGTGATACCCGGCTGCAGCTTGCCGGTCAACTCCACGCCGACGCTTTCGGGCAGGCGCATCCACGAAGCACGCCCAAGCATCACGCTTTCGGCTTCAAGGCCACCGACGCCGATGGCGATCACGCCCAGGGCATCCACATGCGGGGTGTGGCTGTCGGTGCCCACGCACGTGTCGGGAAACGCCACGCCGTCGCGTACCTGAATCACCGGCGACATTTTCTCCAGGTTGATCTGGTGCATGATGCCGTTGCCGGGTGGGATCACATCGACGTTCTTGAAGGCCTTCTTGGTCCACTCGATAAAGTGGAAGCGATCTTCGTTGCGGCGGTCTTCGATGGCGCGGTTTTTTTCGAACGCCTGAGGGTCGGCACCACCGGCTTCGACGGCCAGGGAATGGTCGACGATCAACTGGGTGGGCACCACCGGGTTGACCTGCGCCGGATCGCCGCCTTGCAGGGCAATGGCGTCGCGCAGGCCGGCCAGATCCACCAGCGCGGTCTGGCCAAGGATGTCATGGCAGACCACGCGGGCCGGGAACCAGGGGAAATCGAGGTCACGCCGGCGTTCGATCAGTTGGCTCAGGGACGCGTTGAGGGTGGCCGGGTCGCAGCGGCGCACCAGGTTTTCCGCGAGTACGCGTGAGGTATAAGGCAAGGTGGCGTAGGCGCCAGCGCTGATTGCCTCGACAGCCGCACGGGCGTCGAAGAAATCCAGGCGGCTGCCGGGGAGCGGTTTGCGAAATTCAGTGTTCATCGTCAGGACTCGGTCACGGTGATTGCAAAAGGAAGACCTACGCCGGTCGGAAAATTGAAATGCAATCCAAATGTGGGAGGGGGCTTGCCCCCGATGGCGGTGTATCAGTCGACACATGTGTTGCATGACACACTGCTATCGGGGGCAAGCCCCCTCCCACACTTTGATCGCATTCCAATCCCGGGCCCGTCGGTCCTCTCATTCAGCGACGTTCGATTGGCACGAACTTGCGCTGCTCAACGCCGATGTACTCGGCGCTGGGACGGATGATGCGGTTATTGGCGCGCTGCTCGAACACGTGCGCCGCCCAGCCGGTGAGCCGCGAGCAGACGAAAATCGGCGTGAACAGCTTGGTGGGAATGCCCATGAAGTGGTACGCCGAGGCATGGTAGAAATCGGCGTTGGGGAACAGCTTCTTCTGGTCCCACATGGTCTTGTCGATGGCTTCGGACACCGGGAACAACACCGTGTCGCCCACCTCGTCCGCAAGTTTTTTCGACCAGCCCTTGATCACTTCGTTACGCGGGTCGCTGTCCTTGTAGATCGCGTGGCCAAAACCCATGATCTTGTCCTTGCGCGCCAGCATGCCGAGGGTGCCTTCGACGGCTTCTTCGGCCGATCCGAAACGCTCGATCATCTCCATCGCCGCTTCGTTGGCACCGCCGTGAAGCGGGCCGCGCAGGGAACCGATGGCGGCGGTGACGCAGGAATACAGGTCGGACAGGGTCGAAGCACACACCCGGGCGGTGAAGGTCGAGGCGTTGAATTCGTGTTCGGCGTAGAGGATCAGCGACACGTTCATCACTTTGACATGCAGCTCGCTCGGCTTCTTGCCATGCAGCAGGTGCAGGAAGTGCCCGCCGATGCTCGGCTCGTCGGTGACGCAATCGATGCGCTCGCCATCGTGGCTGAAGCGGTACCAGTAGCACATGATCGCCGGGAACGCGGCGAGCAGGCGGTCGGTGACGTCATGCTGCACGCTGAAGTCTTTTTCCGGTTCGATATTGCCCAGGAACGAACAACCGGTGCGCATCACGTCCATCGGGTGGGCGTCGGCGGGAATGCGTTCGAGCACTTCCTTCAACGCTTGCGGCAAGTCGCGCAGCTTGCCCAGCCTGGCGCTGTAGGCAGCCAGTTCGGTGCGGGTCGGCAGTTCGCCGTACAGCAGCAGGTAAGCGACTTCTTCAAATTGCGCATCGGCGGCCAGTTCACGCACGTCATAGCCGCGATAGGTCAAGCCGGCACCGGCCTGGCCCACGGTCGACAGTGCGGTCTGCCCGGCCACCTGGCCACGCAGGCCGGCACCACTCAATACTTTTGCTTCAGCCATGGTTCTTCTCCCATTTTTGTATTTATCACTGTAGGAGCGAGGGGGACGCCTGGTTCTTGCTCGCGAAGACCGCACATTCACCGCGTATCTTCAAGTTTCCCGCGTTATCGTTGACGATTTTCGCGAGCAAGCTCGCTCCTATAGCAGTTAAGCGGATAGCCGTTACTTCTTCGCGGCAAACAGCGCGTCGAGCTTGTGCTCGAAGGTGTGGTAGTCGATACGATCGTATAGCTCCATGCGGGTTTGCATGGTGTCGATCACGTTCTGTTGCGTACCGTCGCGACGGATCGCGGTGTACACATTCTCGGCGGCCTTGTTCATGGCGCGGAAGGCCGAGAGCGGGTACAGCACGATGGAAACATCGGCAGATTTCAACTGTTCGGTGGTGTACAGCGGGGTCGCGCCGAATTCGGTGATGTTGGCCAGGATCGGTGCCTTGACCCGCGAGGCGAACAGCTTGTACATCTCAAGTTCGGTAATGGCTTCCGGGAACACCATGTCGGCGCCGGCCTCGATGCAGGCGGCGGCGCGTTCCAGGGCGGACTCCAAACCCTCCACGGCCAGGGCGTCGGTGCGGGCCATGATCACGAAGCTGTCATCGGTGCGCGCGTCCACGGCGGCCTTGATGCGGTCGACCATTTCCTGCTGGGACACAATCTCCTTGTTGGGGCGATGGCCGCAGCGCTTGGCGCCGACCTGGTCTTCGATGTGGATGGCGGCGGCGCCAAACTTGATCATCGACTTGACGGTGCGCGCCACGTTGAACGCCGAGGAGCCGAAACCGGTGTCCACGTCCACCAGCAGCGGCAGGTCGCACACATCGGTGATACGGCGTACATCGGTCAGCACATCATCCAGGCCGGTGATGCCCAGGTCCGGAACGCCCAGGGAGCCGGCGGCCACGCCACCGCCTGACAGATAGATGGCCTTGAAGCCGGCGCGCTTGGCCAGCAAGGCGTGGTTGGCGTTGATTGCGCCAACCACCTGCAGCGGCTGTTCACTGGCGACCGCGTCACGAAAACGCTGGCCTGGGGTGCTCTTGTTCGTGGAACTCATGACTCACCTCTATTTATTGGGGAGCGCCGTCCGGAAAGTGACGGGCGATGTTGCGTTTCGAAGCGCCGATATGCCGACGCATCAACAGTTCGGCCAGTTCACCGTCGCGATCGGCAATCGCGTCAAGAATGCGGTGATGCTCGGCAAAGGCCTGACGTGGACGATTGGGGGTGGTGGAAAACTGGATGCGGTACATGCGCACCAATTGGTACAGCTCACCACAGAGCATCTGGGTCAGGGTGCGGTTACCGGCACCTTGAATGATCCGGTAATGAAAATCGAAGTCACCTTCCTGCTGGTAATAGCCGACACCGGCCTGAAACGCGGCATCCCGTTCATGGGTGTGCAATACCTGGCGCAGTTCTTCGATTTCCGCGTCGGTCATGCGCTCGGCCGCCAGCCGGCAAGCCATGCCTTCCAATGACTCGCGGATTTCATACAGCTCGATCAGCTCGGCGTGACTCAATGACACCACCCGCGCGCCGACATGGGGCACCCGCACCAGCAGGCGCTGGCCTTCCAGACGGTGAATCGCCTCGCGCAGCGGGCCACGGCTGATGCCATAGGTGCGCGCCAGCTCCGGTTCGGAAATCTTCGTGCCGGGGGCGATCTCGCCCTTGACGATGGCGGCCTGGATGCGCCGGAAGACGTTTTCCGACATAGTTTGGGATTCATCCGACAGCGCCGGCGGAAATTCCGGTTGACCCAGCATATTGTCGACACCTCTAAAAGCAATGTGGCAAAAACTAGCTAATACCCACTACTTAGTCAAAGAATAAATCCACATTGTCGACAATCGTCTAATAACCTCCTTTGACATTGACGAGCATGGCCGCCTGCCAGCGCTGGCGCCAAAAAAGCATCATGTTAGAATGCCCGCCGCTTTTGCCTGACATCTCCAGATGAAATGGCGCACGAGGGAGCTTGCGCAGTAATGCCAGTCGCCTTGAATTTCGCACTGCATCGCCTCAGGAATTATGAGACTCAAGCCCTTCCCCCTACTGTTATGCCTATTGTCCATACCGAGCCTTGGCGTTGCCGCCGAGAAGACGGTGTATGGCCTGAACGAATACGCCAAACTGGCGGGCATCGACCTGGAAGTCGCGGCAAAACTCGACACGGGCGCCAAGACTGCCTCGCTGAGTGCGCGCGATATCAAACGCTTCAAGCGCAACGGCGAATCCTGGGTACGTTTCTACCTGGCCATCGATACCGCCCACTCCCATCCCATCGAACGTCCCCTGGCCCGCGTCAGCAAAATCAAGCGCCGCGCCGATGATTACGATCCCGATGAGGACAAGAAGTACACCGCTCGTCCGGTGATTGCCCTGGATATCTGCATGGGCGGCGCTTTACGCAGCATCGAAGTGAACTTGACTGACCGCAGCACCTTCCAATATCCGCTGCTGATCGGCTCCGAAGCGCTCAAGCGCTTTGACGCGCTGATCGACCCCAGCCTTAAATATGCAGCAGGCAAACCTGCCTGCGCCGCCGACGCTCATACCGCCGAGTAAACCGAATGCGCTCTCTGACCCTGCACCTGAAAATCCTGATCACCATTCTGGTGGTGCTGGGTATTTCGGTCACCGCCTACCAGATCTTCGTGCTGGGCATCCCTGTCACCGAGGACGCCACCGACGACTTGTGGAACATCGACGCCAAGGTCGAGTTCGTCGCCAGTCCCAAGGACCCGGTGAAGATTTCGATGTTCGTGCCGCCGTTGAGCCGCGACTTCGTCAGCCTCAATGAGAGTTTTATCTCGAACAACTACGGGGTGAGCGTCAACCGCGCCGACGGCAACCGCAAGGTCACGTGGTCGGCGCGCCGCGCCAAGGGCAACCAGACGCTGTATTACCGTCTGGTGCTGACCAAGCGCTACAGCGGTGAAAAGGTCAAGATCAAGGGCCCGACCTTTCGCGACAGCATCGCCGTGGAAGGCCCGGAAAAAATTGCCGCCGAAGCCTTGCTCGCGCCGATTCGCCAGCACTCGGCAGACGTCGAAACCTTTATCACCGAAGCCATCAAGCGCACCAACAACCTCAACGACGACAACGTGAAGCTGCTGCTGGCGGGCGACCCGTCGACGTCGCACAAGGCCAAGATCGTCGAATTGCTGCTGTCCATCGCCCACGTTCCGGTGGAAAAAGTCCACACCATCCGCCTCGTCGCCGACCAGCCGCAATCGCCTGAACTGTGGTTGCGCAGCTTCAACGGCAACGACTGGCTGTACTTCAACCCGGAAACCGGTGAACAAGGCCTGCCCGCCGACCGCCTGCTGTGGTGGACCGGCGATGAAAACCTGATCACGGTCGATGGTGGCAAGAAAGCCATGGTCACCTTCAGCCTGAACAACAGCGAGATGAACGCGATTCGCCTGGCCAAGCTGACCGACGAAAACACCGACGCCAACTTTCTCGAATACTCCCTGTACGGCCTGCCGCTGCAAACCCAACAGACGTTCATGATCATGGTGATGATCCCGATTGGCGTGCTGGTGATCCTGATCCTGCGCAACCTGATCGGCCTGCAGACCCTTGGCACCTTCACCCCGGTACTGATTGCCCTGGCATTTCGCGAGACGCAACTGGGCTTCGGCATTGTGCTGTTTACCATTATTACAGCGCTGGGGCTGTCGCTCAGGTCCTACCTGGAGCACCTGAAGCTGCAGATGCTGCCGCGGCTGTCGGTGGTGCTGACCTTCGTGGTGGTGCTGATTGCCGCCATCAGCCTGTTCAGCCACAAGCTGGGCCTGGAGCGAGGCCTGTCGGTGGCGCTGTTCCCGATGGTGATCCTGACCATGACCATCGAACGCCTGTCGATCACCTGGGAAGAGCGCGGCGCCAACCATGCGCTGAAAGTGGCGATCGGCACGCTGTTCGCGGCCTCCCTGGCGCACATCATCATGAGCGTGCCGGAGCTGATCTACTTCGTGTTCACCTTCCCGGCGATCCTGCTGATCCTGGTAGGTTTCATGCTGGCCATGGGGCGTTATCGCGGTTATCGCCTGACCGAACTGGTACGTTTCAAGGCGTTCCTGAAGGCTGACTCGTAATGTTCGGCTTCTGGAAGACCTGGAAAGCCCTGGAGGCGCGCGGGATCATGGGCATCAACCGGCGTAACGCCGACTACGTGCTCAAGTACAACAAGCGCAGCCTGTACCCGATCGTGGATGACAAGATCATCACCAAGGAGCGGGCCCTGGCGGCCGGCATCCACGTGCCGGAGATGTACGGGGTGATCTCCACCGAGAAGGAAATCGACAGGCTCGACGACATTATTGGCGGGCGCAGCGACTTCGTGATCAAGCCCGCCCAGGGCGCGGGCGGCGATGGCATCCTGGTGGTGGCAGACCGTTTTGAAGGGCGCTATCGCACGGTGTCCGGCAAGATCATCAGCCATGAAGAAATCGAGCATCAGATTTCCAGCATCCTGACCGGCCTGTACTCCCTGGGCGGCCACCGCGACCGCGCCTTGATCGAATACCGCGTGGTGCCCGACCAGATCTTCAAGAGCATCAGCTACGAAGGCGTGCCGGATATCCGCATCATTGTGCTGATGGGGTACCCGGTGATGGCGATGCTGCGCTTGCCGACCCGTCAGTCCGGTGGCAAGGCCAACCTGCACCAGGGCGCGATTGGCGTGGGCGTGGACCTCGCCACCGGCCTGACCCTGCGTGGCACCTGGCTGAACAACATCATCACCAAACACCCCGATACCACCAATGCGGTGGATGGTGTGCAACTGCCCAACTGGGACGGCTTCATGAAGTTGGCGGCCGGCTGTTATGAGCTGTGCGGCCTGGGCTATATCGGCGTGGACATGGTACTGGACCAGGAAAAAGGCCCGCTGATCCTGGAGCTGAATGCGCGGCCGGGGCTGAATATCCAGATTGCCAACGACTGCGGCCTGACCCTGCGCACCCATGCGGTGGAGGCGCGGCTGGAAGAACTGAAAGCCGCCGGCGTGACGGAAACCGTGGAAGAGCGGGTCAAGTTCGTACAGGAAATGTTCGGCCATATTCCGCCGGTGGAAGGCTGATCCGGTCTTCAAACTGTCTATCCCCGACATCCCCTCTAGGAGCAAATCCTACAGGGGACTACAATTCCTTCCCCCCCGCGCCACTGGCTGATCCACCCCGCATGTCGACTTGTTCCGTACATCCGCTGCCCTATCGGGCCAACCCCGCCCACTACTTTGCGGCGATTCGTCATGCCCCTGGCGCGGTGCTGCTCGACAGCGGTCGGCCGGCTGCCGAGCGTGGCCGTTATGACCTGCTCAGCGCCTGGCCCGAGGCGACCCTGGCGGTTGAGCCTGAGGAGAGCGGCGGCAATTTCCTGCAACGCTTGCGCGAAAGCCTGACGCACTTGGGCGACGCGGCACTGCCCGCCGGTGTAGAGCTGCCCTTTGCCGGTGGTTTGATCGGCTACCTGAGTTA
The DNA here is from genome assembly GCF_005233615.1 of Pseudomonas sp. CFBP13528. Lineage (NCBI taxonomy): Bacteria > Pseudomonadati > Pseudomonadota > Gammaproteobacteria > Pseudomonadales > Pseudomonadaceae > Pseudomonas > Pseudomonas sp. CFBP13528. The sequence continues at coordinate 371,897 of NZ_QGAJ01000005.1, forward strand.
CGACTTCGGCCGACACCTGGAACACATGCCCCACTTGGCGGTAGACGACTTGCACCTGCCGGACGCGCGCTTGGGCCTGTACGCCTGGGCGCTGATCAGTGATCACCAGACGCAGACCAGCCAACTGGTGTTTCATCCCACACTGGTCGACAGTGAGCGGCAGCGCCTGATTGCCTTGTTCAGTCGGCCGTTCACTGAGTCAACGGCCAGCTTCACGCTGCAAGGCCCGATGGCGCCGGACCTCACGGCCGAGGCATACCGTCAGGCCATCGTGCGCATCCAGGACTACATCCAGGCCGGTGACTGTTATCAGGTCAACTTTGCCCAGCGTTTTCGCGCGCCGTGCGCCGGTGATCCATGGGTGGCTTACTGTGCATTGCGCCAAGCGTGCCCGACGCCGTTCTCCGGATTCCAGAGCCTCCCGGATCACGGTGCGGTATTGAGTCTGTCGCCCGAGCGTTTCGTGCGTATCAGCGAGCGCCATGTCGAAACCCGCCCGATCAAAGGCACCCGCCCCCGTGGCCTGACACCGCAGGCAGACGCGGCGCACGCCAACGAACTGTTGGCCAGCCCCAAGGATCGCGCGGAAAACCTGATGATCGTTGACCTGCTGCGCAACGACCTCGGCCGCAGTTGCCGTATCGGCTCGGTAACCGTACCGGAGCTGTTCAGCCTGGAAAGCTACCCCAACGTGCACCACCTGGTGAGCAGCGTCACCGGCACACTGGCCGACGATAAGGATGCCCTCGACCTCATCAAAGGCAGCTTCCCCGGCGGCTCCATCACCGGTGCGCCGAAGATCCGCGCCATGCAGATCATCGACGAACTGGAGCCGACCCGACGTGGCTTGTACTGCGGCTCGCTGATGTACCTGGACGTGCGCGGCGAAATGGACAGCTCCATTGCCATCCGCAGCTTGCTGGTCAAGGACGCACAGGTGTGCTGCTGGGGCGGCGGCGGGATCGTGGCGGACTCGCAGTGGGAGGCGGAATATCAAGAGTCGCTGACCAAGGTACGGGTGTTGTTACACACCCTGGAAGCGCTCTAGAACCAGGCCATTCCTGCCGCGCAAGGCAGCGACTTCGCCACGAAAAACCCTGAATCAGAACGGTTGTGGACCGACGGTGAGCTGCGCGATAGCTTCCGTCTTCCACCGCCCACCGGCCGTCTGTGAAGGATCACATATGCGACTGCTCAATCGTCAGGATTTGTTTCAGAAATTGCATCTTCGGCCACTTCGCCCCACAACCTCCCAAAATGAGAGATAAGGAAAATAACGCGCAGACCGTGTGATGAACATCAAACCTATTCATTCTCAGGAAGACCTGGCCGCTGCGCTCGCGCGCGTCGAGCAGATTTGGGGAGCGGCCACCGGCAGCCCCGAAGGTGACGAACTGGAAATTCTCGCCGTTCTTATCGAGAAATACGAGGCGGAACATTTTCCAATGCCGCCTTCGGATCCGGTAGAAGCGATCAAATTCCGCATGGAACAAATGGGCTTGACCGCCCGCGACCTTGAGCCCTTTATCGGCCCGAGCGGGCGAGTGTCAGAAGTTCTGAACGGCAAGCGTAAACTGAGCCTGGCAATGATCAGACGCCTGCATGAGGGATTGTGTATTCCTTACGAACGATTGCTGGCAGGCATTTAGGCGCAGGCTGGGAGGCTCATGTGGGAGGGGGCTTGCTCCCGATGAGGCCATCAGCCGCGCCGGATAATTTACAGGCTCAACTGCCGATTCGACGCCTTGATAAACTCCCGCTTCAAGTCCTCAAACGTGTGCACGGCCGGAAACTGCGGGAATTCACGAATCACATTCTCTGGCGCATGGAACAGAATTCCACGATCAGCCTCACCCAGCATTGTGGTGTCGTTATAGGAGTCACCCGCAGCGATCACCCGATAGTAGAGTGTCTTGAACGCCAGCACCGACTGGCGCTTGGGGTCTTTCTGGCGCAACTGGTAGCCGACCACCCGGTCGCTTTCATCGGTAATCAGGCGGTGGCAAAGCAATGTCGGGAAGCCCAACTGGCGCATCAGCGGCTGGGAGAACTCGTAGAACGTGTCGGAGAGAATCACCACCTGGAAGCGTTCGCGCAGCCAGTTGACGAACTCGATGGCGCCCTCCAGTGGCTTGAGTGTCGCGATCACTGCCTGGATATCGGCAAGCTTGAGCCCGTGCTCATCGAGGATACGCAGGCGCTGCTTCATCAATACGTCGTAGTCGGGAATGTCACGGGTGGTGGCGCGCAGGGATTCAATACCGGTTTTTTCGGCGAAGGCGATCCAGATTTCCGGAACCAGTACCCCTTCCAGGTCGAGACAGGCAATTTCCACAAGACACTCCGTTCGTATTATTCAAGTTGAGCGAGCAAAAGGACTGCCGAACTCTAGCGACTCACGCACGCCGCCGCAACGCAGGGCGGATTTTGATACCATCGCCGCCTATAGAGCGCTCAGCGCCACTGACCTGTAGGAACCGTCCTGATGAACCAAGCCTTCGACGTCGTTGAACTCGCCACGACCTATGCCAACAAGTCCGCCCAGGACATTCTCAAGCTGGCGTTCAGCCAGTTCGGTGACGACCTGTGGATTTCCTTCAGCGGTGCCGAAGATGTGGTGCTGGTGGACATGGCCTGGAAGCTGAACAAGAACGTCAAGGTGTTCAGCCTCGACACCGGCCGCCTGCACCCGGAAACCTATCGGTTTATCGAACAGGTGCGTGACTTCTACAAGATCGATATCGAACTGATCTCGCCGGACCAGAGCAAGCTGGAACCCTTCGTCAAGGAGAAAGGCCTGTTCAGCTTCTATAAGGACGGTCATGGCGAATGCTGCGGCATCCGCAAGATCGAACCGTTGCGCCGCAAACTCGCAGGCGTGCGCGCCTGGGCCACCGGCCAGCGCCGCGACCAGAGCCCGGGCACCCGTAGTCAGGTGGCCGCGCTGGAAATCGATACGGCGTTCTCTACCCCAGAACGTACCCTGTACAAGTTCAACCCGCTGGCGCAGATGACCAGTGAGGAAGTCTGGGGTTACATCCGCATGCTTGAACTGCCCTATAACAGCCTGCACGAGCGCGGCTTTATCAGCATCGGCTGCGAGCCCTGCACCCGCCCGGTATTGCCCAACCAGCACGAGCGTGAAGGCCGCTGGTGGTGGGAAGAAGCCACGCAGAAGGAATGCGGGCTGCACGCGGGGAATATCATCAGCAAGGCGTGAAGTTGACGCGGTAAACACTGTGGGAGGGGGCTTGTGTGGGAGGGGGCTTGCCCCCGATGAGGGAGTGTCAGTCGGCATATTTTTAACTGACGCACCGCAATCGGGGGCAAGCCCCCTCCCACATTGGGTTCGCGTTTAGCACTTCAAATGTACACACGCCTGTAACCATCGGTGCCATTTATGTGTGCAATCGAGTTTTAAGCGCACCAAAACGTAACACTTCCTTTCTAAAATTTTTCGCCCTCCCAGATCACTCCCCATCCTCAAGAAAATAAATAGCTGTTCGAACGGTCAATTTATATCGCTTTAAATTCAGCCAGTTATTTAAACAGCCAATAAAAAAGAAATTAGCTTCTAGTTTCATAGATCGAAAACTGGCACGCATGTGGCTTAGGAGTATTTACGCTTTGTATACAATAAATACAAAACCTACATACACTTTGCCATCTGCCGCATTGCTGCGGATGTGCTGGAGCCCGCCGGAATGCGTACAAGCCTCTCCCATCACGTCGCATTGGATCTGCCCTCCTCCGCTCTGAATCCCGAGGCCGCCCGCCCCGGCCCGCTGGTTCTCAGCCCACGCCTGCACAACAAGGACCTGGCGCCGACCAAGGCCGAAGGTCGCCGCTGGGGGCGCTACAGCATCTTTGCGCTGTGGACCAATGATGTGCACAACATCGCCAACTATTCATTCGCCATCGGCCTGTATGCATTGGGCCTGGGCGGTTGGCAGATTCTGCTGTCCCTGGGGATAGGGGCGGCACTGGTGTATTTCTTCATGAACCTGTCGGGGTATATGGGCCAGAAGACCGGCGTGCCGTTCCCGGTGATCAGCCGTATCAGCTTCGGTATACACGGCGCACAGATTCCGGCGCTGATCCGTGCGGTGATTGCGATTGCCTGGTTCGGTATCCAGACCTACCTGGCCTCGGTGGTGTTTCGCGTGCTGCTCACGGCGATTCATCCAGGGTTTGCCGACTATGATCACAATTCGATTCTTGGCCTGTCATCGCTCGGCTGGGCGTGTTTCGTGGCGATCTGGCTAGTGCAATTGGTGATCCTGGCCTATGGCATGGAAATGGTACGTCGCTATGAAGGATTCGCCGGACCGGTGATTCTGCTCACTGTGGCCTCGCTCGCCGGCTGGATGTACTTCCAGGCAGGCGGCCACATTGCCTGGTCGATCCGCGAGCCACTGAGCGGCGGTGAGATGTGGCGCAATATCTTTGCCGGAGGCGCACTGTGGTTGGCCATCTACGGCACGCTCATCCTTAACTTCTGCGACTTCGCGCGCTCCTCGCCCTGCCGCAGGACGATCCTGGTGGGTAACTTCTGGGGCCTGCCGGTGAATATCCTGGTGTTCGCCGCCATCACTGTGCTGCTGTGCGGCGGGCAGTTCCAGCTCAATGGCCGCGTGATCGAAAGCCCGACCGAAATCATCGCCGCCATTCCCAATACTTTCTTCCTTGTGCTCGGCTGCCTGGCCTTTCTGATCGTCACGGTGGCGGTGAACATCATGGCCAATTTCGTCGCCCCGGCGTTTGTACTGAGCAACCTGGCGCCCAAGTACCTGAACTTCCGTCGCGCCGGGTTGATCAGCGCCACCGTCGCGGTGTTGATCTTGCCGTGGAACCTCTACAACAGCCCGTTGGTGATCGTGTATTTCCTTTCCGGGCTGGGCGCACTGCTGGGGCCGTTGTATGGGGTGATCATGGTCGACTACTGGCTGATCCGCAAAAGCCAGGTGGATGTGCCGCAACTGTACAGCGAAGACGCGCAGGGGGTTTATTACTACAGCCGGGGCGTGAACCTGCGCGCGGTAGCGGCGTTCGTGCCGGCAGCGGTGATTGCCATCCTGCTGGCACTGTTGCCCGGGTTTGCCAGCGTCTCGCCGTTCTCCTGGCTGTTTGGCGCCGGTATTGCAGGGTTGCTGTACCTGCTGATCGCCAAGCGTCAGCCGTTCTACGCCGACGTCAGCGGCGAAAGCATTGCCGTCGATAACGTCAGTCATTAAACAAGGACTTTCCATGCGCATCCTCGTGGTCAACGTCAACACCACCGAATCCATTACCCAGACCATCGCTGAGCAGGCCAGAAGCGTGGCCTCGCCGGGCACCGAGATTGTGGGGCTGACCCCCTACTTCGGCGCCGAGTCGGTGGAGGGCAATTTTGAAAGCTACCTGGCCGCCATCGCGGTCATGGACCGCGTAATGGCCTACGACCAGCCATTTGATGCAGTGATCCAGGCCGGCTACGGCGAGCATGGCCGCGAAGGCTTGCAGGAGCTGCTCAACGTGCCGGTGGTGGATATCACCGAGGCCGCGGCCAGCACGGCAATGTTCCTGGGCCATGCCTACTCGGTGGTGACCACCCTGGACCGCACGGTACCGCTGATCGAAGACCGCCTGAAACTCGCCGGCCTGTACCAGCGCTGCGCCTCGGTGCGGGCCAGCGGCATGGCGGTGCTGGCGTTGGAAGAAGACCCAGTGGCGGCCATGGAAGCGATCGTGCGCCAGGCGGAACTGGCCATCCTTGAGGACAAGGCAGAAGTGATCTGCCTGGGCTGCGGCGGCATGGCCGGGCTGGACGAGCAGATTCGCCAGCGCACCGGGGTGCCGGTGGTGGATGGGGTGACGGCGGCGGTGACGATCGCCGAGTCGCTGGTGCGGTTGGGGTTGTCGACGTCCAAGGTCAGGACCTATGCGACGCCAAGGCCGAAGAAGATCCTGGGCTGGCCCGGCAAGTTCGGCCACTGAAGATCAAGCCCCTCCCACACTTGAAACTCTGTTTACTTTGCGACCGCACTGAATCTGCGGCCCAATTGCTGCTCGGCAAACTGCTCAATCACAAAATCCACAAACGCCCGGGTCTTGCCGGGCAGCAACTTGTGTTCGGCATAGTAGATGCAGATATTGCCGTCATCCACATACCAGTCCGGCAACACCCGCACCACCGCACCGCTGTCGAGGAACGGCACGGCCATCGGCAGGCTGACCAGCGCAATGCCCAGGCCCTGGGCGCTGGCGCAGCAGGCGGCTTCGGAATCACTCATGGTCATGGCGGGCTTGAGCAGCAGCGGGCTGTGCTCGCGCTCGCGGTGGGTCAGTTGCCATGAACGCACCCGACCTGTCTGCGGCGAACGTATCAGGATGCCGTGGCAACGCGACAAATCCTCGGGCGCACGCACTGCGGGGTGTTGCGCCAGATAAGCCGGCGACGCCACCAGCACCCGGTGCGCCGGGGTCAACGTACGCGCCACTACGCCCTGGGGCAGTTCAAAGCCACCGCCAATGGCGGCGTCGAAGCCCTGGCCGATCAAGTCGACCTGGCGGTTATCGAAGTGCCAATCCGGGCTGATCGCCGGAAAGCGCCGCATGAATTCACCCAGCAACGGCACCACATACCGATTGCCGAACACCGTGCCCATGCTGACCTTCAGCGTGCCCACCGGGCGCCCCTCGGCGCTGGCCAGATTGGCCACGGCGTTCTGAATAGTGGTGAGGCTACCGCTGACTTCGCCCAGGAACAGCTTGCCGGCTTCGGTCAGGGTCAGGCGCCGGGTGCTGCGCTGGAACAGCCTGACGCCCAGGCGTGCTTCCAGCTTGGCCACGCTTTTGCCGACTACCGCCGGCGTCAGGCTGAGGTGTCGTGCAGCCTCTGCGAAGCTACCGCCCTCGGCGCTACGCACAAAGCATTCGATACTGCCAAAGCTCTCCATGAACCACCACTGTAAACTTTTGGTTTACACAGACTATAGCAATCTCGCTCTACCGGCCTGGTCGTGTGAGGCCGATACTCGGCTCATCAACTACTTGGAGATCGACATGACTACAGCAACCCTCACTGGCAAAGTCGCCTTGGTTCAAGGCGGTTCCCGCGGCATCGGCGCCGCCATCGTCAAGCGCCTGGCCGCGCAGGGCGCTGCCGTTGCCTTTACCTACGTCAGCTCGGCCGACAAGGCGCAAGCCTTGCAGGACAGCGTGATCAGCGCAGGCGGCAAAGCCCTGGCGATTCAGGCCGACAGTGCCGATGCCGCGGCGATTCGCACTGCGGTCAACGCCACCGTCGAGGCCTTCGGGCGCCTGGATATCCTGGTGAACAACGCCGGCGTGCTGGCTATCGCTCCGCTGGCGGACTTCAAGCTGGAAGACTTCGACCAGACCCTGGCGATCAACGTGCGCAGCGTCTTTATTGCCACCCAGGAAGCCGCCAAGCATATGAGCGAAGGTGGCCGTGTGATCAATATCGGCAGCACCAACGCCGAGCGCATGCCATTTGGCGGCGGTGGCCCCTACGCGATGAGCAAGGCGGCGCTGGTGGGTTTGACCAAGGGTTTGGCACGAGACCTGGGACCACGGGGGATTACCATCAACAACGTGCAGCCAGGGCCGGTGGACACGGACATGAACCCGGCGAACAGTGAGTTCGCCGAGAGTTTGATCGGGTTGATGGCGGTGGGGCGCTATGGCCATGTCGAGGAGATTGCCAGTTTTGTGGCCTATCTTGCCGGGCCGGAAGCGGGCTATATCACCGGTGCCAGCCTGACCATCGATGGGGGGTTCAGCGCATAGTTTATTGCAGAACTACAAACCAAATGTGGGAGGGGGCTTGCCCTAATGCCGTCTGTAGGAGCGAGCTTGCTCGCGAAAAACGTCAACGATAACGCGTGCTTTCTGAATGAGCGCGGTGCCTGTGAGTTTTTCGCGAGCAAGCTCGCTCCTACGAGAGGGCGGTGTACGCTTAACTGACTGGCAAGCCCCCTCCCACAGTTTCAGACCGATGTTGAATCAGGCCATGGGTGGCAAGCCATAGGCCGCCAGATCGAAATCCGACAGTTTGCGGATGATCTGGTCGGCATGCTGATATTTACTGTCAGCCATGGCTTCATCGGGCACGGCGATGGCGGTCATGTGCGCCGCTTTCGCTGCCGTCACGCCGAACGGCGAGTCCTCGAACACCAGGCAATCCTCAGGCGCCACGCCCAGGCGGCGCGCGGCGGTGAGGAAGATATCCGGCGCGGGCTTGGCGGCGCCGACCTCCGGGTCGTCGGCAGTGACGATGGTGTCGAACAGGCCAAACCATTCACGGTGCAACGTCGTCTTGTGGCCGAACGAATTACGCGACGAACTGGTGCCCACGGCAATCGCAATGTTATGCGCTTTCAAATGCCGCACCAACGCCTCGGCCCCGGGCATGCCCAGGGCCTTGGGGAAACGCTCGCTCATCAGCGGCTCGCGAATCTCTAGAAACTCAGCCGGTGTGATCGGCAGGTCCAGCGCCTTGACGACATAGTCGGCCAGGTCCTGTGCACCGCGCCCGATGATGTGCTGCTTGATGCTCCAGTCATAGGTGCGGCCGTAGCGTTCGGCAATAATTTGCGTGACTTCGGTGTAGATGCCTTCGGTATCCAGCAACAACCCGTCCATGTCGAAAATCACAGCCTTGATCGGGACAGCGGTACGCGGTGCGTTCATCACAACAGAAACCCTGGGGGAAGACTAAAAGGATTCAGCACAATAGCGGGCCCGGCTGCCTGCGAGCAACCTCGGTGAAACCCCGATAGGTCATTCATACCACGCAACAGTTTTACCTGCAGGCGTGCGCGGCGTCTGTCTAGAGTTTGTGAGTGAATAGCGATCAGCTTTCGACCGTGATCTAAAAATGCACCTTGCAAACCTTATAAAAGACTTATTACCCTCCAATGAATTCGATCCACTGGACCCGCAAATCGGTCAAACAACTGCTTCGGCTGCATACCTACCATCAGCAACAGGTAAGCAATGCGGTATCAGCGCTTGAGCGCATGCCCGATGCAGTCAACGTCAAAGCGTTGGTCAACCATCCACACGGCTATCGGTTGCGGGTGGGTAATTATCGCGTCCTTTTCGACTGGGACGGCGACATCCATGGGGTCAGCATTCTAGAGGTCAAGAAACGTGACGAACGACCCTACTGCCGTACAGATCATCCACAATATCGAGTGCAAGCCAGCCTTTGTGGTGATCCCCTATGAACATTATCTGGCCCGGCAAGACGACCCGAACCTGATTACCCACGCTGTCGTCAGCCGCCTGGTAGATGGAGCGACACCCATACGGGCCTGGCGCGAGCACTTGAACCTCACCCAGGATGAAGTTGCCAAGCGCCTGGGCATTTCACAATCGGCATTCGCCCAGCAAGAAGCGGTCACCAAACCACGTCGAACCACGCGGGAAAAAATCGCCAGGGCCGTTGGCATAAACGCCTGTCAACTTGAGTTATAACCTCATCTCCAAAGCGCGCGCCTTCGACGCCCTCAAAGCGAACCCAAGCATGCTCTACCGTTTAGCCGCCGACAGCCTGGTGCTGTTCCATTTATGCTTCATCCTGTTTGTGTTGTTCGGTGGCCTGCTGGCGCTCAAATGGCGACCGCTGATCTGGCTGCACCTGCCCGCAGCCGCCTGGGGCGTTGCCGTCGAGGTGTTTCACCTGCCCTGCCCGCTCACCCGCTGGGAAAACCTGTTGCGCCATTTGGCCGGGCAAGACGGTTATGGCGCAGGCTTCATCGAACATTACCTCCTCGCGCTGATCTACCCGGCCGGGCTCACGCCGCAGATCCAGCTAGGGCTGGGCGCGCTGGTGCTGTTGATCAATATTGCGGTGTATGGGCACCTGATCCGGCGTTATCGACAGGCTTGAGACAGCCACACTGGTGAAGAATCAGGCTCCCCAGCCTCTTCATAGACGCCGCCATGTCCGAAGCCTTCGAAGTCCCCAGCCCCCACGAAAAGCACCTCGAACACACCACCGAACAGGCCCACGGCCGGGGCGACACCTTCGCCAGCCGTATCGCGGTGATGACGGCCATCATGGCCACCGTTGGCGCCATGCTCAGCTACCAGGCCGGCTCCAGTGAAAGCGAGGCGGCGATGGACAAGAACAACGCTGCGATCATCAAGACCGAAGCCGCCAACCAGTGGAATTACTACCAGGCCAAATCCAGCCGCCAGAACCTGGCGGAGCTGGCCACGCATATTCTCGGCGTGGATGCCGCCCACTACAACGATGAAATCCAGCGCTATAAAAGCCAGAAAGAAGAGGTGCGCAAACAAGCCGAGAAACTTGAAGCCACCTCCCTGGAATGGGACCGCAAATCCGAACAAGCGCTGCACCAGCACCATCGCTGGGCCCAGGCGATGACGGCGATTCAGATCGCGATCTCACTGGCGGCGATCACCTTGCTCACGCGCAAGGAATGGCTCAAGCGCATGGCGTATTCGGCCGGCGGCGTGGCCGTGGTACTCGGCGGCCTGGCGTGGCTGCACCTCTGACCGAGCGCAGACAAATGTGGGAGGGGGCTTGCCCCCGATGGCGGCCTGACTGCTCCCATAAAATGAAACCTTGGCTAGCTGATTTCAATCCGCCACCTGAGCGATTAAAGTGTCGCGCCTCGAGAATTGGATCTCGAGATTCAGTCCATGGAGTTTCTTGTGAAGTACGTCAGTAAAGTAGTTGCAGCAGCCGTTCTTGGTCTCACCCTGGCAGGTTGCACCGGCACCGCCATGAAAACCCAGCAATACGACGCCAGCCAATACACCGTGCTCGGCCACAGCGAAGCCAGCGCCACCGGCATCATGCTGCTGGGCGTTATCCCGATCGGCCAGAACAGCCGCTTCGTGCGCGCTCAGGATGCAGCCATCAAGGCCAAAGGCGGCGACGCGATGATCAACACCCAAGTCCAGGAAAAATGGTTCTGGGCCTGGGTCCTCAATGGCTACACCACCAAGATCTCCGGTGATGTGATCAAGTTGAAAACCGCGCAATAAGTATCAGGTTGCCAGAGCGCTGAGCCTGGCAAGCGAGGTTTCATGGGCCTGACGCCAGAGGATGGCCCATGAACCTCGGTATCCGTTACGCCCGTCTCGCTGACGCTCAATCCTGAATCATTTCTCACCGCTGTGCGGGTTTGGGCAACGTCCTACACGCCTTGCAGAAATGCGGGGCTCCCGCTTGAAAATCACCCTGCCTATAGTCACCCGGTCACTCATAGGGTGACCGGGTTTGGCGACTCGACTATTAAGACGGCAGAAGCCTCCCGGCTGATTTGCGGGATGCCCCTGCACGCAATAAGCTGCTCAATGGTAGCTGTGCGTGGGAGACCTTCGGGTCTGCCGGTCTTTGTCCGTTCTTAATGCCGGTTCGCCAACCTGCGTACAGTTGCCACCTTTTGTTTGGCGACAAAAGGTGGCTCATATCCCTCAAAGCGAACGGACTTAACACATGAACCACTACATAGCCCTCACCAACAACGACAGCGCCACCCCTGCCCTCTTTGTCGACACCACCGCGCCGCTGGAAATACTTCTCGACGCTGCAACCTATCGACTTCGCGCCGTTACCCAGGTCCTTGAGAACCTCGCACTACGCAGTGACATCAGCAGCGATGCTGTCGTACTCAGCGATTTCGCACTGCTGTGCTCAATACCATTGCGCGATGGATGCGATTTGCTGGACGTCATAGGGCGGCGGATGGACATGCCTTGCGCCTGACCTGAATCGCCGGATTTTCAGATCGCAGAAATAACGAAGCCCCTGATTCTTCGCAGAATCAGGGGTTTGTTTACTTTTCAAGCGACCGCTGCACGCCTGGAGCGTTAAGGACCACCGATCTCCAGAGCACGCTCATCAGATCATGTACAAATCAAAAATCCTGTACAGTTTTTTTCGCTCATGACGATATAGATGGCAAGGTGCCATGGATCGGGCCCGCAACATCTACGAGTCCAATCTTCATGATTAATTTCTTCAAAATGCGCCGTGATCGTCGCGCTATTCAACAATTGGTGGCTGCAATCACCCGCCGGGTCCCGCCACAAGTAGACGGGTGTGCTGAACGCGCTGCCGTGCTTGATGCCTGGAAAGCTTTTGACTCCCTCGATCGCGACGCCCAGTCCCGTCTACATGCGCTTGAGCAGGAATTGGAGGCCGCCCGTGAGCTGCTTCGCGAAGCTGCGTTGTCCGCGCATGCCCACGAGGTCCGATTTGATCTTGTGAACCGCGCCTCCAGCGAAGGGCTCTGGGATATGGAGGTCGTCGCCGGCGACCCGGTGAATCCCAAAAATCGCTTTTGGTGGTCTCAGCAACTGCGAAACCTTCTGGGGTTCAAAGATGAGCGCGATTTCCCAAATGTGTTAGCCAGTTGGGCTGACCGCCTGCATCCACAGGACAAGCAAGCCACGCTTGACGCTTTTGCCCGCCATCTAAACGATAAGTCCGGGCACACGCCGTATAAGGTAAAAAATCGCCTCGCGATGAAGGACGGTTCCTACCGTTGGTTCTATGCCCAGGGAGAAACCTTACGGGATGATCGGGGGATGCCTCTACGCGTCGCGGGTTCACTGCGTGATATCCATGATCAGCTTGAGCGAGACCAGGAGCACGACGTCATCATCACCCGATTTGAACTGGCCAGGGAGATGCTCTCGGACGGTTTGTGGGATATGGAAGTCATCGCGGGAGACCCGGTCAATCCAAAGAACCCTTTCTGGTGGTCTCCCCAGTTCCGGCGACTGCTTGGATTTGAAACGGTGGAGGAGTTCCCCGACGTTTTGGACAGCTGGGCATCCCGGCTACACCCGGATGATAAGGAACAAAGCCTCAACGCATTTGGTGCGCACCTGAACGACCGATCAGGTAAAACGCCCTTTGATATCGAGTATCGCCTGAAGATGAAGAGCGGTGAGTATCGGTGGTTCAGAGCGCGAGGTCAGACTCGGCGCGACTCCAGCGGCTCACCGCTTCGGGTAGTAGGTGCCCTTGTGGATGTCCACTTGCAGCATGAGCAGGAGGCGTTACGACACAAAGAGGTTAAGCACCAGCGGACGCTTGAGGACAACATCGCTCAATTGTCACAGATCGTCGGGACGATTCAGAGCATTGCGAACCAGACAAATCTGCTGGCACTGAACGCGGCGATTGAAGCTGCGCGCGCGGGCGAAGCGGGTCGTGGCTTCGCGGTCGTTGCAGACGAAGTTCGCAAGCTTGCAACGCGTACGACTGAAGCGACAGAACAAGCTGCCGGGATGATTGCTCGCTAAGTCCCGTCCTGGTGCCTGCTGTCTAATCCGCAGCAGGCATCCAACGGCCATGAACGCGCGCATTCATCCCCCCTCCCGTATGCCCGAATAGAACGGCGGCCAGAAGCGCTGGCCACATTGTCGAAACCTTTTGCTGGCGGATACCTCAAAGGAAACGCGAAGAATCCGGCGCGGCCTTTCCGTGCCAAGCGACAAGGAATACGCCGTGCTCGAACATCTTGATCTAAATGCGCTGATCGCTGGCTACGGCTACTGGGTAATCTTCCTGGGCTGCCTGCTCGAAGGCGAGACCGTTCTTATCCTGAGCGGAATGGCTGCGCACCAGGGCACTTTGCAAGTGCTGCAGGTGATCGGGTGGGCCACTGCAGGCGGGATACTCGGCGATCAACTGCTATTTTGGACCGGACGTTATTCCGGGCAGCGCCTGCTGCCCAAACTCAAGCGTCACCAGTCAGCCATCAAACGGGTAGAGAACCTTATCCATCGCTATCCGACGACCTCGGTATTCACCGTGCGCTTTCTCTACGGCATGCGCCTGGTGGGGCCCATCGTGATCGGTGCCAGTGGACTATCGCCTTGGAAGTTTGCCCTGATCAATGTGCCAAGTGCAGCAATCTGGGCCACCCTGTTCGTCGGCGCCGGCTATTGGGCCGGCGAAGCATTGCAGCATTTCTTTGGCGACCTGAAGCCCTATCGCCTGCCGATCTTCCTCGCGGTGGTAGCGCTGGTGTCCCTGGCGGCAGGGGTGCGGTATTGGCGAAGACGATCCAAAGCGTCGCACCGCTGAGACAGGAGCTGCTGATGTAGCGGCTCGCCCGGGTGTGTCGACGCATAGCGCCTGTATGCCTGGATAAAGCGCTACAGAGTCCGGATGGGGGCAGATGGCGGGACAAAACCAGCAGGCACAAAAAAGCCCCGTAAAACGGGGCTTTTTCGTAACAATGTGGCGGTGAAGGAGAGATTCGAACTCTCGATACAATTTCTTGTATACACACTTTCCAGGCGTGCTCCTTAAGCCACTCGGACACTTCACCGTATCTCGGCAAACCAGTTCAGTCTGTCGAGGCGCGCTAATGTAGTCGAAAGCCTTTCTGATGGCAAAGGTTTTTTTCAGAATTTTCATGCGGTTAGACGGTTATGCCGGAACAGGGTCTGCGGGCGATGGTGATTGCGCCAATCTCGGGCATGGATCGGGATGGTCTACGCTGGCTGTTGTGCCCTGCTTCAGGCGCTCTGCTGCCGGCTGTGAAGCAAAAGCCTGACTGGGCAGTCAGTCACGGCGCTTTACCCGCGCGGGCGCGCTGGGTAACGTCTGCTGCATTCTTCCATAACAAGCCCTATAAGGAACCGCGTCATGAGTGAGTTGATTGCCTACCACCTCGAAGACGGTATCGCGACCCTGACCCTGAGCAACGGCAAAGTGAATGCCATTTCTCCGGCAGTGGTCAGTGCGTTCAATGCGGCGCTGGATCAGGCGGAGCAGGATCGGGCAGTGGTGGTCATCACGGGCACGCCGGGGATTCTGTCGGGTGGTTATGATTTGAAAGTGATGACGGCCGGCCCCAAAGAGGCCATCGGCCTGGTGACGTCCGGTTCGACGCTGGCGCGGCGCCTGTTGTCGCATCCGTTTCCGGTGATCGTGGCGTGCCCTGGGCATGCTGTGGCCAAGGGCGCGTTCCTGCTGCTGTCGGCGGATTATCGGATTGGCGTTGATGGCCCGTTCAGCATTGGCCTCAATGAAGTGGCGATCGGCATGACCATGCACCACGCCGGTATCGAGTTGGCGCGCGATCGTCTGCGCAAATCGGCGTTTCATCGCTCGGTGATCAATGCCGAGATGTTTGACCCGCAAGGCGCCTTGCAGGCGGGCTTCCTCGACAAGGTGGTGGCGCCGGAAGAATTGCACGCGGCGGCATTGGAAGCGGCGCGGCAGTTGAAGAAGATCAATATGAACGCGCACAAGCAGACCAAGCTGAAGGTGCGCAAGGCGCTGCTGGAGGCGTTGGACGATGCAATTATCCAGGATCAAGGTCACGTGCTGATGTAATGCCTGAACCTGCCGTGCCAAAGCCCGACCTTGAGTCGGGCTTTTTCTTACAGCCAAAGCCGAAACAGCCTGCGCCGCTCTAAACAGGCGTTATCGACCTATGTTGAAACATGCGCTTAAACATCGCCCATCTCCTACGTCTTTAGGGGCAATTGCCGAATACAGTGCACATCCGTACACTGCGCCACCTTTTGTCCCGATGGGTCGTGTCGATGCTTTTTCTGTTACGTATGTTGTTGATGGGCCTGCACTTTATGCTCGCCGGGATAGTGGGCGTGCTTATAGGGGTATGCCGCCCGTTCAATCCTGACAACAGTCGCCTCTGCGCGCGCCTCTATGCACTGCCCGCCATGTGGATATTGCGCTTGAAGGTGATGAAGGATGTCGACTCACTGCGCAACAAGCCCGGTACCTGCGTGGTGATCGCCAACCATCAGTCCAACTATGATCTGTTCGTGCTGGGCACCGTGGTGCCGCATCGCACGGTATGCATCGCCAAAAAGAGCCTGAAGTGGGTGCCGTTGTTCGGCCAGTTGTTCTGGCTGGCCGGCAATGTGCTGATCGACCGCGGCAATGCGCACAAGGCACGCCGTGCAATGCTCACCACGACCCGCACCCTGCAGCATGAAGACACGTCCATCTGGGTATTTCCGGAAGGCACGCGCAACCTGGGCAAGGGTTTGTTGCCGTTCAAAAAGGGCGCGTTCCATATGGCGATTGCGGCCGGTGTGCCGATCGTGCAGGTGTGTGTCAGTAATTACGTCACGCATATGCGACTTAATCGCTGGAACAGTGGCGAGGTGCTCATACGTTCGTTGGCGCCGATTCCTACTGTGGGGATGACGGCGGACGACGTTCCGGCGTTGATGCAGGCGTGCCAGGCGCAGATGGATGCGTGCATTGCGCAGATGGATCGCGAGCTGCAAAGCGCTGGAGCGCCTGCGTCTTTGTGAGCCACAACGGAACGCCATTCACGCTAAGCTGCCCAACCTCTGTCCTATTGATAAGAAGTGATCAGCACCATGGGTAGAGTCGTTGCGGCCGCCGTCTACAGCGCCGGAAAGAAAGTCACGGATATCACCCTCGACGAAGGTGCGGCCTGGGCCGCCAAACCCGGCCACTTTGTGTGGATCGGCCTGGAAGAACCCAGCGCCCAGGAACTGAACAACCTGCAACGCCAGTTCAACCTGCATGAACTGGCGATCGAAGACGCCATGGAAAAACACAGCCGCCCGAAGCTGGAAACCTTCGGCGACGCGCTGTTTATCGTCACGTACTCACCGGTGCGCGAGAACGGCAAGCTGGAGTTTATCGAGACCCATATCTTCGCCGGCAATGGCTACATCATCACCGCCCGCAACGGGCATTCGGCGTCCTACGGTTTTGTGCGCCAGCGCTGTGAGGCGCGTCCGTTGTTGCTGGAGCATGGGGAAGATTTCGTACTCTATGCCTTGCTGGATTTCGTCACTGAAAACTACCAGCCGGTCAGCGAAGCGATCCACGCCGAGATCGATGAACTGGAGCGCAATGTGCTGTGCAGTTCCCTGAGCGAGCGCGATATCCAGAACCTCCACGGCCTGCGCCGCGACGTGCTGCGGCTCAAGCGCTACGTGGCACCGATGGTGGAAATCAGCCAGGAATTGCAGAAGCTGAGCTTTCCGTTTATCGACAAGAACATGCGCCCCTACTTCCGTGACGTGCAGATCCACGTCACGCGGCAAATGGAAGACCTGACCACCCTGCGCGACATTGCCAGCCAGACCATCGAGCTCGGCGTCCTGCTGGAGGCCTCACGCCAGAGTGTGGTGCAGCGCAAGTTCGCCGCGTGGGCGGCGATCCTCGCGTTCCCCACGGCGGTGGCGGGGATTTATGGGATGAATTTCCAGAACATGCCCGAGCTGCAATGGCACTACGGCTACTTTGCAGTGCTCGGGTTTATTGCGGTGGGCTGCACCAGCCTGTGGGCAAGCTTCAAGCGTTCGGGATGGCTTTAGGTGTGTGCGCCACAAAGCGCATCATCCACTCCGCCACGGTCGCACCGTGGTGGTCGCGCTCAAGGCTGGCCACGCCGTTGGTGTAGACCTTTTCGCCCAGGGTTGTCTGAAGAATCTCGAGCAATTCGCGGGAATAGTCCTGAACAAATTCCGGGTGGCCCTGGAAGCACAACACCTGGTCACCGATGTGATACGCCGCGATGGGGCAAAACTCACTCGAGGCGATGACCGTGGCATTTTCCGGCAAGGTGGTGACCTGGTCCTGATGGCTGATCAACAGCGTCAGCTGCGGCACTTCCGGGCTCATCCAGGGCGCCTTGGCATCGAGTTTGTAATCGTGGATGCCCATGCCCCAGCCCTGGCTGGCGCGTTCGGTCTTGCCACCGAGCAGCAACGCCAGCAACTGGTGGCCGAAGCAGATACCCAACAGCTTGTCGCCGCGCTCATAGCGCTGCAGCACGTAGGTCTTGAGGGTCTGGATCCATGGGTCGGTGCCGAACGAGTCTGCCTTGCTGCCGGTAATCAGGTACGCGTCAAACACTTCGTCATCCGGCGGGTATTCACCCTGCACCACGTTGTACACCACAAACTCGGCGGCAATCGGCTGCCTGGCGAACAGGCGCTTGAACATCTGCCCGTAGCCTTGGTACTGATCGATCAGGCCAGGACGCAGGATATCGGTTTCCAGGATGCAGACGCGTAGCGACATAAAAAATACCTGACACGGCGATGGGAATATTGAACACCCCAGAGCGTGCCTTGAAAGGTACATGCAAAGCAAGCCCCTGGTTGATCAGCAAAAGGTTGCGCCTTGTGCCGCTTTCTCGAGCAACAACGCCGGTGGCGCGAAACGCTCTCCGTACTGCTCGGCCAGATAGCGCGCCCGGGCGATAAAATCGTTCAGGCCGTACTGGTTGATAAACTGCAGCGCGCCGCCACTCCACGCCGCAAAGCCGATGCCGAAGATCGAACCGATATTGGCCTCGGCGGTGGACAGCAACACGCCCTCCTCCACACAGCGCACGGTTTCGATGGCCTGGATAAACAACAGACGGTCGCGCACATCCTGGGGCGAAATCTGTTTATCGGGCTGTTCGAACCGCGTCTTGAGTTCGGGCCACAGGTGCTTCCGGGCGCCTGCCGGATAGTCATAGAAACCGCCCCCCGCGGCTTTGCCCGTGCGCTTGTGTTCGTTGACCAGCAGATCGATCACCGCCGTCGCCGGATGGGTCGGCGCTGCCTTGCCCTGCGCTTGCAGGTCTTTGGCGGTTTGCTGTCGGATATGGCTCATGAGGCTGAGGGACACTTCATCGGACACCGCCAGCGGCCCTACCGGCATACCGGCCTTGCGCGCTTCGGTCTCGATCATCGGCGCGGCCACGCCTTCGCCGAGCATGGCGATGCCTTCGTTGGTGAACGTGCCGAATACCCGCGAGGTGAAGAAGCCGCGGCTGTCGTTGACCACAATCGGGGTTTTCCTGATTTGCAGTACGAAATCGAAACCCCGCGCCAGGGTTTCGTCACTGGTGTGAGCGCCCTTGATGATTTCCACCAGGGGCATCTTGTCCACCGGGCTGAAGAAATGCAGGCCGATGAATTTGCCAGGGTCGGGCACCGCGCTCGACAGGCCGCTGATGGGCAATGTCGAGGTGTTGGACGCGATCACCGCGTCTGCACCGACCACGCGTTGCGCGGCGGCCGATACCCTGGCCTTGAGTTCGCGGTCTTCAAACACCGCTTCGATCACTAAATCACAGCCGGCCAGGTCGGCGTCATCCTCTGTAGGGTGGATCCGCGCCAGGATGGTTTCCCGCTGCTCGGCGGTCAGTTGCCCACGGCTGACTTTCTTGTCCAGCAACGCCGCCGAATGGGCCTTGCCCTTCTCGGCAGCGGCCAGGTTGATGTCCTTGAGCACCACGTCGACACCCGCACAGGCACTGACGTAAGCGATGCCCGCCCCCATCATGCCGGCGCCGAGTACGCCGACCTTGCGCGTCACAGACCGCGCACAACCTTGTGGTCGTGAGCCGCCGGCGTTGATTTCATTGAGCTGGAACCAGAACGTGCCGATCATGTTTTTCGCCACCTGACCGGTCACCAGCTCGGTGAAATAGCGGGTTTCGATCAGGTGCGCGGTGTCGAAATCCACCTGGGCGCCTTCCACGGCGGCGCAGAGGATTTTCTCCGGCGCCGGGAAACAGCCCTGGGTCTTGCTGCGCAGAATCGACGGCGCAATGGCGAGCATCTGCGCGACTTTAGGGTTTGACGGCGTGCCCCCGGGCATCTGATAGCCCTTGTTGTCCCACGGCTGCCTGGCCTGCGGGTTAGCCAGGATCCAGGCGCGCGACTTGGCCAGCAGCTCATCGCGATCTGCCGCCACTTCATCGATCAGGCCCGCCTGCAATGCCTGCGCCGGCCGCACTTTCTGGCCTTCCAGCAGATACGGCAGGGCTTTTTCCAGACCCAGCAAACGCACCATGCGCACTACCCCGCCACCGCCCGGCAGCAGGCCCAAAGTGACTTCCGGCAAGCCGAGCTGCACGGACGTGTCGTCCAGCGCGATGCGGTGATGACAGGCCAGGCAAATCTCCCAGCCACCACCAAGGGCCGCACCATTGATCGCGGCCACCACCGGCTTGCCGAGGGTTTCCAGGCTGCGCAGTTGCGCCTTCAACACGCCTACGTCGGCGTAGAACGCCTTGGCGTGGGCTTTGTCGACCTGGATCAGCTCATTGAGGTCGCCACCGGCAAAAAAGGTTTTCTTGGCCGAAGTGATGATCACCCCGGCCAGGGTGTCCTTTTCCGCCTCCAGGCGCGCAATGGTGGCCGCCATTGCCTCACGGTAGGCCGCGTTCATGGTGTTGGCGCTTTGGCCGGGCATGTCGAGGGTCAGCACCACGATCTGGTCCCGGCCTTTTTCGTAACGAATGGCGTCGGTCATGACAGTGTCCTTGGGCTCAGAGGCGTTCGATGATGGTGGCGATGCCCATGCCACCGCCGACACACAGGGTGGCCAGGCCGTAGCGCTGCCGACGCACTTGCAGCTCATCGAGCAAGGTGCCGAGGATCGCGCAGCCGGTGGCGCCCAAAGGGTGGCCCATGGCGATCGAGCCGCCATTGACATTGACGCGGGCGGCGTCGATCCCCATGTCCTTGATGAATTTGAGCACGACCGCCGCGAACGCTTCGTTAACTTCGAACAGGTCGATGTCCTCGATGCGCAGCCCGGCCTTGGCCAGCGCCTTGCGGGTCGCCGGTGCAGGGCCGGTGAGCATGATGGTCGGGTCGGTGCTGGTGACGGCCGTGGCGACAATGCGCGCCCGTGGCTGCAGGCCCAGTTCGCGGCCCTTGGCCTCGGAGCCGATCAACATCAGCGCGGCGCCGTCCACGATGCCGGAGCTGTTGCCCGGCGTGTGCACATGGTGGATGCGTTCCACATGGCTGTAGACCCGCAGTGCGGTGGCGTCAAAGCCCATTTGGCCGATCATCTCGAAGCTGGGCTTGAGCTTGCCCAAGCCCTCAAGGGTTGAGTCGCCGCGAATGAATTCGTCATGGGCCAGCAGCACGATGCCGTTCTGGTCCTGCACCGCGATCAGCGACTTGTTGAAGGAACCGTCTGCCCGCGCCCTGGCGGCTTTCTGCTGGGACTGTAGGGCAAAGGTATCCACGTCCTGGCGGGTGAAGCCTTCCAGGGTAGCGATCAGGTCGGCACCAATTCCCTGAGGCGTGAAGTGACTGTGCAGGTTGGTTTGCGGGTCAAGTACCCAGGCGCCACCGTCGCTGCCCATCGGCACGCGGGACATGGATTCGACGCCGCCGACCACTACCAGGTCTTCAAAACCGGAGCGTACTTTCATCGCCCCCAGGTTTACGGCCTCCAGGCCCGAGGCGCAGAAGCGGTTGATCTGCACACCGGCGACGCTGACGTCCCAGTCCGCGACCAGCGCGGCAGTCTTGGCGATATCGGCGCCCTGATCGCCCACCGGGGTGACGCACCCGAGGACGATGTCATCCACCTGGCGGGTGTCGAGGTCGCTACGCTGCGCCAGTGCGGTGAGCAGGCCGGCGACCAGGTTCACCGGCTTGACGCTGTGCAGCGCGCCGTCGGCCTTGCCCTTGCCACGGGGCGTGCGTATCGCATCAAAGATCAAAGCTTGGGTCATGATGTCCTCGGACCACAATGGGCGTATGCCCTTACCTTAGGCCCGATTGACACGGTTTCAATGACGGATGCGCTCAATGCTTTTGACCCCCTCGCTCGGACGAACGGTAGGCAGCTATGGGAAACCCCGGGTTAATCGTTTTAGCTGTCTAGCCTTGGGGTTGGCGCCAGGATGGCACTAGGCCTCATGCCGTTTTAAGCAGGAAACGTAATGAGTTGATATGAAATGGATCTATGCGCCGAAGAACGAGGGCTCTAAGGTGGAATCTGTAAGAAGCTGCTGCCGGGTTTTGCTGGAGCGGCTGTAAGAAAAGTGTCACGCCAGATCGCGATACTGAATTAACCGGCACGCATTTGACGCTCAGGAATAACAACAAAAGGCAGTCAGCCATGTTCAAACATTCGAAAGTACGTCAGGCGGGACTTATTCTGTTCGCCACCACACTGATTCTGATCTTGCCCAATTTAACCAAGGTTATCGGGTGACGACGCACGCTACCTGTTGCGTGCACCCACAGCATCGGGATTGCAGCTTTTGGCAGCACCTGCCGGGACAATGCGTATAGCGGTCCCGCTGCGGGGGCTGTCTTTTTGCGTGCGGATTTGAGGTATCGTGCCTCTCTCGCCACTTCAAACCCGGGCTCCCCCTTGAAATTGATCCTCGCCTTTGTTGCCGTGCTGCTGGCCTTGCCCGCGTGGGCGGCGCAATTGACCGTTGAACTGGACCACGCCAGCAAGACCTGGCAGACCACGGACCTGCTCAAACACCCCGACGCGCAGACGGTGCAGATTGTCGATGATGTTTCCTATAAGCGCACCATGACCTATCGCGCAGTGCCCCTGGCGGCGCTACTGCCGGGCCTGACACCTGGCAGCCATCTGCAAGCGGTCGCCCTTGACGGTTTTGCCGCCGAACTGGCCGCCGCGCCGCTGTTGGAAAAAAACGGCGCCCGCGCCTGGCTCGCGGTGGAAGACCCGGCCCACCCCTGGCCCGCCCTGGCGCAAGGCAAACCGAGCGCCGGGCCGTTCTATCTGGTGTGGACCGACCCGCAGGCAGGGCGTGTCAGCCCGGAGCAGTGGCCGTTCCAGATTTCCAGGATCAAGCAATTACAGACGGTCGCCGAGCGTTTCCCCGCACTGTTACCCGACCCTGAGTTGCCGGCGGATGACCCGGTCAATCAAGGCTTTGCGCTGTTTCAGAAGAACTGTCTGGCCTGCCATCGCCTGAACGGTGCCGGTGATGCACAAGTGGGGCCGGATCTGAATATTCCCTACAACCCCACCGAGTATTTCAGCGGCGATTTCCTCAAGCGTTACATTCGTGACCCACAAAGTCTGAGGCACTGGCCGCAGGCGAAGATGCCGGCGATTGCGACCAGCGTGTTGCCGGACACCGAGTTGGATCTGCTGGTGGCGTACTTGCAGCATATGGCGGGGCGCAAGCAGAAGCCTTGAGGCTTACACAGATCAAATGTGGGAGGGGGCAAGCCCTAATACCCATTGTAGGAGCGAGCTTGCTCGCTCCTACAGACGGTATCAGGGCAAGCCCCTCCCACATTGGAATTGCATTATCAGGTCGCTGATTATTGCTGTTGAACCGAAATCAACGGGGTCGGCGCCACAAACACCTTGGCATGCATCTGCTCATGCCCGCCCCCACGGCGCATGCCGCGCACCGGGCAGGCGTCCAGATAGTCCAGGCCCACGGCCAGCTTCAAGTGCCGCTCCGGCCGGGCCAACTGGTTGGTCACATCGAAACTGTACCAGGCGTCGTCCAGCCAGGCTTCGGCCCAGGCATGGCTGGCCAGGTGCGTGCTGTCTTCGGTGTACAAATACCCTGATACATATCGCGCCGCAATGCCCAGGCTGCGCGCGCAGGCCAGGAACGCATGGGTATGGTCCTGGCAGACGCCCGCGTGGCCGGCGAAGGCTTCGGCCGCGCAGGTGTCGACTTGGGTGGCGCCCGGCGTGTAGCGCATCGATTGGTTCAAGGCCTGCATCAGGTCGATCAAGGCCGTGCGGTCGCGCCGCTGATGGCAGTGCTGCCGGGCAAAACTGCGCAGGGCTTCGTCGGGCTCGGTCAGGCGCGTGCAGCGCAGGAACGGGAAGGCCGATTGGCTCTCGTGTTCGGCCTCGAGCAGCTCGTCGATATCCACCTGGCCACGGGCGCCGATAATGATGGAGTCGTGAGGTTCGTCCAGCGTCAGCACATGCAGGATGTTGCCGAACGGGTCCAGTTGCGCCCGCACAGGGCGCGGCAGGTCGAGCTGCCAGCTGAGCACGTGCTGGCGCTCGCTGTCGTGGGGCGTCAGGCGCAGATACTGGATGCTGGCGCGCACCTGATCTTCGTAGTGGTAGGTGGTTTCGTGGCTGATGGAGAGTCTCATGCCGCCTCCAGGTGGGAACAGTTTTTAAGCAACACAGATCAATCCTCGACCACCCAGGTGTCTTTGGTGCCGCCGCCCTGGGACGAGTTGACCACCAGCGAACCTTCGCGCAGCGCCACGCGGGTCAGGCCGCCGGGCACTACGCGGGTTTCCTTGCCGGACAGCACGAACGGGCGCAGGTCGATATGCCGTGGGGCGATGCCGTTTTCAACAAACGTCGGGCAGGTGGACAAACACAGGGTGGGTTGGGCGATGTAGGCGTGGGGCTTGGCCTTGATGCGTGCGCGGAAGGCTTCGATTTCCGCCGCCGTGGACGCCGGGCCCACCAGCATGCCGTAGCCGCCGGAGCCTTGGGTTTCCTTGACCACCAACTCGGGCAAGTTGGCCAGGACGTGGGACAATTCGTCGGGCTTACGGCATTGAAACGTCGGAACGTTCTGCAGGATCGGTTCTTCATCCAGGTAAAAACGGATCATCTCGGTGACGAAGGGGTAGACCGATTTGTCATCCGCCACCCCGGTGCCGATGGCATTGGCCAGCACGACATTGCCCGAGCGGTAGGCGGCCAGCAGGCCCGGCACGCCGAGCATCGAGGCCGGGTTGAAGGCCAGCGGGTCGAGAAATGCATCATCGAGACGGCGGTAGATCACGTCCACCCCTTTGGGCCCGTCGGTGGTGCGCATGAACACGCGATCATCGCGCACGAACAAATCGGCGCCTTCGACCAACTCCACGCCCATTTCCCTGACGAGGAAGGCATGCTCGAAAAACGCACTGTTGAAGCGCCCCGGGGTCAGCACCACCACGCTGGGGTTATCCAGGGGGCTGGCGCTTTTCAGGGTGTCGAGCAACAGGTTGGGGTAATGATCAATCGGCGCGATACGCTGGGCCGCGAACAGCTCCGGGAACAGGCGCATCATCATCTTGCGGTCTTCGAGCATGTAGCTGACGCCGCTCGGCGTACGCAAGTTGTCTTCCAGTACGTAGTACGTGCCGTCGCCATCGCGAACGAGGTCGACCCCGGAGACGTGGGCATACAGATCACGGTGCAGGTCCAGGCCCTGCATCGCCAACTGGTATTGCTCGTTGGCCAGTACCTGTTCGGCTGGAATGATCCCGGCCCTGATGATGCGTTGTTCGTGGTACAGGTCGGCGAGGAACATGTTCAGCGCCTTGACCCGCTGGATACAGCCGCGCTCGACCGTCCGCCATTCGCTCGCCGGGATGCTGCGGGGGATGGTGTCGAAGGGAATCAAGCGCTCGGTCCCCTGCTCGTCCCCATACAGCGTGAACGTGATCCCTGCACGATGGAACAGCAAGTCAGCCTCGCGCCGACGCTGGGCCAGCAGTTCAGCAGGGGTGTCGGCCAACCAGCGGGCGAACAAGCGGTAATGAGGCCGGACCTGCCCTGCTCCATCGTACATTTCATCGTAATAAGTGCGAATCATGCCGTACTCCTTGTCACCCGGACGCAAGGACCTTCGCAAGGCCCGTGCCAGCGGCATAAACACTTAAAAATCAAAAAGCTGCACAATCCGGGAATTTTCACTGCACCGTCCTGGTGCGCGGCATGACCGGAGCCTGGACGCACGCTTCATGGCAATGCGACCTCTGACTATCAACAGCATAGTCAGAGTTGATTTCACTGCCCGCCTACACCTGCGGATAATCGTCTCCATCAGCTGAAAAGGACATGTCCTACAGCTAAACCCTCTGCACAGCCAGTACCGTGTCAACTCGTGTATTGATCAGCTCCTCGATCTTCCCTTTCAGCCACCCTATTCGGGTGGCTTTTTTTTGGGTGCACGCACAGCGCGATGCAAGTGCCGAACACTTACGGCAGCCCAAACAAAATCGGCCGACCCAAAGGTCAGCCGATGCGCTGTGTTGCTCATAAACGTTACATGGGTAACCCACGCACCTCCTGCTTGACGCCCCAGCCTTCGATGATCCCGCCAAGCGGCTCTACCACTGCCTCAAAGTCCTGCTCGAAGTCTCCTATACCGTCGTAGGTTGCAGACATGATTTTGCTCAGTTCCAGGTACCAGGCACCGTCGTCGCGTGCACTGACCTGGGCGTTCAGCGATTCTCCACGAAATCGACCCGCAGCCCTGCGCGCCCGTTCTTCATCAGGAAAAATGGCGTAGAACTCGATGGGGTGAAAGCGTGAGAAGTCGAAGCCGCCTTCTTTCATGCGACGCAGAACGTTGGTGCTGATGTCTTCTTGATAGGCTGTGCTCATGAAACGTCCTCCTCAGACTGATGGATAGACTTTCCGTGCTTCCTGAAGCCCGCGCGCTACTGGCGCGGGTACCACGGCAATGACGACCGCAGGAAAACAAGCATGTAGCTGACAAGACCAGACCTTAGCGATTGATTCGCTGATCTCGATTGCAGAGTAGCGCGAAGCTACCAGCTGCACCAGAGGCGCAAGGATGGCGTATAGGGAATATTCAGGCGGCGGGTTCGACCTTGAGGTCTTTGATACCATTTTGGTCGTGCAAGCTCTTGACCGTCGGCTCGGGAACACGATCGGCAAGATCGTTGAGGTCCAACTTTTCCAATACCGGCGACACGCGTACCCGCACCATCTGTGCAGCCTCTTCCAGCGTCGGCTCATGATCGCAGTCAAATTGCTCGACTACCGGCTCACCACGGTCATTGATGAAAGAAATGTTCCACTTCGGCATCGGTGCCTCCTCGATAAAACCCATGTGTGGGCTCACATCTATCTGGACCTTGAGGGTTTACCAAACGTTCCACTCAAGACAGGAGGCACAGGATTCGCCGCGTTTACTTCTCGGCGTGTTCCTTCAGGGCTTTCAAGGTGTTGAACGGCGCGTCCACCACAAACTTGTTGGCCAACCACGATGGCACACTGCCGCCTGGCTCGGTGTGCACTTGGTAGGTCACTTCGGTTTCGTTGGCGCTTTTGGGCACCAGCGTCCAGGCACCTTCCACCTGGGCGACTCGAACATAGCCTTTTTCTTCGGGCTTGTAGGTCGGTACGCCTTCCAGTTTGCGGGTGACGGTGCCGTCAGCGGACTTGGTGGTGGTGACATGGATATACGAATCACGGTCCGTCACCGGGAACGGCGCCTTGAACTGGGTGTAGGTCCAGGCCTCATCGCCTTTCTTGTCGACGAGCTTTTGCGATTTGCACTCATGAATCCACTTGCAGGCGCCCGCTACATCCTCCTGCAGCGCAACAATCTTCGCTACGGGTGCCTTGATCACCGTCACCCCGCGATAGGCCTTGTACTTGGAACCGGCCACTTCACTCAGGGATACCTTGATCCCGTCCTCGTCCTTGGCCACTTGCCAATCCTCGGCCTGGGCGGCGCCAGCGAACATCATTGTAAAACCGCAGACCACAGCCATTCGTTTCAGCGAACCCATCGATGTATTCCTTATTGTTGAAGTTCCGATAGTAAAGCCCATCAAGCCGCCGTCATCTGCTCCCACCAGCCGATCAAGCGGATCGCGTCGGTCTGGTCGGTGCCGCAGACGTCGATATCTGCCTTGAAATCGCTGCACACCGCCGGCCGCTCCGGTTGACCGAACAACTGGCACAGTTGTTCGACCGACAAGTGCAGGCAGCGAACGCCGGCAGGTTTGCCCTGGGGCATTCCCGGCAGCGGCGAACTGATGGAGGGAGCGATGCAGCAGGCGCCACAGCCTTCACGGCATTTCATGACCAGCAGGTCCTCGACGACTCAATGGGATGGCCGGGCTAGAGTACGCCCTTAAACAGCCGTTTTAAAATGGTCCAACAGGGGTTTTTCGCACAAAACCAAGGTGACTGACCAGTCTGCGACAGATGGTCGGGGCCATGGGTCACTGGGATAGAACGTTTATTGCTTGAATTCGAAATCCAGCGCGGCACCTTCAACATCACGCCGTTCTTCGTTGCGCAATTGCAGCTTCATCTCGTTGCTGAGCAAGCGGCCATTGATTTGAAACGCGCTGTTGTCGGAAGGTTTGTCACCGAACATGGGCGGCAATAACGGCACGCTCTTGGGTTTGGGCATGGTGCCGATGGGTTGCAACAGCCTGACCATGTCCGATGGCAGGGAAAGGTCCAACTGTGCCGGTGGCAGTTTGGTCTGGGCGACTTCACGAGCGGACTTGGACTTGCTCGCAATCGGTGCGCGCTTTTTTGACTTGGCGGTTTTTTTCTTCGTCTGTGGCGCTTTCTTTACCGCTGCCGGTTTTTGCGCAGCAGCATTCTGCTCGGCGCTTGCGCCAGGCTGGGATTGCGTGACGGGCGACGCCGCCAGCGCAGTGCCAACGTTGCATAGGCTTAACAAGCCAACCATCCAGACAGCGCGAAAAATAGAGGTCATATCGCCAACAGCATTAACGGCAGAAGGCCATATGCTCGCTTGTT
Organism: Pseudomonas sp. CFBP13528; assembly: GCF_005233615.1. Lineage (NCBI taxonomy): Bacteria > Pseudomonadati > Pseudomonadota > Gammaproteobacteria > Pseudomonadales > Pseudomonadaceae > Pseudomonas > Pseudomonas sp. CFBP13528. The sequence continues at coordinate 400,173 of NZ_QGAJ01000005.1, forward strand.
GTGCGGGGCATGACAAGCACGCAGATCAATCTTGTCCCCATTGCCCCGCTCAAAAGCCCGCCGCCGTCTCCTGGCACAACTGGCTGGCAAGCATGCCCAGGGTCATCAGCGCGCGCTCTGCCTCGCGGTTCCACGGGGTGCCGCAATTGAGCCGGATACAGTGGTTGAACTGCTCCGTATTACTGAAAATCAGCCCCGGCGCGATACTGATGCCCTGTTGCAGGGCGCGCACGTGCAGTTCCTGGGTATTGACCCTTCCTGGCAAACTGACCCACAAAATAAAGCCGCCGGTCGGGCGTGTCATCTGTGTGCCTTCGGGGAAATACTGCTGCACCGCCAGTTGAAAAGCGCTGAGGTTCTTGCGGTATTCCTGGCGGATGTAACGCAGGTGCCGGTCGTAACCGCCATTCTCCAGGTAAGCGGCGACGCCCATCTGGGTGACGCTGCACGCGGAATGGGTGCTGAACATCTGCAAACGCTGGATTTCCTGCTGGTACTTGCCGGCAATCATCCAGCCGATGCGCACGCCGGGTGACAAGGTCTTGGAAAAACTCGAGCAATAGATCACCCGGTCAAGACGGTCATAGGCTTTCAGGGCCTTGGTGCGGCCCAGTTCGAACATCAGCTCGCCGTAGATATCATCCTCGACGATCTGGATATCGAAATCCGAGGCCAGGCGCAGTAACTGTTTCTGCCGCTCTTCGGGCATGGTCCCGCCCAACGGATTGCTCAGGCGCGTGGTCAGCACCAACGCTTTGATCGACCACTGGTTGGCGGCCAGTTGCAGGGCCTCCAGGCTCATGCCGGTGGCCGGGTCACTGGGGATCTCGATAACCTTGAGGCCCAGCAGGTCGGCCAGTTGCAGCAAGCCGTAATAGGTCGGTGACTCGGCGGCGATCAGGTCGCCGGGGCGCGTCAGCACGCGCAGGGACATTTGCAACGCATCGACGCAGCCGTGGGTGATCACCACTTCGCTGGGGTCCACCACCACGCCGGCATCGCGCATGCGAATCGCCACCTGACGGCGCAGCGGTTCAAAGCCCGGGCTGAACATGTAGCTGAAAGCGCGCGGGCTCTGGAAGCGCGTGACCTTGGCCAGTTGCTGGTGCAATGCCCGTACCGGCAGGTAATCCACACTCGGCACCGCCGCGCCCAGGGGGAATACGCCTTCGCGCCGCGACTCGACCAGCACTTGCTGGATGATGCTGCTGCGGGTGACCAACCCCGGACGTTCAACCCGCGCGATATCCGGCGTCGGCGCCGTGAGTGCCGGTGTCTGGTGCACGTAATAACCCGATTGCGGCCGCGCCCTGATCAGCCCCTGATCTTCCAGGTTGGCATAAGCCTGCAGCACCGTGGCATGGCTCACGTTGAGCTGGGAGCTCATCTTGCGCACCGAAGGCACGCGCTCCCCCGGCTGATAAACACCACGCCGGATGTCCTCAGCCAATTGCTGGGCAATACGTTGGTAGAGCAACAGATTGGTCATGACGCAGCACTCGATTTCACGGGCATTTTATTTTTGTGTGAAACATACCGGCACAGTTTAGAAGTGTACGGGGACAGTTGCCACAATAGTCGAGCACGGGCCGCAGTGACAGAAAAAACTGTAAGGGCGTTCACCTGACGAAATGCGGGAGGGGGCTTGCCCCCGATAGCAGTGTGTCAGTCAGAAATGCTCCAACTGAACCACCGCCATCGGGGGGCAAGCCCCCTCCCACATTTTGATCTGCGCCGGGCGCTTAGCGAGCGGCGCCCAGTTGGCCTTTTTCGTCGGAGAACACAATTTCCACCCGGCGGTTCTGCGCACGGCCACGTTCGGAAGCATTGGCCTCCACTGGGTACTTGTCGCCATAGCCCTCGACCTGGATACGTTTTTCGTCGATTCCCAGGTCAATCAGCACATCTGCCACCGACTGGGCACGGTCACGGGACAGGTTCAGGTTGTCGCGTTCGCCCCCGGTATCATCGGTGTAGCCCTCGATACGCACCTTGCGCCTTGGGTTCAGCTGCAGGAACTGCACGACCTTCAACACTGTACGGTTGGCCGAATTCTGCAACTCGGCTTCGCCGGTATCGAACAAGACATCGCCCAGGGTCATCACCAGGCCACGGTCGGTCTGGGTGGTCAGGCTGGCGATTTGCTGTTCGACCCACTTGCCCTGCTGCTGCACGCTGGCCAACTTGCTTTCACGCAAGGCCAATTGCAGACGCTGGCGTTCCAACTCGAGTTTGGCAAGGCGCTCGGCGTTCAGTCCCTGCTCGGTGTGTTCGCGGGCGATGGCACTGTAGCGTTGGCTCAGGTAGGCGTAATGCACCACGTCGGCGCCGCTGCCCCAATAGCTGGACAGGCGATCGGCACGCGCCAGGGACTCCCCGGCGCGGATCACATCCTTGGGCGCGAAACGCAATACATTGGCGTCTTCCTTGACCAACTGAAAGTCACTGCCGGCCTGTTGCAACGCCTGCTCGCTACTGGGCTGGCTGGCACAGCCGCCCAGCGCCGCAGCGCTGAGCAGCAACGCCACACTCACACTGCGGATCATTGGGCTTCTCCCAACTGCAACTGCTTGCGCAGGCGCGCGATGCGAGTGTTGACCACATTCAGTTGTTCCTGGCTCTTGCCGGTCAGCACTTTGGCCTCGGCCAGGCGCGCATCCAGCTCAGCCTGTTCGGCGCGCATGCGTGCATGTTTGTAGGACTGGTCGGCCATGTTGCTTTGGGCTCTGGCGAATTTTTCTTCGGCCAGTTTCAGTTCGGGCGATTCATCGGTATTGGCACCGACTGCGTTGGCTTGCTCCAGGGCTTGCTGGGTCAGGCGCATTTGTTCGGTCGGCGCAGGATCGGTGGCACATCCCGCCAGGGCGACAACGGCCAGGGCCGCGAAAAGAGGTCGAAGAGTCACTGAAAATCCCTACTTTGTTGGGGTACCGACGGGTTGTTGCAATTGCGCCTTCCAGCGCTCGAGATTGCGCTGCAACGCGGCTTCCGCGGCACCGGACGCGGGCAATTCTGTCATCTTTTTAGCCAGCTGTCCGCGCAGCCACGGATCATTGCAGGCCGAATTGTGGGATATGGCCAGGTACAGGCCGGGCTGGTCGATCGGTATGTCGCGCGCGATCAGGTCATTGTTCATGCCCAGGGTCTGGGCCATCGCCATGCCGGAATAGCGGCTGGCGAGTACATAGTCAACCTCCCCCAGCAACAGCTTCTGGAAGGCTGGCGTCAGGCTGGGCAGACGCTGCAAGGTCAATTGCTCACCGGCAAAGGTATCAAACCCGGCACTCAGGCGAGCGCGCTCCGAGGCGGCGCCCTTATGGCCATGCAAATCGGCAGCGGTGGTGTAGACCAGGGGCGAGTCCTTGCGCGTCCACACCAGATAATCGATCTGCATCAACGCCGGGTGTATGTAGTCGAGGTTTTCCAGCTCGCCGAGATTCAACGGCGCATCGGCGAGGATATCCATGCGTCCGCTGCGCACTTCGTCCAGGGCCAGGGAGCGCTTGCCGCCGTAAAGCAGGTCGATCTTCAGGCCCAGGTCCGTGGCTACGTGTTGCAGCACATCGGCGGTGGCGCCGATCAGGTGAGTCGGGTCCTGCGGGTCGCGCCACAGCAACGGCGGTGCATCCGGGCTGCCGGTAATGACCAGGCGCTCGCACTTGCCGGCCGCCAGCGACAAGGTCGGCAGCAGCGTAAAGCCCAGCAGCGGGATCAGGGAACGCAGTTGCATGGCGAGGAGCTCCTACACGTCAAAAAAAAGCCCGGTCACAAGACCGGGCTCTTTATAAGTGAAGCGACTGGATTAGACCAGCTTCTCCAACTCGGGTACGGCTTCGAACAAGTCCGCCACCAGGCCATAATCCGCCACCTGGAAGATCGGTGCTTCTTCGTCCTTGTTGATCGCAACGATCACTTTGGAATCTTTCATACCAGCCAGATGCTGGATCGCGCCGGAGATACCGACGGCAATGTACAGCTGTGGCGCAACGATCTTGCCGGTCTGGCCGACCTGCATGTCGTTGGGTACGAAGCCTGCGTCAACGGCTGCGCGGGAAGCGCCGACCGCCGCGCCCAGCTTGTCGGCCAGGGCGTACAGGTGCTTGAAGTTGTCACCGTTCTGCATGCCACGGCCGCCGGAAACGACGATCTTGGCAGCGGTCAGCTCGGGACGGTCCGACTTGGCCAGCTCTTCGCCAACAAAGCTGGAGGTGCCGGCGTCGTGGGCAGCAGCAACGGCTTCAACGGTGGCCGAACCGCCTTCGGCGGCCACCGGGTCGAAACCGGTGGCGCGTACGGTGATGACTTTGACCGCAGCGTTGGACTGCACGGTGGCAATGGCGTTGCCGGCGTAGATCGGGCGCTTGAAGGTGTCGGCGCTTTCGACCGAGATGATCTCGGAGATCTGGTCAACGTCCAGCTGCGCGGCAACGCGTGGCAGGATGTTCTTACCGTTGGAGGTGGCGGCAGCCAGGATGTGACTGTAGCCGGCGCCAAGCTCTGCAACCAGCGGCGCAACGTTTTCCGGCAACTGATGCGCGTAAGCGGCGTTGTCGGCGTTGAGCACTTTGCTCACGCCAGCGATTTTCGCGGCGGCTTCAGCCACCGGGCCAGCGCCCTGACCCGCTACCAGCACGTGGATGTCGCCACCGATTTTAGCGGCAGCGGCCACGGTGTTCAGGGTGGCCGGGGCCAGCACCTTGTTATCGTGTTCGGCGATTACGAGGATAGTCATGATCAGATCACCTTCGCTTCGTTTTTCAGTTTCTCGACCAGTTCAGCCACCGACTTGACCTTGATGCCCGCGCTGCGTGCAGCCGGCGCTTCGACTTTGACGGTCTTGTTGGTGGAGGCGGTGGAAACGCCCAAAGCATCCGGAGTCAGCACTTCAAGCGGCTTCTTCTTGGCTTTCATGATGTTTGGCAGGGACGCATAGCGCGGCTCGTTCAAACGCAGGTCGGTGGTGACGATGGCCGGCAGTTTCAAGGAAACCGTCTGCGCGCCGCCGTCGATTTCACGGGTGACCGCAACGCTGTCGCCACTCACTTCGACTTTCGAAGCGAAGGTGCCCTGGCCGTAACCGGTCAGTGCAGCCAGCATCTGGCCGGTCTGGTTGTTGTCGCTGTCGATGGCTTGTTTGCCAAGGATCACCAGCTGCGGCTGTTCCTTGTCGACAACGGCCTTGAGCAACTTGGCCACGGCCAGTGAGGTCAGCTCTTCGGCGGACTCGACCAGAATGGCGCGGTCGGCGCCCAGTGCCAGGGCGGTGCGCAATTGCTCCTGGGCAGTGGTCGGGCCGATGGAAACCACGACGATCTCGGTCGCCACGCCTTTCTCTTTCAGGCGTACGGCTTCTTCCACGGCGATTTCACAGAATGGGTTCATCGACATCTTGACGTTAGCAAGGTCGACGCCGGAATTGTCCGCCTTGACGCGAACTTTCACGTTGTAATCGACAACGCGTTTGACAGCTACAAGAACCTTCATGGATTCCTCGTTACTCTCCGGTGAAAAGAAAGTCGCCTAGGCGAACCTGGCGGTTGATGCTCATCGGCACACAAGGGCACCTCCAAAACCGTCGGTGGATGACTCAGCGATGGGCAAGTAATGACCGTTCGTCAGGGGTGACTGAGAAGTCATTCTTTATCGCAGCGTGTAAACTGCACGCCATCGTTGTGCGCGCGTCACCGGCCTTGCTTTTGGACGTGCTCTTGAAACCTGCAGTCTGCCTACGGTCAGCGCAAAACCGACCGTATATTGACCGGAACGCCTATTCTGGTCAATACGGCAAAATGGTCAGTCATAAGCCGCGTTGCTTTGATTTACCTAGCCTGCGGGCAATTCAAACAAACGTTTGTATTGGACGCTGCCAGTGGTGTAGATATAATGCGCCACCTAGAGAGAGTGGTGGGTCGTGCCGTTGCAGCATGACACTGCCCAACCTCCACCCATTAGAAAAAAAGCCTGTTGAGCCTTGAGTAGGAGATAGCCTGTGGAACGCGAATACATGGAATTCGACGTGGTCATCGTCGGCGCCGGCCCGGCGGGCCTGTCCGCCGCCTGCCGACTGAAGCAGAAGGCCGCCGAAGCCGGTAAGGAAATCAGCGTCTGCGTGGTCGAGAAAGGCTCCGAAGTGGGCGCACACATTCTCTCCGGTGCCGTGTTCGAACCACGCGCCCTGAACGAATTGTTCCCGGACTGGAAAGCACTGGGCGCCCCGCTCAACACGCCGGTCGTGCGTGACGACATCTATGTACTGCGCAGCAGCGATACCTCCACCAGGGTTCCCGACTTCTTTGTGCCCAAGACCATGCACAACGAAGGCAACTATATTATTTCCCTGGGCAATCTGTGCCGCTGGCTGGCCCAGCAGGCCGAGAACCTGGGCGTGGAAATCTACCCAGGCTTTGCCGCCCAGGAAGCGCTGTTCGATGAAAATGGCGTGGTGCGCGGCATCATCACCGGTGACCTGGGCGTTGACCGCGAAGGCAAGCCCAAAGAGGGCCTGTACACCCCAGGCATGGAGCTGCGCGGCAAGTACACGCTGTTCGCCGAGGGCTGCCGTGGGCATATCGGCAAACAACTGATCCAGCGCTTCAACCTGGACAGCGACGCCGATGCCCAGCACTACGGCATCGGCCTCAAGGAAATCTGGGAAATCGATCCGGCCAAACATCAGCCAGGCCTGGTGGTGCACACCGCCGGCTGGCCGCTGGACATCATGGGTAACGAGAACACCGGTGGCTCGTTCCTTTATCACCTGGAAAACAATCAGGTGGTGGTCGGTCTGATCGTGGACCTGTCCTACAGCAACACCTTCCTGTCGCCGTTCGATGAGTTCCAGCGCCTCAAGCATCACCCGGTGCTGGCCCAATACCTGGAAGGCGGCAAGCGCGTCAGCTACGGCGCCCGTGCTATCTGCAAAGGCGGCCTGAACTCGCTGCCCAAGATGGTATTCAAGGGTGGCGCACTGATCGGTTGCGACCTCGGCACCCTGAACTTCGCCAAGATCAAGGGCAGCCACACCGCGATGAAGTCCGGCATGCTCGCAGCCGACGCGGTAGCCGACCGCCTGTTTGCCGAATCCGAAGGCGGTGACGAACTGACCGCGTACGTCGACAGCTTCAAAGCCAGCTGGTTGTACGAAGAACTGTTCGCCAGCCGCAATTTCGGCCCGGCCGTGCACAAATTCGGCGCCATCATCGGCGGCGGCTTCAACTGGCTCGATCAGAACATTTTTGGCGGCAGGATTCCTTTCACCCTGCACGACACCAAGCCGGACTACGCCTGCCTCAAGCTGGCCAAGGACAGCCAGAAGATCGACTACCCCAAACCCGACGGCAAGCTGAGCTTCGACAAGCTGAGCTCGGTGTTCATCTCCGGCACCAACCACGAAGAAGAACAGCCGTGCCACCTCAAGCTCAAAGACCCGAGCATCCCGATCGGCACCAACCTGCCGCTCTACGATGAACCGGCGCAGCGTTATTGCCCGGCCGGCGTGTATGAAGTGGTGACTAAAGAAGACGGCGAGAAGCGTTTCCAGATCAACGCCCAGAACTGCGTGCACTGCAAGACCTGTGACATCAAGGACCCTTCGCAGAACATCACCTGGGTGACCCCGGAAGGCGCGGGTGGGCCGACTTACCCGAATATGTAACGCCGCGAGTAACGGTTCCACTCTGGTTGATGGGCCCACTTGCTCCGGCCGAATCGATGGTCTCTTCGATTCGGCCGGAGCAAATGCTGTCAGCGTCTTGAATTGCCGACCGGCTCAACTGACAGCATTCGTCTTCAACGACTCCAACAATTCAACCATTTCCTCGAAAGACTGGTTATCCGGTTGAATCTCCTCCCTCAGATTCCAAATACTGTAGCGGTCATCGGACTGCGCCAGGTTCACCCCTGCCTTCCTGGCCGAACCAAAATCCACCGGAAAACACTTCTGAGTGTTGGCGTCGTAAAGAATATTCCTTGCAGCCAAATCGTTATGAGCAATACCAGCGCTTTCCAACTCAGCCAGCATATTCAACAAGCTGGCCGACAAGCCCTCAGGCAAGGCTTTCCCTCCCGCCATCAGTTGTTCCAGCGATTCTCCCGGCACGTTGGGCATACGCATATAGGAAACGGTGTCGGCTGCATTACTGCCGAGGAACGTCGCGCGCTCCCCTCCATAATATCGGTTGAACAACGCCACCTCATTTTTCATATCGGCAACGCGCTCGGCAGTCGGCAGAGGGAAGGTGACTTTGATCACATAGTCGGCATCGTCCGGGTCGGCATAAACCATCGCACGGGAGCCAAACCCGACGGGGTCTTTCAATCGGCCCTCAAGTTCATCCAGACCGCCGCCCACGACACCTCTTCGCTGCCAGATACCCTGTGCATCAGGCGCGGCAACAATTGCGCTACTGGCCAACTTGTCGGGGTCATGCGGATCGACTACACGCAAAACGTAATGCGTGCCGTCGCCGGCATCCGGTGCATGAGCGGCGTAATAGGTTCTGCCACCCAACTCGATTTCCCGCATGCCTGGAAAAGACGAGCCCGCATTGGGCGCCCTCCGCAATTGCAGGTCGCTTGTCTGTGAGTTAACTTTCCAGCGGTAATGTTGAACGGGAGCGCTATTGGTTAACGAGGGTTCTCCCAACCCTGCGTCTGCCCTCGCGGTCGCAATTTCATGGACCAGTTGCAACCCTGATATCACTGCAGCGGCGCTGCCGCCAACTCGATCGTTTTGCGTCATGCCATTAATGGCGTCATGGACCCCAAAGACAATGTTGCCGGTATTCCCAATGACGGGCAGGTAACCGAAAGTACTGCCCCAAAACGCTTTGGCGGCCTTCCAGTTCTGTTGCGACGCCCCAAAAACCTCTGTCTGGTCGGCCCATATCGCGTTTTTTGCATTAACCGCCTGGAAATGAGGGGCAATGCCGCTCTTCAGATCGCCGAATTTCAAGTAATAATCGCTGTCTCTCGATTGCGTGTAATTGAATGTCTCGCGAACGGGTACGGCCTTATCCGCAAGCCAGTTTTTTCGGCCTGGGTACGTGACGCTATTACCGTGAATGAGCGTATCAAGAACATAGTCTGCCCTCGGCCAGTGCGCATCTTCGCCACCCTGGCGGTCACTGGCGTTGAAACTGTTCACTACGTGAGCGCGATTTCTTTCGGCCCATTTGGCAAAGTCATCATCTGCGTGCAATTCACTGACAGTGCCGTGTCTCAAGTCGACCATCAGGCCTTCATTAGGCCGATGGTCATAATCACCGTGATATTGAACATAAGGAACAAAGGCATAACCTGCCAATGAGTAGCCGTATATATTTGGAACAACGACGTTCCCGTTTGCTTCAAGTGTTCGAATGATAGCTTTCTGGCCCGCTAGCGTAAGCTGGCTAAAGGCAGCCTCGTCGTCACGTAGGCCTTGTAACGTCCCTTTGACCACATAGGCGTCTGCTTTCCCAGAGCGCTTTGCGAGTTCTCCGTTGGGATCGCGCATCGGCCTGGATACCTCTTGCTCCCAATGATCTTGAAGTGTGCTGCCCAGGGATTGGAGGTCTTTGATCGTATTTTTGTCCTGCGCGTTGATATGCATACCCTGGGCATTCAACTGGCCCCCCGGCGCTACTTCATCGTGTTTCAAAGCGCCGGCTGCGATTTGCCATGCGAAGTAGGTGCGCTCCTCCTGATTAGTCAAGTGAGAGGCGCCATTGAGCTCCTTGACATACGAGTTGAACGTCACCGTGATTTTTTGATGAGGGTCGTACCCCGCCGCCAGCAACCCACCGCTGAAATAGCCTGCGGGTTCCAAAAACGGGCGAATGTGCTGGAACCTGATATTGCTTTGGCCTTCGTCGCCAGTTTCTATCGTTTTGAGCTGCGCGACGACGCGACCGGCATAGGCATCGATTCGCTGTTCACGCTCGCCAAACGTATACCTCGGGCCGGGCGGCGTTACATCCAGCGAGCCGTAAATCACATGCTTGGAGAAATCAAGTTCGTGATTCGGATCAGGAAGGGATGTCGTGCTTTTTACGACATCCCCTGTCGTGTCCACCACACGGTCGACCTCTCCCGCGGTTACAGTGTGTGCTGGCAGCGAAGCAACGGATTGTTGAGTGCTTACAAGAATCGTATGAGTGAGGGGCTGGACTTTCACGTGGAATACTTCCTGGGTCCCAGGACGTTTATTCGCCTGATGCAAGCGTGAGTGCAACACGCGCGAGGGCAGTTCCACGACCACCCTGCCGGAGCAGTCATCAGGTATTGCAAGCACACCGAGCCCCATGGACGAACAGTTCACTTGGCGGGGTTACCCGGCAGATTCAGGCAGCCCGCTCTTCACCAGGATTACGCAGAAAGTAACGCTTGTACTCGCGACTGAACTGCGACGTACTCTGATACCCCACGCTGTGCGCCGCCTGCGCCACACCCATGCCGTCGACCAGCAGCAACTGCTGGGCCTTGAGTAACCGCAAGCGCTTGAGATACTGCACCGGCGACAACAGCGTGCAGCGTTTGAAATGTTCGTGGAAGGTTGACGCACTCATGTGCGCGAAACCGGCCAGCGTCTCGATATTCAGCGGTTCGGCGTAATGGGCATGCAGGTGGTTCAGGGACGTGGCAATCCGCGAAAACTGCCCTTGCTGTTCCACCAATGCACGCAACACATCGGCCTGTGGCCCACGCAACGCGGTGAATAATAATTCGCGCACCCGCGCCGGCCCCATGATCCGGCTCTCCAGCGGATCGTGCAGGCATTGCAACAGCCGTTCGACGCACCCGCGCATGGCGTCATCGAGCACCACCGAACTCATCGACTCCAGGGTCTGCGCCGCCGGCGGTGGTCCGGCTTGCATGCCCATCGCCATGACCAACTCGCCCAGCACCACTCGATCAATTCCGACCGTCACGCCGAGCAAAGGCGCCCCGGGGGCCATGGCAAACGTCTCGCACTCGAACGGCACCGGCATGGCCTGGATCAGGTAGTGCCCGGCGCCGTACTCCAGCGTACGCGGACCCAGATAGGCGACCTTGCTGCCCTGAGCCACGAACATCAGGCTCGGCTCGTAGATCTGCGGCCCACGCGCCACGTCGCAACTGGCGCGCAACACCTTTACGCCCGGCAGGTGAGTCGGCGAAAAGCCGTCACGGGACGCAAGCCCCTCAATCAAGGAAACCAGAGTGGCGTTGGCGTCGAGATGGCGGGTCAACAGCATAAAAGCGGTTCTCGGGGGGTGGGGGGGTGGGGGTCAGTGAGCTGTGAGCTGCAAGCTGCAAGCTGTGAGCTGTGAGCTGTGAGCTGTGAGCTGTGAGCTGTGAGCAGGTTACAGTTTATAGCTTGCAGCTTGAAGCTTGCCGCATTTAGCTGCCCCTCCGGAGCTTTAGGCATGAGACTCGGAGCAATCGCCATGGCCGCCTGCAGGGTCGGTGAGGAGAATGGACCGCCTCACTTTTCAATGCGTTTGCGAGGTTTCCTCATGTACACCGCCATCGGTTACGCCGCCCAGTCGGCCACCACTCCCCTCGCCCCCATGTCGTTTGAACGCCGCAGCCCGCGCGCCGATGATGTGGCCATCGAGATTCTCTACTGCGGCGTGTGCCACTCCGATATCCACCAGGCACGCAACGAATGGGGCATCGCGGTTTACCCGCTGATGCCCGGCCACGAAATCGTCGGCAAGGTCACTGCGGTTGGCGCCAGCGTCACCTCCCATAAGGTCGGCGACTTGGTGGGCGTGGGCTGCATGGTCGATTCGTGCCGCCACTGCGACGCCTGCAAATCGGACCTCGAGCAATACTGCCTCGAAGGCCCGACCATGACCTACGCCACCCCGGACCGCGTGGACGGCAGCAACACCATGGGCGGTTACTCCGACAGCATCGTGGTCAGCGAACACTTCGTGGTGAAGATCCCGGCCAAGCTCGACCTGGCCAGCGCCGCGCCGATTCTCTGCGCAGGCATCACCACCTACTCGCCGCTCAAGCACTATGGCGTGAAGGCCGGTGACAAGGTCGGGATTCTCGGCATGGGCGGCCTGGGCCATATGGGTATCAAGTTCGCCAAGGCCATGGGCGCCGAAGTGACGCTGTTCACGCGCTCGGCGAGCAAGGCCGAAGAAGGCCGTCGCCAGGGCGCCGACCATGTGATCGTGTCCACTGATGCCGAGCAGATGAAAGCCGCCGCCGGGCACTTCGACTTCCTGCTCGACACCATCCCGGTGCAGCATGACCTGAACCCCTACCTCGACGTGCTGCGCTTTGACGGCGTGCATATCCTGGTCGGCCTGATCGAGCCGGTGGACCCGCCCGTCAATGCCGCCAAATTGGTATTGGGCCGTAAAGTGCTGGCCGGCTCGTTGATCGGCGGCATTGCCGAAACCCAGGAAGTCCTGGACTTCTGCGCCGAGCATGGCATCACCTGCGACATCGAGATGCTCGACATCCGCCAGATCAACGAGGCTTACACACGGATGATCGCCGGTGATGTGAAGTATCGCTTCGTCATCGACATGGCGACCCTGAAGGCCTGATCAGGCCTTCGCGCCCAGTTGTGCCGACAGCCGAGCCGCGACCTGTTTGATCACAGGGATCAGCTCGGCCATTTTCTCCAGCGGCATGTAGGGCACGGTACTGGCGATGCTGATGCCGGCGACGATTCGCCGGCTGGCGTCGCGCACCGGTGCCGCGACGCAACGGATCGACGGTTCGTTGTCTTCCAGATCGAACGCATAACCGCCCACCACGTATTCATGCATGCGCTGCTCGAACTGCGCCCACGACTGCTCGGGGTGCTGCGGCCATTGCAGGTTCTTGCCCCCCGCCGGCAGACTGACGTCGTACAGGCGCTGCCACTCCTCCACGCTGTCATCGAGCATCAACGCCTTGCCGATGCCGGTGCGCGCCAGCGGCATGCGATGGCCCACCCGCGAGCGCATTTCCGGCCCATTGCGGCCGGGGTTCTTGTGCAGGTAGAGCACTTCGTCGTATTCGCGAATCGCCAGGTGGATGGTGTCGCCGGTGAGGGCCGACAACTCGTCCAGGTAGGGCACGGCCAGGTTTACCAGCGGCAGTTCTTCGCGCGCCTGGAAGCCCAGTTCGATCAGCTTGGGCCCCAGCAGGTAACCGACTTGGGGTACCACACGCAGGTAACGCTCCTCCACCAGGCAACTGGCCAGGCGATGGGTGGTGCTGCGGGTGGTACCGATACGTCGGGCGATCTCTTTCAGATCCCGCGCACCGGCCGCCACCGCCTGCACCACGCCCAGGCCACGCAGCAGGGTCTGGGTGCCGGTGGGGGCGGTGTCTTTGACGGGGGAGTGAGCGTTTTCCTGCATGTCGGGCCTATTGGGAAGTACGAAAACGGCGCCATTATGGCAAAAGCTGCCCTTCTGAACACAGGACATCCAATGTGGGAGGGGGCTTGCCCCCGATAGCGGTGGGTCAGCTTGCACATCTGTCTACTGATAGACCGCCATCGGGGGCAAGCCCCCTCCCACATTTAGTCCTCACATGGCATGAGTCAGCGTTGCTTCAGGCGGTCGATGATGACGGCCAATAGCAGGATCGAACCCCGAATCACGTACTGGTAAAACGTATCGATGTTCTTCAGGTTCATCGCGTTCTCGATGATCGCCAGGATCAACACCCCGGCAATCACATGGCGGATCATGCCGATACCGCCGCTCAACGACACCCCGCCCAGCACGCACGCCGATATCACTGTCAGCTCGAAACCCTGGCCGATCATCGGCTGGCCCGAGGTCATGCGCGAAGCCAGGATCACCCCGGCCAGTGCGCCGACCAGGCCGTGTACGGCAAAGATGATGATCTTGGTGCGATCAACGTTGACCCCCGCCAGCAGCGCCGCTTCCGGGTTACCGCCGATGGCCATGGTGTTGCGCCCGTAGGTGGTGTAATTGAGCAACCAGCCGAAGAACACAAAGCACAACACGGTAATGATGATCGGCACCGGCACGCCCATCAGCTGGCCATTGCCGAACACGAAAAAGCCTTCATCCATCACCCCCACCGCCTTGCCGTTGGAGAAGATGTAGGCCAGGCCGCGGACGATCTGCATGGTCGCCAAGGTCGCGATCAGCGCGTTGATGCGCAGCTTGGCGATGACGATGCCGTTGATCAGCCCCACCACCAGGCCCATGGCCAAAGCCGCCGACACGCCGAGCATCACGCTGTCGGTGTCGCGGATCACGATGCCCGCCACCACGCCGGCGCAGGCGATCACCGAGCCCACCGACAAGTCGAAATGCCCCGACGCCAGGCAGAACAGCATGGTGCATGCGGCGATGCCCACCGTGGAAATCGCCAGGCCCAGCCCGCGCATGTTCAGCGGCGAAAGGAAGTTGTCGATGAACAGCGCACTGAGCACGAAGATGGCCAAGGCGGCCAACAACATCACCCAGTCGTCGAGAAACTTGCGTTGATTGAACCCTGGCCAGAAGCCTTTTGCCGTTTTTACCTGAGACATACCCGTGCCCTCGAATTCTTCAAGCCCGCGTACGCGGGAGTGCCAGTTGCAACAGCCGTGCTTCATCCGCCTGTTCGCGGGGTAGCTCGCCTGTGAGGGTGCCTTCGCTCATCACCAGGATGCGGTCGGAAATGCCCATGACTTCCATCAGGTCGCTGGACACCACGATCACCGCGATACCCTGGGCCGCGAGGTTGTGGATGATCTGGTAGATCTCGGCCTTGGCGCCGATGTCGATGCCGCGCGTGGGCTCGTCCAGCAGCAGCACTTTCATCGGCATCGACAACCAGCGGCCGAGAATGGCCTTTTGCTGGTTGCCGCCGGACAGGTACATGATTTTCTGTTCGGCGCTCGGCGTCTTGACCTTCATGGCCTTGATTTGCCCGTCGGCGTTGCCCTTTTCCCAGCCATCGCGCAACAGCCAGCCGAACGCCGAATGCGCGCCACGGGCACTGATGTTGATGTTTTCGGCGACGCTGGACAGCGGGATGATGCCCTCCTTCTTGCGGTCTTCCGGGCACAACAGCACGCCGGCCGCGATGGCATCGCGCGGTGAGCGTAACTGCAGCGGCTCACCGCACAACTCCAGGCTGCCGGCACTGGCGCGTTCCAGGCCGCTGAGCAGGCGGAACAGTTCGGTGCGCCCTGCCCCCACCAAGCCGAACAGGCCGAGGATTTCACCTTTGCGCACATTGAAACTGATCGGTTCGCGCAGGCCGGGGCCGAGCAGGCCGTCAACCTTCAGGGCGACGTCGCCATGCTCGCGCGGGCGATAGTCGTAGATGTCCTGGATATCGCGCCCGACCATGCAGGTCACCAACTGATCGTGGCTCAGCGCGCTCATGTCCTCGAAGGTGCGCACGAAGCGGCCGTCCTTGAACACCGTCACCGCATTGCAGATACGGAACACCTCTTCCATGCGATGCGAGACGTAGAGCACCACTTTGCCCTCATCGCGCAGGCGCGTGATGATCGCCATCAAGCGGTCGATCTCCCGCGCCGAGAGGCTGCTGGTCGGCTCATCGAAGGCAATCACATGGGCGCCACGGGACAGCGCCTTGGCGATTTCCACCAATTGGCGCTGGCCCAGGGACAGGCGCCCGAGCTTTTCCTCGGGATCGATTTCATCGGCCAGGCCTTTGAGGCACGCCAGCGCCTGCTGGCGCAGCACGCCGCGGTTGACCACGCCAAAGCGCGACGGCAGATGCCCGAGGAACAGGTTTTCGGCGACGGTCATTTCCGGCACCAGGTGCAGCTCCTGATGGATCACCGCCACACCGCTGGCAATGCTGTCGGCGGCGTTCTTGAAGGCCATGGTCTGCTCGCCGATCTGCACCGTGCCGCTGCTGGGAATATAGGCGCCGCCGAGGATCTTCAGCAGCGTCGATTTACCCGCACCGTTCTCGCCCATCAGGGCGTGCACTTGCCCCGGGTGGGCGGTGAAGCTGATGCCATCGAGCGCCTTGACCCCAGGGAAGGTTTTGCCGATACCGTCAAAACGCAGGGCCGCAGCGGTCATTTCCACAGCCCGATCTTGGTCAGTTCTTCCTGGAAATTGGCGCGGGTGATCAAGGTCACTTCGTCCATGGCGGTGTATTTGGCCGGTTCCTTGCCGGTGGTGACCCACTCGTACATTGCCAGCGCGGTGTTGTAGCCCTCGATATGC